>CAYJMR010000071.1:0-9583 GCA_964371375.1 uncultured Treponemataceae bacterium
TTTATCAAATTGTATCATATTATTCCCATTTAAAATAAAAAGAGGATGCAAGCGATACTTGCATCCCTTGTAAAAAGTTTTATTTAGCTACGAGTTGTCCTGCAGCTCTAGCACCATCGTAATCTGAGTCTTTAGCAACTGCATAACCGTTGTGGTTATAAATTGCAATAATTGGTTTTCCTGCTTCAGAGTTTCCGATGTTAATGAATGCTTGTTGCAATGCTTCTTTTAACGCATCTGTCATAACATAATCATCGCGAGTTACACTGATTGTATCATTGTAAATACCATCGGTTACACCAATAACTTGAACGTCAGTCCAAATAGTTGTTGGATCCCCGGCCATGTAATCTTCGCCTTCCCATGTTTTTAAGTTATCACGTCGTGCATCTGCATATGCCATTGTAACATCTGCAGTTTGTGCTTTAAGCGCAGAGAATGCAGCTCCGTATCCTGTTGCAGCTGACGCGTTATCTAGGTCAAGTAATGTTTTGTCGTAGTTTTCCATTAACCAAAGTGTTGGGTATATATAACCTGCTGAAGATGTTGTATTCATGTATTGCCAAGTTGCTGAGTTTAAGTCTTCCCAAGTAAGTTTTTCACCTGCATTAACTTTTGCTGCAAGTTCTCTACCTTTAGGTGAAGGTCCTGCAAGAATAAGAGATTTGTAGTAAGTAACTTGTCTTTCTGGCATTGGCAGAGTAAGTTTTCCATCATTCCAGTCCATTGGGTCGTCTGAATCTTTGTTTAGCCCATCACGAGTTGCAGTTAAAATAACTTCTGCACCATCTGAGTATAGAACATATGTTCCTCCAGGAATTAATCCAACGTGGATTGTTCCTGCGTCTAAACCTTCCCCAATAGCTTCATAACTTGTTCCAACAATAATTTCAACTTCATTTACGGTGAACCCTGCTGTTGCAAGTTCAGCTTTTAATAAACCTTCAAGTGGTGCTGTGGCAGTTAAAATTTCATCTGCGGGGCGAGAAGGAACGTACCCTACAACCAATTTTTCAATTTCATTTGAGTTTGAGTCACCAGACCCGCCTGCAAATGCCACACTGAAAAGTAATGATGTACAAAGTACAAGTGCAATAACTTTTTTCATTTTTTTCTCCTATGTTGATTTAGTATACCCTCATTTTATCAGTAAGTGTATAGTTTGTAAACAAAGAAAATACAAAAAGGTTGCAGATATTACAAGAATTTTACATGTTTTTTTCTATATAAGAGAGGGGATTTCTACCTGGATTTGCCTTGCCATTGCATCCATCATAATTTGATGGTCTAGGTGGTGTGGAAGGCCTGACACAAGAAGGGTATAAGGGCTTTTTGTTCCGTCTTCAAGAATAATAGGGGTGCAACCTCCACAGATTGCAAAGTTATCTATTCTGTCTTCCCAAAAAGGGTTGATTTTTTTTACGTGTACCTTTACAAAGGTTTCAAAAGAACTTAGACCACTCTTCCTAAATGTAGCATATTTTCTGTCCATCCACCAGTCGTTTTCTGAAGAGGTTCCAGGCATTTTATATGAAAAAATCACTGTTTCATCTTCTAAAATTCGAATTGCTACTGCATCTTTATATTTTGTTTTTGCTATTTCTATAATAAGTAAACCGAGTTCAAGAGCTTTTTCTCGTGTAAAGCTTTTATACCTCAGAATTTTCTTTTGCTCGTCTAGCACCTTTTCCCAGTGTTCCTCAAAATAAAAATCTTCCATGTTCTCTTCCTTTTGTAGTCGTAAAGCCAAGGGCTAGCCTTGGCTTTTAGCGTGTTATAAAGTTTGTTCCGTTCTTTGAATAATGTCATCTTGGGTTTGCTTCGATAACACATTAAAGAAAGCGCTGTATCCTGCAACACGAACATTACAGCATCCCACGGTAATGTTCACTGATACACACCGTATGAATACAATACTTTTTTTACATGTATCCTGTGCTGATATGCTATACCCTTATTTTACCAGTAAGTGTATGGTTTGTAAACAAAAAAACACAAAAGGGCTGCAAATATTGCAATAAATTTACGTATGTTTAGATAGTAAAAGCAATGTGCAGTTTGTAAAGAATTTCATTTTTTTCATAACAACCCTAGATTTTTTTCATCGTATACGATACTATAAAATAAAGCATATTATTACATTACATATAAAATAGGAGAAAAAAATGAAACCAACATTATTAGTATTGGCAGCAGGAATGGGAAGTCGCTATGGAGGCGTAAAACAAATTGATGCAGTTGGACTACACGACGAAACACTTTTGGATTTTGCAACATTTGATGCAAAGAGAGCCGGCTTTGGAAAAGTTGTATACATAATAAGAAAAGATATTGAAAAAGATTTTAGAGAAAGATTTTTTGACAGAGTTGCAAACAATTTTAATGCAGAGTACGTGTTTCAAAACCCAGACTCACTGTTTACTGCTGAACAATTAGCAAAAATAAATCCAAATAGAACTAAACCTTGGGGAACAGTACATGCAGTGCTTTGTGCAAAAGATGCCGTAAAAGAACCTTTTGCCGTTATCAATGCCGATGACTATTATGGAAAAGAAGCTTTTGCCACCATGAATTCTCATCTTTCTGCGTTGCCTGAAGGTTCAACCGAACATGCAATGGTTGGATACGTTCTTGAAAACACTATGAGCCGCTCTGGTTCTGTTTCTCGCGGTGTATGTGTTATTGAAGATGGTTACTTAAAATCAATGGATGAACACACAAAAATTAGCTACGAAGGCGATAAAATTGTTACAGATTTTAACGGTTCTATTTCTGAGTTTACTGGTAAAGAATGGGTTTCAATGAACCTTTTTGGATTTACTCCTAAAGCATTTGATGGGTTTACAGACTTTTGGGATAAGTTTATAGCAGAAAATAACGATTCTGAAAAAGCTGAATCACTTTTACCTACAGGTGCTAGTTACATTGTAAACAATGAACTTGGAAAAATAAAGTTCTTTTCTTCAACCGAAAAATGGTTTGGTATGACATACCCTGAAGACAGAGCAATTGTTAAAGATGAAATTGCAAATAAAATTAAAGAAAACTATTATCCTGAACAATTATGGGAAAAAAACTAAGTGTTTAAGAACGATTATTTTTTAGCAGAAAGACCATGGGGATATGAGAGATGGATTTTATCTACACATTGCGCAGGGGAATCTACCGTTTCTAAAGATACAGATATTATAGGAGGGAAGTCGCTTTCTCGTATTGCAGGAAGTGATTATCCTCTTTTAGTAAAAATTATTCAAGCAAACGATACCCTTTCGGTACAGGTTCATCCTGATGATGACTATGCTGCAAGAGTCGAAAATTCTCTAGGGAAAACTGAATGTTGGTATATATTGGATGCAAAGCCAGAAGCAACACTCATTTGTGGGCTAAATGAAACCGAAGAGAACTACTCTAGAGATGAACTTGCTAAGGCTATTGAGAATGCAAGCCTTGAAAGTCATTTAAAAAAGGTTCCTGTAAAAAAAGGCGATTTTCTTTTTATCCCAGCAGGTACCGTTCATGCTATAGAGGGTGGCTTAAGGATAATAGAGATTCAACAATCGAGTGATATAACATATCGACTTTACGATTGGGGTAGCGACAGAGAAATTCATGTTGAAAAATCTTTGGATGTTATAAAAGCGATTCCTGGTGACTTAGTAAAAAGCTTTTCGGGGCGGTATGAGTGCAATTACTTTACTCTAGAAAAGCTCGATTATTCGCATCCTGGACGTATTTGTTTTGCAAAAGAAGCAATTCCAAATCCCTTGCCAACTGGCCATAATCAAAATCTTCCTGCTTTTGATACGCCTGCTTCTCATACTGGTTGGGTAAGCTTAGTGGTAATATCAGGTTGTGGAAAACTTATTTCATCTACAAGTGAATCCATTGAAGTACAAGCAGAAGATTGTATTATGGTTCGATACGATGAAGATATACAAGTTTTGCCAGCAGGTGATGAGCCTTTAAGTATTATGAAAATTGGTTAATAATTTATAATGTATAATTAACAATTGTTCGGGCGCAGATGGTAAGATTTACGTTGCAAGTAAATAGGTATAGAGGAGTGTGAACATTGTTCACGCTCCCTTTTTTTGTAATAAGAAATGGTACTGAATAAAAAATGGGAAGAATTACTGATACGTAATTCTTCCCGAAGTTCCCCTCTAGGTTATTTGTACGATAAACTGAATTTTATTAGTCGCGACAAGGACTCGTTTTGCTTGCCTTGCTATACTACATAGAGCAGGGAGCGTAGCGAGCTATGTCGCTTAACTCTCTAGTCCTTGAGTTTTGCTATTGCAAAACTCGATAGTAACATGTAGCACGGATGCTACATGTTACGTACTATTCATCTGAATGTGCAATTGTCATAAACTCTTTTGCACTTGCAATAACATCGTCTGCGATTTTTCCGCTTATTGGATCATAGTGGTCAAAGGCTGTTTCAAAGCTTCCGGTGCCGCTTGTCATTGCTCGAAGGTCAATTGCATATTTTAAAAGTTCGGCTTGTGGAGCTTGAGCTCTTATTTCTTCAATACCACCGCCCAGAGGGTTTTGTCCCAATATACGTCCTCTTTTACTTGACATATCAGACATAATATCCCCTAGATATTTTGATTCCACCCAAACCGTTACGTCCATAATAGGTTCAAGAAGAATAGGGCCTGCTGCAGCCATTGCATCTTTAAATGCATTTCTAGCAGCAAGTTTAAAAGCCATTTCAGATGAGTCTACAGGGTGCTCTTTTCCGTCCAGTACTGTTGTTGCAACATCGACTACAGGATAACCTGCTAGTACACCGTGTTCCATTGCTTCTTTTACGCCCTTTTCAACACCAGGTATGTAGTTTTTAGAAATAGCGCCGCCAAAAACGGCATTGGTAAATTTATAATTTTCACCTCTTTCTAACTTGTCAATGGCAAGGACTACTCGCCCAAATTGCCCGTGTCCCCCAGATTGTTTTTTGTGAGTATATTCAGCTTGTGCTTTTCGCTGTATTGTTTCCCTGTAGGCTACACGAGGAATAGCAGTATCAATACTTATTTTTGCTTGTGATGATATTTTATTAAGTATAATACCAATATGAAGTTCACCCATCCCAGAGATAACACTTTGTTTTGTTTCAGTATTATATTTAAATTGAAGTGTTCTATCTTCTTCTGTTACTTTTGCAAGTAATTCACCCATTTTGTCTTCATCTTTTTTGTTTTGAGCAGAAACTGCCATTGAATAAACAGGGTTTGGATGGCGTAATCGAACAAACGGAAGTGTTGTTGCATTTGTTGATAATGTATCACTTGTCTTTGCGATGCTAAGTTTTGCAAGAATACCAATATCCCCTGCAACTAATTCTTTAACTTCTTCAAGTTTTTTTCCTACACATCTATACAGTTTCCCAAGCTTTTCTTTTCGTTCTTCTGTAATATTGTGAACTTCTTGGTCAGCTTTTAATGTGCCAGTAATTACTTTTACATATGATAGCTTGCCTGAAAATTGATCATTTGCAGTTTTTATTATTAGTGCACTCATGTCCCCCTCAGGGCTAATTTTTGTAGCTGCAGTTTCCCCTTCTTTAGTTGTTGTTGTTTCCAATGCATGAGCTGGATCAGGAACTGTTTCAACAATGAAGTCAAGAACAGATACAAGGCCACAGCGCTTAAGGGTACAACCTGCAAAGGCAGGGACTACGCGATTATTTTCTAGTGCAATAATAAGTCCTTTTTCAATTTCCTCTCCAGTTAATTCACCTTCATCAATAAACTTAATGAGAAGGTCATCATCGCCTTCTGCGGCGGCACCAGCAAGAACTCCACGAGCATTTTCATATGCATCCATATATTCTGAAGGAATATCAGCTTCTTTTTCTGCTTGTCCATCTGCAGGAATAAAAAAAGCTTTTCCTTTTATAACATCGATAATACCTTTAAAATTTGCTCCACTCCCCATTGGAATGGTTACAGGGCACACTTCTACAGAAAATTTATCGTGAATATCTTTTACTACTGCTGCATAATCTGTTCTTTCATCTTCTAAGTGATTCACATAAACAATACGAGGCTTGTTTCGTCTGTCTAAATCTCTCCATAATTTTATGGTTTCAATTTGTGCTCCAGATCGTCCATCTATAAGCATTAAAACACTTTCGGTTGAACGAAAGGCTGAAATAACTTCTCCAACGAAGTCAGAAGAGCCTGGTGTATCCCAAATATTTACATTGTTGTCTTTCCATGTTAGGTGTGAAAGTGTTGAGTGAATTGAAATTTTTCGCTCAATTTCTTCCGTTGAATAATCACTTACCGTTTTTCCTGATTCTACAGGCTCTGCTTTAGAAATTGTTCCTGCTGTGAGCAATAGGTATTCCAACAAGGTTGTCTTTCCTGTTTGTCCGTGACCTGCAATAGCAATGTTTCTAATTTGATTTGTTGTGAATCCCATACTCTTCTCCTCTAAAATAATAAATCCGCCATATATATGATAAGGCATGAACCTTAGAGTTGTCAAGAAAAAAATAGACAAAAAAAACCGATTTCCATATAAGAAAAATCGGTTTCATTTTTGGTTTTCAAGCAGATTATGAAATTGCAGCTTCAAGCGCAATTTCCATCATTCCCTTAAATGTTAATTGCCTTTCTTCGGAAGTTGTTGTTTCGCCTGTTGCAATGTGATCAGAGACAGTAAGGATAGCAAGCGCTTGTCGTTCAAATTTAGCAGCTAAAGTGTAAAGCTCTGCAGCTTCCATTTCAATGCCTAAAACACCATAGCTTGCCCAAAGTTTCCAGTTTTCGTTATCATCATAAAAAAGGTCGCTTGATGTTACAGAGCCTACCATATGGGCTAGGTTTTTTGCCTTAGCAGCTTCAATTGCCTTTGCCATAAGCTCATAACTTGCAGTCGGCGCAAAGTGAAGTGAGCCAAAGCGTTGATTGAGTATAGCGGAATCTGAACATGCACTCATTGCAATAATAATGTCACGCACTTTCGTGCTTTTGTGAACTGCACCACAGGTTCCGATGCGAATTGCCTTTTGTACATTATACACATTAAAAAGTTCATTAACGTAAATTGATAGAGAAGGTTGTCCCATTCCTGTTCCTTGAACAGAAACTCTTTTGCCTTTATAGGTGCCTGTGTATCCGAGCATATTTCGAACTTCATTGTAACATTCCACATTTTCTAAAAATGTTTCTGCAATAAACTTTGCCCGTAATGGGTCTCCTGGTAATAAAATTGCCTCTGCAATTTGGCCTTCTTTTGCCGCGATATGAATACTCATTTTTCCTCCGATAAATTATTTGATGTATTATATATTATAGCATACGCTTATAATTTTTGAAAGCAAAAAAACGCAGTGTTACGTTTCTCCGCGAATTTCCTTGTCATATGACACAATCGCTTTTGAGCGAGCAATAAGCAACCCTGTAAGGGCAAAAATAAGAATGTTAAACCAAAATGGGTAATCTGGATGTTCATCGAAAAGTCGACCTACAACATAGCCAAAGGGTGCTGAAATACCAATCATAGCGGCATGAAAAATAGATTGCACGCGTGAGCGCTCTTTTGGAATAATATAAAACGCCATAAGTGCTTCACGGCGCGGAAAAACAATTGCATATGCCATTGCTTCAAGCAAGGTGTATAGTGTAGCGCCTAGTATACTATGTTCGGGTGTAATAATAAGAACAACATGACTTACAATGTATACCAGTATTCCTGTTACTAGGGATGTTTTCATTCTGAGGCGATTTATTACATTTTGTAATAAGGCAATTGCTAACAGCATTACGGCTGTCCTTACCATTGGGAAAATAGGTACTAAACTTGCACTCAGGTGCAAGTGTTTTGTGACATATAAAGAAAAAAAGTTTGTAGTAGCTATCACCGATGTATTTGTTAATGCAAGTAAAAGTATAACAAATTTCATGCTTTGAGATTGAAATACAGTTTTTATTACTTCTCCATAACCTTTAAAAAGTGTTAGATATGAGATGTTTTTTGTTTCTTCATAACGAATTTTCCCCATTTCTGTTTCTCCGCCACGAAGATATAAGATAATGAATTTTAATGACATCGAAATACCTGAAATAAAATAAAGAACACTTACAACTTTCTGAACTGAATACATATCTACAAGCACAATTGCTATTGGAGAGAAAAAGACTGAAAGCATTCCACACATATGAAGGAGAGTGAATGCATTTGTTAAGAGCTTTTTAGGACAATCTTCAACAAACAAGCATGTCCATGAGGTGCTTGTAATTTGAAAAAGTGCATTTATTGAAGCTGCAAGTAAAAACAACCAAAAGTTATGAGCAAAGGCCCAAATAAAGCAAGGAATGGTCCATGCTAAAAAGTCAAAAATAAAGGTGGTAAGGCGCCTGCCCATTTTATCGGTAATGACGCCACCGACAAAGGCAAAAAGTACTTGAAGGGCGAGGCTAATTGAAATAATCAGACCTATCTCTGAACTTGTAAGTCCATTTTCTGACATATAAAGGCTTGCAAAGGGAGAAAAGAGCGAAAATGGTATAAACCAAAGAGGCTCTGTGAGTAGTGATATTTTTGGATTACCCTTAAGTTCGACAAAGGTTCGAACAAGGTCGTGATTTCGTATTTTTTTCATAATCCTTCTGCCACAAATGATTTTTTTAGAGCTTCGATAGTTTTTATTTTAAATTGTTCTTTTTTTGTTGAGTTTAATTGCTTTTCATACCAAACAATATCATGCCAGGAATCAAATTTATACCCACTGTTTGTAAATATTCCTACTTTTGAAAAGCCAAGAGAAGAGTGGAGTGCGTCACTTGTAAAATTAGGACAGGTAACACATGCATAGGCCATTACAAAGCCTTGTTCGGTTAAGAGTTCTAATAGCTTTTTATAAAGCTTCTTTCCTAATCCTTTTCCTTTTTTATTTTTATCAACATAAACTGAGGTTTCTACTGCCCAATCATATGCTTTTCTTTCTCTAAAACGACTTGCATAGGCATAACCAATAACTTCCTTGTTTAATGTTGCAACTATATATGGATAATTTTCTGATATACTATTTATCCGTACCAGAAAATCTACTTCGCTCGGTACCTCATACTCAAAAGTTATAGCTGTTTTCTCTATGTAGTATTTATAGATATTGAGAATTTGTTTTGTGTCATCTTTGCAAACAAAGCGAAGTTTACTCATATAGTAGTTGTATCACGGAAACGGATTTTGTGCAAGCACGGTTGAAAATTTTTTTTAATAGACGTATACTACAAGTAACGTGACGATACAGCTTTCGTTACTATACTTATTTTATATGAAGGAAAGATTATGAAACAAGCACATATACAACTTTCAAGTGATTTAAACATTACAAGGGCAATTTTACCGGGAGACCCTGCGCGTGTTGACCGTATTGCAGAGCATTTAGAAAACGTTGAGTTTTTATGTTTTAATCGTGAATATAAAAGTGTTCGGGGAACCTACAAGGGTGTACCAATTTTAGTCATGTCTACTGGGATGGGCGGTGCTTCTATGGGTATTGCTGTAGAAGAGCTAAAAAACATAGGTATAACTTCTATCGTGAGAGTTGGAAGCTGTGGTG
>CAYJMR010000072.1:0-9553 GCA_964371375.1 uncultured Treponemataceae bacterium
GTTCAATTGCATTTCCATCATAGTTTTCTATAACTTGAGGTTTTACATCTTTTCCGGAAACTCCTTGTACGGTATCCATATGTGCAAGGAAGCCTACGGAAGGAACGTTTTCACAACCCTTACTTGCAGGAATGCGAGCACAGACATAGGCATAGTCTGTGACATGAACATCAGCTATGCCTAAATCTTTTAGCTCTTTTTCAAGTGTGTAGGCAAAGTCCCTTTGTCTCTCGGTTGAGGGGAAAACACCTTTATCGGCAGCTGCTAAATCACTGGTAGTCCACGTTTTTACATAACGTATAAAGCGTTCCAATAGCGGCTTTTCTATGTTTGAGTTCTCATTATTCATAGCTATAGAATACGATATTTTTGAAGACGTTTCAATAGATACTTGTTCATTTATGTATTTTTTTCTTATTTACATTCAGATATTCTTTGACATTTTAGCAAAAAAGGGGTATTCTATATATATGAAGCAAATACCCACTTTTCCTAACTTTGAGCCCATAAGTTCTTACATGCATGATGAACTACATCCATTTTTAAATAACTTACCTGGGGGTATTTCTGAGTTTACTTTTTTATCGCTTTTAATGCACCAAAAAAAATATAGCTATGAAATTAGCGCTCTTGGCAATAAGGTATATGCTCTTACGGGTAAAGATAAACAAGGTTTTTTCTTTACTGTTGTGGGAGGGTGTCCAGGAAAAGAAAATGCACTGATGCTTATAGAAAAATTTAAACGATGGAAAAATATTTCAGAAGATGTTTGCGAGTCTTGTAAAGAAGTTTTTGCCTCTCTTGGTTTTGAGCTTATAGATGATAGAGATAATGCAGATTATTTATATTTGAGAGAAAAGCTTGCAAGCTTAGCAGGAAAATCGCTTCATAAAAAACGCAACCTAGCAAATAACTTTGAAAAAGCGTATAGCTGTGAAGTAAGGCCGCTTGATATTACGACTGCAGCTGATGCCGGGGATATTTTAGACGAGTGGCAAAGAACACGCCCAGAAGGACTTACGTCCGATTATGAGCAATGTTTTTTAGCTCTCTCGCTTCTTCCTTTTACTGAACAATATGGTTGGATTGTGTATGCAGAAGGGAAGCCCGTTGGGTGGGCACTTGGGGAATATATTGCAAACGGGAATATGTTTGTTGTTCACTTTGAAAAAGGTTTGGATGAATACAAGGGTGTGTATCAATTTGTTAACAGAGCAACGGCGCAGCAGATTCCTGAATCGGTAACCTATATTAATAGAGAACAAGATTTAGGTGATGAAGGCTTGCGGCAAGCAAAGATGACTTATAGGCCTGTAGGTTTTGTGCAAAAGTATCAATTTAAGATTACATAAGAGGTAAGCAAGTGAAATTTGTAAGTACGAGAAATAATTCTAAACAAGTATCTTTTTCTGATGCAATTTTAAATTGCTTACCAAGTGATGGTGGACTATATGTTCCCGCCTATGCTGAAGATTTACGGCCATGGATTTCTCATTTAGATGAAGATACACCGTTCGCATCTATTGCAGGTTCTCTTACGTCTGCTCTTATCAAAGAAGAGTTTAGCCCCATTATAAGTGAATCCATTGCTACTACCGCTTTTCCTTTTAGCCCGGTTCTAAAAAAACTTGATGATAATTTTTATGTATTGGAACTTTTTCATGGGCCAACAGGAACACATAAAGATTTTGGGCTTTCGTATCTTTCTGCTTGTTTAGAAAATGTTGCCTTAATGAAAGAAAAAAAAGCTACAGTTTTAGCATCTACTGATGGGGAAACTGGTGCTGCAATAACTGCATCCCTTAGAGGAAAGAAAAATATTCGAGCAGTTTTACTGTTTGCAAAGGGAACCATGAAAGGGTTTACCGATGAAGACTGTATTTGGAATGGTGGAAATATATATCCTGTAGAAGTTGATGGGGACAAAAAAGCGTGTTACGAACTTACACGAGCAATTTATGCACAACCTGAACTCATAAATAAATACTCTCTTACTCTTGCAAATACAGTAAATATTGGGCGTCTATTACCTCATACATTTTTATACATGTATGCTTTTTCACGCCTCAAAAAGCATCTAACTGACAACTTATACTATGCAATGCCTGCTGGAAACTACGGTAATATTACTGCAGGATTATATGGCTGGAAGTATTCTCTCCCATTAACTGGAATTATTACAAATTGCACAGGCTCTTTAACACATGACGCGCTCGGAAAATGTTCTGTGTTAGACTCGTTGGTTCCATTGGCAAAAAGAGGCGCAGCAGATCCTGTAGAGCCGTCAAATATTGAGCGGCTTGAAGAAATTTTTACAACAAATGCGGCTGTATTAAAAGCCTTCGTATTTCCTGAAGAAGTAACTGATGAGGAAGCTACACAAGCTAGTCAAAATCTTTTTATGAAATATTCAAACTTTTTTGACTTAGAAACATCAAGAGCATATAAAGCTTCTGTAAAAAAAGGTGTGCTTTCAAAAGATGACGGAAGCTCTGTTGTGCTTGTTGCAATAAAGGATCCCTCTTTGTGTGCATCTTCAATCAAAATGTTATGCGGCGAAGCTCCTAAAATGAGTGAAAAACTACAAGCAGTGTATCTTCCACAAAAAGTGCAGCGAAAGATACCAGTTAATGTAAGTGAAGTTGTTAAAATCCTTACTGAATTACAATCTTTATAACACTCACTTTGTTTTTTTCTTTTGTGAAACAGGCTTTCGCTTTATAGTTGTTTTTGGTTTAATTAATTCTAGAAGTTTTTCAACTTTATATTCTGAATTGTCAATTGCACATAATCCTGCATCCCAAATATCTTTTATAGTAGGATAATCTTGTGGTTTTGATCGGAATATTGTATGCAGTATGGCTGCAAATGTAATTGTATCGCATGCTGCTTCACGGTTAAACCATAGTGTATTGTTGTATTTATTTATTCCAAGAATTGAAGTAGCAGTTTCTCCTGATACAAGTTTTGAAACCATTTCCCATAACGTACTTTGTAATTGGGTGGGAGGAATCGGGGTATCGCTAAAGTCTGCTATTGCAAGCATTACCTTAAATTGGTTATACATATCTTTTGATGGTTTTCCCATCGATACAAGTATGTCTCGCATTTTTCTTTCTAAGCACCATAATTGAATAAGATTTCGAACTGTTGTAGCACTAACATTATCCGGTAAAACATCTTTGAGTGTAAGCAGAACACAAAACCCTGCGAGTATTTCACTCATATAAGGATGCGAAAGGATGTTTTCATATAAAGTTGTTTGTAATGCAGAGGCTTTTGGGCTTCTTGCTTCTTCACAAAAATTAATGAGTTTGGTAATACGCTTTGCAAAACTATTCCATACAAGTGAAGCATCCTTTAGTAAGGGCACTTTTTTTGTTTTTAAGACAGTCGAAGATCCGTAATTACCATCTATAAATATTTCAAGCATCTTAAAATACTCAATACCAGCTTTTTTTGATTGAGATAATAATTGTGGTAATGTAGGTGTTTTTTCTTTTGCATCTTTTGATTTTCGGGTATGTAAATGTGGTGCGCAAAGCTGTGCAATTTCATTGAAAAATATAGGTGAAACAAAATTTTCCAATGCGTGATATAGATCTTTTAAAAATATTTCTTTTAGCGCAACATCGATATCTTGAACTCCACGTCCATTAAGTTCTTTATGTAGTACATGGTACATTCCTGTATCATCATCTTCAACTTCTGATATATCCATTAGTACTTGATATTCATATCCGTTTAATTGTAAATAGATACCTTTTTCATAAAGCTCTGCACTGGATCGAATATACCAAAGGTCAGACTTTTTTTCGCGAAAAATACAATAATGGCTTGTATCTTGTGTAAGCCCAATAGCATGGGCAATGTGCTCAGTATGAGTGCTTGTACTTCCATCATCAGACTTTACAGCATATTTACATGATGTCGAAATCCAGCCGGCACTGCTTTCATATGCATTATTATAAAAAACAATAGTGCTTTCATTGTTGCATCTGTTTGAATAGGCAAAAATGTTTTCATTAACACTGTCGCCAGACCATACATCATAAAATCTAAAATATTCGACATCTGAATAAAGATACCGTTTTTTCATTAGTGGAAAAATATCATGGTTATGTCTGTCAATAAGGGCAAAGTCTTTTTCTTCATTCCAGTATGCTTTTGTATATTCCATGCCGTATTTTTCCCCATAGCCTTCTATTTGACCATGTCCGAACATTGGAAGCCCCGGCATAGTTACCATAAGGGTACAAACGCCAAAATATTTATCTCCCTTACCAAACTGAGCTACGGCTGTGTCTTCATCGGGATTATTCATAAAGTTTACAAACCTCTTAAGGATTTGTGGGTCAAACTCTATGGTGTTTTTTATAGTTGAGCGATATTTATGGTTTTCCTCTTTTTTGAGCATATTCATAAATGCAGAATTGTAAACACGGTGCATACCAAGGGTGCGTACAAAATATCCTTCCATCATCCAAAATGCTTCAGCTAAAAGAAGGGTATCAGGAACTTCTGTTGCTATCCTGTCTACTACTTCTCTCCAAAACTCGTTTGGAATGGCGGCTTCAAATGCTTCATTACTTATAGCATGTTCAGCGCGGCTTGCAATATCCCCTCCTTGACCTGGGGCAGGAAACCACAGGCGACGGATATGTTTTTTCGCTAAAACCATTGCTGCATCAAAGCGGATTACAGAAAAGTTCCTTGCTACATGGAGTATCTTTTGGATAACCTCTTCCCGTGCTTCAGGGTTTAAAAAATCAATTTGGGCTGTATCATTCCATGGCATTCCGGTGCCATCATTCCCATGATATAAATAGCGAGTGTCACCCGTTTGATTATCTACTCTTTTATATACAACAGCACAGTCTGTTTTTGAATAGTATCTATCTTCTAAAAAGACACTAATTCTAGAATCAAGCGATAAATTTTCGCCATTAAATGTATATCCCGGGAAGGGGCAATAGTTGTTTTGAATAAAAAGATGTGGTTTTTCTACAACCCATTTTGAATCCATTGCAGTGTGATTAGGAACCATATCTGCTGCAAGGCGTATTCCTCTGTACCACAATCGATTTCTTAAGTTTTCTAAGGCAGTCCATCCACCAAGATTTTCTGCAATTTCATAGTCATGTAAACTATAAGCACTTGATGTGGCTTCGGGATTTCCATTTATTTGTTTTATTCGCTTGCTTGCCCAAGAGCGCTCCCATATACCAATAAGCCAAAGTGAGGTAAAGCCCTGTTGTGCTAAAATATCGAGTTCTTCATCGGGGATTTGATCAAGTCTTGTTATTTCTGTATTGTATTGTTTTGATAATTGATCTAGCCAAACGAGGACAGTTTTTGCCATTAAAACAACATTGCCCATCCAGTCTCTATCGGGGCTAAATCGTTCGTACTCTTTTATTAACAAATCATAATTATATGCTTCCATTGGAGGTGGTCCTGAAAAATGGCCACTCCAGCCGGGTTTATCTTCTTCTGTTATCATGTCCATCGCACCGAGTAAGCGGAGGATGTTTTCTTCTAAGATATCCTTCCATGTATGGCGAATGTAATCCAGTTGCCCTTTTAAGCTATTTGGGCTAGCAATTCTAGGTTCACGAAGCATGGTAACTAAATCAGTATGATTTGGACCAAACAATGGTTGCTTCTTAAAAAAATCTTGAATTATTTTCCAAGCCTTTTTATAAGAAGGATTTTTTTTAAGGTACTCATCATTAAACAATGTGTAAAACGGCTCAAAAGCAGGGTTTTCATTTGCTAAGACTAAAAGCATGAGCTCTTCTATAGTTTCTACCTTATGGGAAACTCCCTCTGTTTTTGCTTCAAGGTAGTCTTCTTCTGATATTTCTTTTCGATACACAGCTAAAGGTGGAAACTCTTTTGTAAAATCTGAGACTAGTGAGTGTAATGCTTTAGTGTCAAGTTTTTCTTCTAGTTGAGAATAAAGTTCTTCAAATGCAGCTTTGTTTTTTGAATCTCGAAAGTTTTGGCATACTATATGAAAAATTTCATCAATTAATCCCATTGCATTAAGTTGGCCTGCTTTTATATAGCCTTTTTGCTCTTCAATTGGAGATAGTGAGTCATTCAATTTTTGTGCAAAGAGGCGAACATTCTTGTAGTTGGCAAAAATAACGTTTCCATTCGTTGAAAACAGAGATAGGTCAAAGCTGCAAGTATCTCTTACAGCACGAGAGACGTGAAATTCCATCATGGTTAGTGTCCTCTTCCAAAAGTTAGTACAACCATTGTATACTATAAATACCTATTTGTAAATCATTTAAAGAGGTGTTTAACTAAATAATTGTGTTATTGCACAAAGCCTTTTTCCCAATGCCAAATGGGCATCGCAAGTTCATTTGAAAAGGGTTGAACTCTTTTAAAGTCAGGTAACCAAGAATCATCTTGAATAAGCTCCTGGTAAAATAAATGTTCAAAGCAGTATTCTTCTAATTCTTGTGTTATTATTCTAAATTCACTTTCTGAAATAAATTTGTTGGGGCTTTCATTGCTTGTGTCTGTTTTTATTGGAGTATATTGGCTCATGAGTGAAATACAGGCTTTTCCGTCAGCATAAAACTTCAGCCAATCGAGCACATCAATGCTGTCTTGAAGTAGATCAGGAAGTACCAAATGCCGAATGATTACACCCGAAAGCATTTTTTCTTTTACAATTCCATTTTTTTCTACTTCCGCAAATTGCATGGGTGACATTTCTATCATTTTAAGAATAGCTTGTGTTGCGGTTTTTGCATAATCTTTTGTAAAAAAAAGCTTTGAAGAAATATCATCATTAAGTGTTTTTAAATCAGGAAGCCAAATGTCTACAATGCCTTTAAGCAGTTCTAATGCTTCTAGGCTTTCAAAAGCAGAGGAATTCCAGCATACGGGAATTGTTAACCCCTCCTTTTTTGCTCTTTGTAAACCAGAGGCAATAGCAGGAACTGCATGACTACCTGTTACAATATTTATGTTTTCTGCTCCATTCTCTTGTAGGGAAAGACAAATTTTTGCAAATTCTTCATCGTTTACTATGGTACCCATGCTTTCTTGAGATATTTGATAATTTTGACAAAATACGCATCCTAAGTTGCAACCGCTTATAAAAATAGTTCCAGAGCCACCATGTACGGTGATGGGAGGTTCTTCCCCAAAATGAAGGCAAGCACATCCTATTTTTAAGTCAGAGGTTTCTTTGCAAAAGGCAGTTTTTTTATCGCTACGGTTTACCTTGCATTTTCTAGGGCATAGCGTGCAAGAAGTATAATAGTCTATCATATCACTTTTTTTTCGGTAAAAACAGACATGAGACTTGTAAGCATGTCTAGGGGAAGGTCTTCTGCTTCGTAGTTTACCATTTCACAAAGCTCTTTCCAATCATCCTTGGTAAAAGCTTCTTTTTCTTGATCACTTGCAAGTTCAAAAAAGTTTCCTTCTAATAGTGCCAAGCTTGCTGCAAGCCAGGTGATGTTTTTTTCACTAGGTTCTTCAGTTGGTTTTTCAGAAAGAGCAATGTATGTTTGTTCCCAATAATCTGCAATTGCACAGGGGAGCTCTCCTAAATCTCTATAAAGGGAGATAAAGTGTTTGCTTACTTCTTTAGAAGCTCTTTGGCCATCATAATTTCCTGCATTGTTTGCCCTGTCGTGTTTGACTATTCTTTTTACATCGGCATAAAATTTTTCGATAATATCCATGAGCATACTATAGCATATAATAGAGCAAAAATCCACTATAGAATAACAGTTTTAGAGCTTAGGCTTAGAAAAAAATTTAACTGATTACATCAACAATTTCACTTTGTACTAGTTTTCGTTTTGTTGATATAAAAAAAAGAATGAGGCAAGAGATAAAAAGAGTTAAAAGACTAACGCCTGCTTTTACACCATCACTTACATTAACACTATTGAGCAAAAAATAGACTGCAAAGGCAAGGCTTATTGGTAGAAATACATTTACAAGGGCTTGAACTGCTTGGTGCTTTTTGGACTCAGATACTTTTACATGTTTTCCAATTGCAAGTTCTATATTATGTGGGTTTGTTACAAAAAACGGTTTCCCTCGTTTTGCACACCCCGTTACAGTACAGCTTAAGCAAGCCCCATCAATAACGGGAAGAATTTTTACCAAGCCTGTTGGGGTAATATCAGTTACTAAACCTGTATCATGCATAAGGACCTCGGTCCTTTAGACTTTTAAGACGTTCTTCACAGTCTTCTTGCCCTCTGGTGTTTCCTAATTCTTCATACGTATCGCGAAGGTTGAATAGGGCATCGTAATAATAGGGAAATAATGTTACCGCCTTTTCAAAGGCTACACATGCTTCAGAAAACTCACTTCGAGCAAAATAAAGAACTCCAATAGTATTCCAAATGCGAGGATTGTTTTGATTTATTTCTATGCAATGGGCACAAAAATTAAAGGCTTCATCTATTTCGTCAAGGGAGTAAAAAATAAGAGCAAGGGTTTCAAGTAAGTCTTCGTCAAACTCGTCTATTTCGTAGGCAGTGAGTAGCACCTCTTTTGCAGACTCTAAATCACCTGCATCGCGGTAGGTAACACCAAGGTTATACCACAGGAGTAAATTTGACTTGTCTATTCCAATAGCTCTTTTAAAACAGGCAATAGCTTCAGTAAAATGCCCTTGTGAGGCAAGCTCAATTGCGTGAGTGTTAAGAACTTCTGCACTTTCTATCATTACATATATTGTACTACTAAATTGAAAAATCTACAAGAGGGGGAATGTAATGAATAATTAATACGTAATAATTAATAATGGGTTACCACAGCTGTTATAAAACTATCGCATGTACTACAAAATTTTCTGGATTTCATAGAAGGTTTTTCATACCAAAAAAGTGCACAATGCCTTTAAATATGTGCCGTTTGGCACATATACAGATTAAAAACTCCCTGTTATAATTATGGCAAACTATTAAATTAAGTACAGTGTTTCTGCTGTATTGCATAAGAAGGGGAAATTTGGAGAGTAATATGAAACAAAAACTATTTTTAAGCCTGTTGTTTGTACTGGCATTATTTGCACTAACAAGTTGTGATTCACTTTGGAGTCACGAAAGCGAAAAGGCTGTTGAAATTAGCTTTACTATACCTCAAGAGTGGCTGGACTCTTTTAAAGAAGAGGCAGAAGCTAGTCAAATGCTAAGAAGCGTTTCTGGCGGGCCAAGACTATTAAGTTCTAACGTAGACACAAGCATAACGGCACACGCGTCTATAATAGATGCAGAAACCGATATTGTTATAGCAAAAACAACGGTAAATATTGGAAACAATCTTAATAAAAGCATAAAGTTTCAACCATTGTATATAGTGGGACAAACCGTGTACGCACAAGTAGAACTTACACAGTATCCATTTCTTCCTAGAATAGAACAGTCAAAAACATTTACTGTTGTTGATGGTACTAATCCCGTTGCGTTTGACATGGGGGACGCAGAACTTAATATTACAAAGATGAGCGCAAGTTATGATGATGTTACTAAAATACTCACCGTAAGACCTGATCCTAGCAGTA
>CAYJMR010000073.1:0-9180 GCA_964371375.1 uncultured Treponemataceae bacterium
ATATGTAAATCTTTAACACTTAATAAGACGTCATCATTCATAATTTTACCTACCCCGCCATAGTTGGATCTGATGAGTCTCTAAGACCATCTCCAATAAAGTTAATACTTAGAACAAAAAGAGTTATAACTGTTCCTACTGGAACCCAAATCCACCAAGCATCCCTTAGAATATTTAAATCTTGCGCAGCGTTTAAAATATTACCCCAAGTTGCAATTTCTAACGGAACACCTAAGCCTAAGAAGCTTAAAGCTGCTTCTTGTAATATAAACATTGCAGTTGATAAAGTAATATTTACAAAAATTGGGCCAATTGCATTTGGCAGCATGTGTTTAAAGGCAATTACCATATCACTTATACCAAATGCCTTTAAAGCTTGTACATATTCTTGTTCGCGGATAGAAAGCATCTGTGAACGCGTCATACGATACATTGCTGGCCAACCTGTTGCAATAAAAATAAATATAAGGTTCCACATACTTTGTCCAGCCATTGAAACTAATATTGATACAAGAATAATTTGAGGAAAAGACATCATTACCTCAGATACTTTAAGAAGTATCGAATCAAATTTTCCGCCTTTATAACCACCGTATGCGCCTAGAGAAACACCAATAAGTGTTGTTCCTATTGCACTTCCAAGGCCAATAAATATTGACATTCTCCCGCCAAATAGAATTCTAGCCCAAATATCGCGACCAATTTTATCTGTTCCAAACAAATGATTTCCGCCTGGTGCAGCTAATCTACTCATTAAATCAATCTTAGTTGCATTATATTGTGTAAATAGTGGTGCAAATATACATAAAAGCGTAATAATTGAAAATGTAATCACACCAAAAACAGCTAACTTATTCGAAAGTAATTTACGCATAAAACGACTTTTATTAGAAGCTTGTAATCTACCCTCTTCTTCTAGTCTAAGTATTTTATCCATTTTTTTTTGTAAATGTTTTGAACTCATATATCCTCCTATAGAGTTTGCTCCGCATGCTCACTAATAAAGTATGTATGCTAAAAACTTTATTAATTCTCTCTTACGCTAATTTTACCCGTGGGTCGAGCAGTGCCGTGCACAGATCTACAATTAAACTGGAAACTAAAACCAGCAATACACTAAAAAATGCTACCATCATAACTATTGGCGTATTTTGTGTTCTAACAGCAGCAACAAAAAGCATACCTACTCCTGGCCATTGAAAGATTTGTTCTACTACAACCGCTCCACCAATTAGCATTGGAAGCCTAAAACCTATCAATACTACTACTGGTGTCATTGCAACTCTAAAGCCGTGGATTAAATTAACTCTCCATTCTGGCAAACCTTTACTTCTAGCTGTTTTAATAAAATCTTTATTTAATGAATCTAGCATACTAGAACGAGCATAACGCATTACCCCAGAAACAAGAGACAATGCCAAAACTAACGCAGGCAACAGTAAGTACTGCAATTTATCTAAAAAAGTATCTACGCCGTAAGTAAATTGGCCACCAGCTGGAAGCCAATTTAAGTTAAAGGCAAAAACAACTATACATATCAAACCAAATAAAAATTGAGGAATCGCGACACCAATCATACCGGCAACACTTAAAACATTGTCAACAATGCTACCTTTTTTTAAAGCACTAAACATTCCCAAGATACTTCCAAAAATGGAAGAGAATAATAAAGCTACTACAGATAATTGTACAGTAGCTGGAAGTGTGCTTTTTAATAGTTCTGAAACAGGAACACCACTTTGTAAACTATAACCAAAGTTTCCCTGAAATAACCCTGAAAGCCATTTTACATAACGTAATAAAAAGGGGTCATTTAACCCGAGCGCTTCTCGAAGGGCATTTAATTCCGATGCATCCAAGTTTGCAAGCGCTTCTGGCCCTAGCATATAGTCTACAGCATCACCAGGCATCAACTCCATACCTAAAAAAATAAGAAAGCTGATTACTAGAACCATTGGAATAAACATTAATATTGAACGTAATGTGTAAGTAAGCATATTTTTTTCCTAAAATGAAAGTCGTGACCAAGGCCACGACTTCCTGTTAATTAACAAACATATTATTTAATGTTTGCCTCATGCGGATATTGATTTACATAGAATAACCGTGTATAACGAATGTTAGCAGGATATACTGTCATAAAGTTAATTTTTTCGATGGCTTTAGCATCATCGGTAGATTTACTCCAAGCATAGTCTATCATGCCTGATTCTGCATTTTTAATAAGATTTGCATCTGCTTCACCACTAGCAAACATGTAGATTTTTTCAATATTACCGTCTCCATCTTTGTAATAATCATCGTTGCGTGCTAGAACTGTATAATTATTTCGTACAAGTTCTTCAAATTTGAAAGGTCCTGTACCAATTGGTTTTTGCCAGAACTGATCTTGTTGTGCTGTTACAGGATTTGAATCTTCAAGTAGGTGCTTAGGCAAAATTGGCCATTGTGAGAATACTGTTAAAGCATTAGGATCTAGAGTGTGATACGTAATTGTAAGAGTATTTCCGTCTATATCAATGTTTTCAATATTGTCAACAGTTGTAGAAGCTACACTGTGAAGACCAGGAAATCCACTCATATATTCAATAGTAAACTTAACATCTTCAGGAGTAAACGGGGTTCCGTCATGCCATTTTACACCTTCTCGAATCTCAAATGTAATTGTTTTACCATCAGCTGACACTTTATATGATTCTGCTAACATGCCTTCAGTTGGTGTTAAGTTTTCATCAGCATTGATAAGCTTATCAAATAAAATTTCTTGATAGAGATAATAACCCGGATTTACAAATGGTGTTTCAAAGAATTCAAGTGCACCACCATTAGTATACAGAGTTTTATCACTTCTATTTATATTCCAATCAAGTATACTCTTATCATATGAAAACTGATCATTTCCAAGCTCACTACCAGCAATATCAAGTGTATCATTGATATATACAAAATTTAGTTGATGATACAATGGAAGTTGGTATAAATTTTCATTCATAGACTTTTGCAAATTGTGAAATGCTTTTTGTTGCTCTTTAACATCTGCAGTAGCATTTGTAGCTGCAATAAGTTCATCTAAGCCTTCTTGATATGGGAGAGATGAGTTACTTGCTGAATTACTAGCATATCTATTGTAAAAATCGTGTTCAACAAGTGCTGCTACCGCTGCATATGCAAGGTCCCATTTTATTACTGAAGGACCATTTACTCTATCCTCAGGTGGAACCCAAAGTTGTGCTGCGAGATCACCTTCAAGCTTTCTAAATTGCGCTTTAACACCTACTTCACTCCAGTATTGTTGTATTACTGCCATAAGATCTACAGTTTGTTGATCAGAGTAATAATATACAACATCAAGTACATAATCTGATGGCCAACCAGCTTTTTTAAGAAGATCTTTAGCCATATTCGGGTCATAGCTATATTCTGTTAAACCAGAAGCAAGCCAAGATCCTGGAGCAGTCATACTAATTGCTTTTTGAGCTTGACCTTCAAAAATACCTGCAATAATTGCATCCATATCGATTGCTCTTAGTAGAGCTTCACGAACACGCACATCTGCTAGAGGTGTACCCTTTTCTTGCCAAGAAGCAGAAGAACTTTCAGATTCTCCTCCTGCATAAACCATGCTACTAATGAAAAGCACCATTAACATAACAGTTAAAATTTTTTTCATTTTCTTCTCCTTGTAGAACTTCCCTATTTGGGAGTCGGATAAAGGATCTTATCTTTGCAAGGCAGTAAGCAACGCTTTTCCCTTACAAACGATACTACTATTTAATGTAGTAGTATCAATCCTTTTTGGGAATACAGGACTTTGTCCTACATTCTATAAACTCATTAAATTATAAGTCCACTTTTTTAATCTGTCAAGTTTAAAAAAATCTTTTTTTAATTTATTTAAAGGATTTTATGCGCGCCTATAGAAGAAGTTCGAATAAGCATTGAATTTATTAATATTTTTGAAGCTTTAATTGCGTGATAGGCACTATAGGACTCTGCACTCTCAGTACCTGGAGAGATAAAATAGTCCTTTTCAATTTTTTCAAGCATAAGCAATGTATCAGTTAAAGAATTAACTGTACGGATAATGGATGCATTTTTATTCAGCGTATTTGCTATAAGTGTTTTTACTTCTAGTGCGGAAATATTACATTCTTTTACTACAGATTCTAAGAACGAATTTGCACTCAGCATTAAGGATTGTTCATCTGTTTGTAATATACTTGAAACTTTTTGGAAAATACTTTGTACAGCCCTAGGTGTAAATACAATTATACCGCCAACTGAGTTACCTCCCATACGATTTGCACCTTCTACACCACTACTTACTTCACCAAGTGCATAGAGATTCTGTACAGTAGTTTCAGCATCCTTAGATATTAAAAAGCCACCATTTGACGCATGAGCAAAATGAGAAATAACTATAGTATCTTCCAATAAGTTTATGTTCTGCTCATTTGTAAGCCAAGTAAGATATATTTTGTAAAAATCTTCAGTATCTTCATACAGTTCTTTTTTATACTTAAAGATTACACCATTAGAACCATGTGAGATTGCATTAAAAATCCGCTCATCGAATAAGCAGCTTTTAAAATCAGATGAAAAAGGCGCATATGCTGAACGCTCTAAAAACAATTCATCTTTTTGTGAACGTGAAAGATCTTTAAAAATATCATTGCCCTTATCATCAAAGATATTTTGAACGTATTTTATGGTGTGTTCACCAAAAAGTGTTTTGTATTTTGGACTCAGAAAAGAAGGAATAAATTGTATAAATTCGGTATTACATAACTTAGCACCAATATCAGAACCTAATGACCAACCACTTCCATCAACATCTTGCGGATATAAATTATCCTTATATAGTCCTGCAATACCACCAGTCGCTAAAATTACCGTTTTTGCGCTAACTAATGTATATGAATTATTTGAGTACAACAGAGCTCCAGTAACAGTGTTGTTATGAGAAAAAAGTTTTATACATTTGGTATTACATTTAACAACTATATTTTTATTAGTACTAAAGCTATTTGCTACATATTTTTTTGAGTCATTCCAATCCTTTATAAGATAAATAGGGCGACTATACTTTGCAAAGCAGGCAGGTCTTTTATCTAATCTAAGATAGGGTTTAAAGCCAATTTTTTGTAGTGCATTAACCCCATACGGTGACTCATTTATATAGACATGCATCTTATTTTTATCGATAATGTTCTGTGATGTTCTTAGAAAGTCTTCTTCAAAAAGTTGTTTATCAGCATTGTCGGAAGCTGTTATTTGTATTCCTAATGTTGCTTTTAAGGGAAAATAACTCGCACCGCCTCCAAGAGTTTCTGTATCAGACACTATTAATACAGAAATATTTTTTTCAGCTAAAAGTTCGCTAGCCAATATTCCTGCAATTCCGGAGCCAACTACTAAAGTATCAATTGTGCAAAAATTCATCTATATGTACACTCCAGCTTTAAGTGTACGTCTATTTTAATAGTATGTCAAGAAAAAAAAATATCGCAATTTAAAAACAAATTAATTTTTATCAGATTCTATCTTAAACTCGAAAGAAAAATGGTATTGCATTATAGACTGGTATTCTTCAAAGTTTTTACTTTTGAGCGCGTCTACGATTTTTAGATGTTTTTCATATGTTTTAATATGGTCTTTTACATATTTTTCATGATAGTATTTTTCACAGTTCCATGTTGCTTCAACAAATGCAACCATAACATCATTGCTTATATTTTTATATAGTGTACGGTGAAACTCAGAATCAATTGCATAAAGTTCAACACTGTCAGACTCATTTTTCATTTTTTCAAGACATTCTTCAAGTTTTACAATTTGTTCATCAGTCATTGTATCAAAACACTTTTTTGAAAAGCCAAGCTCTAATACTTTTCTAACCTCTTGTGTTTGAGAAATGAGATCTACTCCATCGGCAATGAGATTCAAAAAAATAACGCTTGACAAAAAGTTAGAATTAAAACTGTTTAATGTCATACCAACGCCTGGCTTCGAAGATACAACTCCAATAATTTCAAGGGTTTTTAATGCTTCTCTTAAAACATTTCTTGACACCCCTAATTTTTCTGCCATTTCCATTTCTGTTGGAAGTTTATCGCCAGGTTTAAAGTTATACTTTACAATGTAATTCTTAATTTCCTCATACACTTGAAGATATAATTTTTTAGTCTTCAGATTCTTCATATTATCCTACTTAGTATTCACTCTATGATAAGACAGATTAATGTGCCTGTCAAATATTATTTTTCATTATTTATCTCAATATTTCTCGTGAAGTACATTGCAATTACAACAGCAAAAAACAGTCCTATTGTTCCAAAGAGTAATGCAAAGTCAGTAAGCTGCAAAATACCAAATAAGAATGCATAGACTACCACTTCAACAACTGCAATAATGATTCCAAGTTTTATTGTTTTTGTTATTCCCCACACGTATAAACCTGTTGCAGCAATAACCGACATGGCGCTTATTACATAACTTACATTAAAACTTGTATGCTCTGAAATTGAAAGTAAAAGCATATAAAAGATTATGTTTGTAATACCTATTAGTCCGTACTGCACCGCATGTATTCGTTTTTTTGTTAACAGCTCGCATAAAAAAAGCGCAAAAAAAGGTATAAAAATAAAGAGCATAGCATATTTTATGCTTCGTTCAGTTTTTGCGTAATTATCATTGAGAAGCAAAAAATTTGTATTAATTGTATTCGCACTATCAATGTAGGTTTTTTCAAATTCTTCTAAAAAGCGCATACCATAGAGAGGTGTATTAAAACCAGCGACTTCCCATTTTGCAGAAAAACCTGCATCTGAAAAATCTCTTTCTACAGGAAGCCAACTACCAGTAAAACCAACATCTTTCCAATTTGAACTGAGGGTAACGGTATTGTCTCCAGCCATAGGCATAATATTTACGGAATTTCCACCCTGAATACTCATACTAATTTCACTCATAAAGCCTTCTTGTACACTCTGTGCATCTATTGAGTACACAAATGCATTTGAGAACATATTTATATAAGAAAAAGCTGCAGATTCATACAATTCTAATTCCGATCCGTTAACAAAAACATTCGGAAGTTGCTTTATATTTTTTCTATTACCTGTGGCAAGAATTAGTAGGGCATCGTCCCAAGATACTGTATCAAAATGTACCTTTGAGTCAAGTTCATATTCATTAAAATCTGCTTTTATATCTACATTGGAATAAAATACTGGTGTTTTAAAAATACCACGACTAAGCATCTCTGTCTCTAGATTTGACAGTACTGAGTAATCACTTGGCATAATAATAATATAATCGTCGTTTCTCACACGTTCGCTAGTTGTGATATTACCAGACACAGTATGAACTGTTTCATAGTAGTAATATGGTATAGCAATCATTACACCGTATAAAGAAAACTCACCACCTATAGGGTATATAATTGAGCTTGTAGCTTCCTCTTGATACATTTGCCGGTCGTAAATCACTCCCCTAACTAATGCCATAGGAATTAATAAAAGAAGTCCAATAAAAAAGACAAGTAATATTTTAAATCCGAGTGTGTTTGTAAAAGGCTGTTTGATTTCTGTGTTTTTCATACTTAATAGTAGCATAGAAAAGGACTTTATTCAATGCTTGTTTTTTTAATTAAATTTCACTATAATTATATCATGGCAGAATCAGATAAACTCATTATAAAAGGTGCCAGAGAGCACAACTTAAAAAATATAGATGTAGAACTTCCAAGAAACAAGCTTGTAGTAATTTCAGGGCTTTCGGGTTCTGGGAAAAGCTCTCTTGCTTTTGACACCATTTTTGCAGAAGGCCAAAGGCGCTACGTTGAAAGCTTGTCAGCCTATGCAAGACAATTCTTAGGTCGGATGGATAAGCCAGATATTGATTACATTGAAGGCTTGTCTCCTGCAATTTCAATTGAACAAAAAACAACCCACAGAAATCCTCGTTCAACCGTTGGAACAGTAACAGAAATATACGACTATTACCGCCTTTTATTTGCACGCATTGGAAAGCCACACTGCCCTAATTGTGGACGGCAAATTCAAGAGCAATCAATTGATCAAATTATAGACTCAATTTTAACTTGGGATGAAGGAAGTCGCATTCAAGTTTTAGCACCCGTTGTATGGGGTAAAAAAGGTGAACATCAGAAAATTATCGATGATGCAAAGGCTGCAGGATTTGTACGCGCTCGAATAGATGGCTTAATGGTAGATTTAGAAGAGAGCATTCATCTTGATAAACAAAAAAAACACAACATAGAATTAGTTATTGATAGGCTTGTTTTAAAAGATGATATTAGGCGGCGCTTAGCAGATTCTCTTGAAACAGCTCTTAATTCTGCAAACGGCATCATAACCGTTATACGGCAAAACCCTGAAACAAAAAATGAAACCGAGCACTTCTTTTCTCAAAAAAATGCATGTCCTGACTGCGGTATTTCTTTTCCCGAACTTCAGCCAAGACTTTTTTCTTTTAACAATCCGTTTGGAGCATGCCCAGATTGTACGGGCCTTGGCGAAAAAATGGAATTTGACTTTGATTTAATTTGCCCCGACAAAAGCTTATCGTTTAATCAAGGGGCATTTAACTGGTATAATCCTGATTCTGCATGGAACAGGGCTCGCTTTGAAAGTCTTGCAGAACACTTAGACATTTCACTCGACACACCAATTGATGAGCTTACTAAAAAAGAGCTCGACGCAATAATGAACGGCACAAAGCAAAACATTCAGTTTGTGTACGAAAAACAAGATGGTTCAGGTTACTCATCATATGACCAACGTTGGATTGGAATTTACGCAGATTTAAAGAGGCGATATAGAGAAACATACTCAGAAGCACAAAGGGCAAGTCTTGAAAAGCTCATGTCAAAACACCCTTGCGAAACATGTAAAGGTATGAGATTAAAGCCTGAGGCACTTGCAGTGCGTGTTGCGGATAAAAATATCTTTGACCTTTGTATAATGTCTGTTGGTGAGTCTGTAAAATTTTTTGATGACATTAGCTTTACCGAAACCGAGCAAAAAATTGCAGAGCAAATTTTAAAAGAAATAAAAAACCGCCTAAGATTTTTGTTTAATGTAGGACTTGATTATCTAACATTAGAAAGACAAGCTGCTACCCTCTCTGGTGGTGAAGCACAAAGAATCCGTCTTG
>CAYJMR010000074.1:0-9160 GCA_964371375.1 uncultured Treponemataceae bacterium
CATTGTAAACAGTTTCCATTCTTTCTCTGTCTGTTACAAAGTAAGGTGAAATATACCCACGGTCAAACTGCATACCTTCTACGAAGTCTGTAGTTGTTTCCATTGTTTTTGATTCTTCAACAGTAATAACACCGTCTTTTCCAACTTTTTCAATTGCACTAGCAAGGATGCTACCAATTTCACGGTCGTTGTTGGCAGAAACAGTTGCAACGTGTTCAACTTCTTCTGAACCTTTAATTTCTTTTGAAGCTTTTTTAATTTCTTCAACTGCAATAGCAACAGCTTTGTCCATACCTCGTTTTAATTCAACTGGAGCCATACCAGCAGCAACAGAGCGGATTCCTTCTTTTACCATTGAGTATGCAAGTACTGTAGCAGTTGTTGTACCGTCACCTGCAACGTCGTTTGTTTTAGATGCAACTTCTTTTACAAGCTGTGCTCCCATGTTTTCAAATGGATCTTCAAGTTCAATTTCTTTTGCTACAGATACACCGTCTTTAGTGATTGTTGGGGCTCCGAATTTTTTATCGAGCATTACAAGGCAACCCTTAGGGCCTAATGTAACTTTTACAGCCTTTGAAATTTGTTCTACACCTGATAAAAGTTTTTTCCGAGCATCATCGGTAAACATAAGTTGTTTAGCCATTCTTCAATTCTCCTTAAGTTCTTATTCTTGGCACAGAGCATAAAATATGGTACACTGTGCATAGATTAGTATTTGTATACACTGTGCATAGATAGCCAATGTATGTAGAATAAAGATACTATTTTTTTTGGTAAATGGCAAGAGATTTGCTTAAAAAAACTTAATAATCTGGAGAAATATAAAGTGGAAAAAATTCTAATATACACAGATGGTGCGTGTTCTGGAAATCCTGGCCCTGGTGGGTGGGGATGTGTAATTATTGCAGATGGAAGTGAAATACCTTTGAGTGCTGGAGATAAACTTACCACCAATAACCGTATGGAATTACTTGCAGTAATAGAAGGTTTAAAACATGTTTCGATGCGAGCAGATTTATCCGCAAGACCAATAACTATTGTTACCGATAGTCAATATGTAAAAAATGGCATCACCGATTGGATATTAAACTGGAAAAAAAATGGTTGGAAAACTGCCGCAAAAAAACCAGTAAAAAATCAAGACTTATGGATTGATTTGGATGAACTTGTTTCAAAATTCTCAATTGAATGGCAATGGGTTAGAGGGCACAGTGGTGACAAGTATAATGAAATGTGTGATAAACTTGCAGTTGAGGCAAGCAAAAGTCTTTAGTCTATAACGCTTTTATCTAAAATATCGATAATTTCGGCTTCTGAGAACATGCCAATGTTTATTAAATCAACGCATTGCTCACTGACGGTTTTGTCAAAGAAAAGAACATCATCTGTTGCAATGGTTACATTACAGCCTGCCTCATACAAGACTTTTATAGGGTGAGCCTCTAAATTCTTAACTGCAGAAAGCATTACGTTACTTTGTGGGCATACATTAAGTCGTGTTTTTCTGTCTGCTAAAAATTTCATAACTGACTTATCTTGTGCGGCTCCTATACCATGTTGTATTTCTTGCAAATCAAAAAACTCAACAGCATCTTTAACAGATTTAGCATCAGAAAACTCACCTGCATGAGCCTTCGTCTTGAGGCCTTTCTTTTCTGCAAGCTTAAATAAGGGTTTAAATTTTTCAAGCCCATCGAGTATCTCAGGGCCATATAAATCTATACTTTTAAAAACTCCACTTTCAATACATGCAGGTGCCCATTTTTCTATCGAGGCAAAATCAAATGTTTTTCCCATGCCTAGTTCGGGTCGAAAATCTATTTTATCTTTAAACTTAACTTGTATAGCTTGTACTGCAGAAATAAATTTATCTATACTTCCATAATGGTGGACAAAACCAATATCTGCACTACCTTCTAATATGGTTACCCCATCTTCAATAGCTGTCTCTACAGTCATTATAATTAAATCTTCAACATCTTTTGCAGTTGCGCTACGAGGTCGAGTGTATGCAGCTAATATTTCATGCATTTCGGTAAGGCCTGTTAATTTTCTAGGAAAATTTGGAATAGAAAAACCTGCCCACGGGACATACTTATCGTAACGCATTCCCAAATTGAGGTGATTATGTGCGTCTTTTTTTGGACGAGATATAAAATCTCCGTTTTTTGCCATTACAGTTCTCCACTTCTCCACATAATAAAGTATACCTTATTTTCGGCAAAAAACCCATTTTTCAGTATAAATATTTTATAAAAAATTTAAAATATAAAAAAAAAGATAATAAACACAAAAACAATCACTTGTTGATTATTATAAAGTGTGATATACTTACAGTATAAAATAATATTTTTTTGTATGTTTAAAGTACCAAAACATGGAGGGTAACTATGAAAACAAATAATCCAATAACAGTTGCATTTTTTGATGCAAAGCCATACGATATTGACTTTTTTACAAAGCAAAATAAAGAATATCTGTACAATATAGATTTTTTAGAGCCTCACTTAAACTCAAAGACGGCAAAACTAGCTCATGGTGCAGAGGTTGTGTGTGCTTTTGTAAATGATAAACTTGACAAGAAAACAATAGAAATATTACATGAAATAGGTGTAAAACTTATTGCCATGAGGTGTGCTGGTTTTAATAACGTTGATTTATCGGCAGCGCAGGGTAAAATACCTGTTGTAAGGGTTCCTGCATATTCACCACATTCTGTTGCAGAGTATTCAGCTGCGCTTTTGTTTTCGTTAACACGAAAAATTCCTCTAGCATTTAACAGAACCCGTGATGGGAACTTTCAACTGCAAGGTCTTACAGGGCGGGACTTGTTTGGAAGAACGTGTGGCATTATTGGAACAGGAAAAATTGGAAAGCTTATGGCCAAAATTATGAAAGGGTGTGGGATGAAGGTTCTTGCAAATGATGCTTATAAAGATGAAGAGTGGGCGAAACAAACAGGTGTTGAATATACAAGTCTTGAAAAATTATTTACATTAAGTGATGTTGTCAGTCTTCACTGCCCACTTACAAAAGAAACACGCCACATTATTAATGAGTCGTCACTGGCAATAATGAAAAAGGATGCCGTAATAATTAACACAGGGCGTGGAGCACTTATTGACACAAAAGCTCTTATTGATGCTTTAAAAGATAGTAGGCTAGGAGGAGCTGCCTTGGATGTATACGAAGAAGAGGATGAATACTTCTTTGAAGATTGGTCTACAACTGTTATACAAGATGATACTTTGGCTCGCCTATTATTTATGCCGAATGTTATAGTATCTAGTCACCAAGCCTTTTTAACAGAAGAAGCTTTGACGGCAATTGCTCAAGTAACATTGGGTAATATAAAGTCCTTTGAAAATGGTGAAGAGTTAGTAAACGAAGTACGGAAATCTTAATCTCCATATCAAGATAAAATTCTATTCTCTTGCGATAAAATAAATACTCTGTTATACTTTCAAGAGAAGGATAGATGAAATGATAAAAAAGGGAAGTATTGTTTTATATAAAAATCAATATGCACTTGTTACAGAGAAGGGTGATAAATACGCGATTAGCTTTACAGGTGGAAGCCAATCAGTACGGGAAAAGGATATTGCACTTTTGCATGAAGGCCCTGTAACATCACTTTCTTCCATTGAAAGTGGTGTTGATTTTGACTTACAACAAAGTCTTGATGAAGCTTGGGAGCTTTTGCAAGATGAAGGTGAAAGTGCTTTTTCTTTATCACAAATTGCAGAACTTTCACTTGGTAACTTTCCAGCTCAAAAGGCTTGGGCTTTATACTCAGCCCTAATTGGACATCCCAAGTTTAACACTGAAGCATTTCAAAATCCTCATGAGCCGATGTTTTCTTTAAGAACAGAAGAAGAAGCAAATGCCATTATTGCAAAAGAAAATGAAAAAGGAAAAGAGGCAGAAATACGCGAAGCATTTATTAAAAGATTAAAACAAAAAGAGCTTAACCTCCCTGAGGATGGCATTTATATGGGAGAAGTAGAGTCTCTTGCTCTAGGAAAAACTGCTACCTCAAAAATTATGAAAGATGCAGGGTATTCATGCACTCCTGAAAAAGCACATAAACTATTATTAGATACAGGGGTGTGGAACTATAGCCGAAACCCTCATCCGTCGAGATTTAATTTATCAAAACAATCTGCAAGTGAGCATTTAAGTCATCCACCAAAAGAGGATAGAGTAACGGTGGACCACATTGCATACGCAATAGACAACGCTTGGAGTACTGACCCTGATGATGCAATAGCTTTTGATGGAGAATATCTATGGGTACATGTAGCAGATCCTGCTAGTACTGTAATGCCTGATTCTCCAATAGACATTGCAGCTCGTGGGCGTGGTGCAACGCTCTACTTACCTGAAGGTGCCGCTCGTATGCTTGCAGAAGAATCACTGGTTGATTATGCACTTGGTTTGGCAGAAGCATTGAATCCACCTGAGTTATCGAGAGCTCTTTCATTTAAAATAAAACTTGATACTGAGGGGACAATAGAAGACGTTGAAGTGTTAAAGACCTTTGTAAAAGTGGAACGGCTCACCTATGAAAAAGCAGATGATTTACAGCATGAAAATTATTTGTCTCCACTTTTTTCTATTGCAGAAAGAAATATAGAAAAAAGAAGAACTAATAACGCTGTTTTTATTGATCTTCCTGAAGTAAACATAAAAGTGGATAAATCAGAAAATGATGTTGAAGTACGTATTGCTTCTGTAGCGCAAACAAAATCTTCTGAGGTTGTGCGTGAATGCATGCTCTTAGCAGGTGAGGCTGCAGCACGCTTTGCTTTCAAAAACAACATAGCATTTCCGTATGTTTCGCAAGAGAGCCCTGATCTTCCCAAAGAGCTTCCAGACGGTCTTGCGGGGCAACATAGATTACGTCGTTGTATGAAACGTCGCTCTGTTGGTATCACACCGAGAGGCCATGCAGGTTTAGGAATACTTATGTATTCTCAAGTTACAAGTCCTCTTAGGCGTTACAGTGATTTGGTTTCACATCAACAATTGAGAGCCTTTATTGACGGGAGAGAGCTTTTAGATAAAGACGAAATGCTCGAACGTATTAGCGCAGGCGATGCTGCAAGCTCTGCTACTATTAAGGCAGAGAGAAAAAGCTCTCTTCACTGGACATTAGTGTTTTTAGCTAAAAATCCTGAGTGGGTAGGGGATGCTGTCGTTGTTGAGTTAAAAGACAAACAAGCTATTATTCTTATTCCGTCAATTGCACAAGAAAGCATGATAGGCATAAGTAGTGATACGCAATTGAATGATGTCATAAAAGTAAAAGCAATGGATATTAATATTCCCGAGCTTACGGTGAAGTACGTTCCGGTTCTTCTGTAAGGTTTCTTAGTGACTGAATGGTATACAAAAGGGCAACAATAGCTGCCATCCAGTTTATTGCGGCAATTCCCACAAAAATACCGCGGGCTTTTAAGCCGAATACTGCACTAAGTACGTAAAACACAATTGCTGGTAGGAGTAATTGCCGAGAAAATCCAATCCACATAACAAATTTTGGTTTTTTTATTGCTTGCAATACTGAATTGCAGGCAGGGAGAAGTATATAGCAATAATAGGCTAAAACTTCTAGGCGTAAATAGAAAATCGTGTAATCAATGATTATTTGATCTTTGCTAAAAAGGCTTGCAAGTTGCTGTGCAAATGGTAATAAAATAATTGCAGAAACCAAAAAACTTACGCCACCGATTATGAGGCCAAATTTAAAAGCTTTTTTTATTCTATCAATTTTTTTTGCCCCATAGTTTTGACCTACAATAGAAAGTAGGGAAACTGATATTCCCATTGCAGGAAGTAAAAATACTTGCTCTATTCTTATGCCTACGCCATACGCTGCAATTGCATCTGCATTTGAATATGTGTTAAGAAAATAGTTTATTACATACATTCCTATAGCCACTGACATTGAGTTTAATATAGCAGGAAAAGCTTGTTGTAAAATTTCTTTAATTATTTTTTTGTTTGGAATAAAAAATTGCTTTACGTTTTGTCGTATCATGGTAAAAATACGCCTATTTTCATCTATCTCAATTTTTGAAATTTGGCGTAAAAGGTAAAAGAATGCCATAACTTGGACTAAAACAGTTGCAAGGGCAATACCGCTAATTCCCATTGGTGGTATAATCCAAAAGCCGTATAAAAACAATGGGTCTAGAACTAAGTTTATAAAAAAGCCAGCTATTAAAACATTTCTATAGCTTTTAGTGTCACCCCGTGCATTTAGCATGCTATTAAGTGTGTTGTTTAATATAAAAAAGGGCACACCACTTAATATTGTTTTCATATAGCCTGCTGCCATATCAAGTGATTCACCACTAGCACCCATTAGTTTAAATAGTGGTACCACATAGAGGTTTCTAAAAGAAAAGAGCACAATCGAAAGTATCGCTGCTAATAGTAGCGATTGCGTAAAGTATAATACAACATCTTTATTTTTTTTTGCGCCTATTGCATTAGAAATGAGTACTACAGACGCGGTTCCAATCCCCATTCCTAATGCAAGTATAGAAAAAAAGGCCGGGAAAGAAAGGGAAAGTCCTGCTAGCGCACTACTAGATATTTGCCCGCCGTACCAAGTATCGGTAATATTATAGAAAGTATTAAAAATAAAGCCGAGACTTGCAGGTACGCCTATATGTGCATATAAGTGTAGGATGTTACCTTGTGTGAGGTCGCTCTTTTTTGTTTGATCCATACTTAATTCTGATGTAAGAAAGGAAAAATGTCAACATAAAAAACAATATACTGTCTAATTTTATAGGTTATTTTATATACTTTTTTTCAAATGTATCAACAGGAAGGGGCCTGTCAAATAAATATCCTTGGCCTTTATCAAAACCCATTTTTTTAATTATTTCGCATTGCTCATTTGTTTCAATTCCTTCAGCAACAGAAACAGAGACATCAAGGGCTACACAAATGTCTTTAGAGTATTGAATCATTCTCTGTGTTCTTTCATTATCTAAGATAGAATCCACAAGCCCCTTGTCTATTTTTATTTCATCAAATTTCGTATCAACCAAAAGGGTTAGGTTAGAGTATCCTGCTCCAAAGTCATCAAGTGAAAGCTCAAAACCAGCAGTAATAAATTCGCTTGTAATTGATGATAGCTGCTCTTTATCTATAAGTTGAATGCTTTCGGTAATTTCAATAATTATTCTATTTGGATTAACTGCATGTTCTTGGCATGTTTTTGTAAAAAGATTTACAATTCCTGTCTGTTGTAGTGTAAGCCTCGATAAGTTAACAGCAATTTTTATTTTTGCTTCCTTTTTTTCTTTGTCCCATTTGTTAAGTAATTTGCATACTTCAGAGAAAATATGTTGATCCATGTAATGAATAATGTTTTCCTTTTCATAAAAAGGAATAAAAGTATCGGGAAATTGCATCTTGCCATTTTCATCAAACTTTCTGGCTAAGGCCTCAGCACTTGCGATTTTCATGGTTTTTAAGTCTATTTGAGGTTGTAGATATACCTGAAATAAACCTTGGTCAATTTCTTTTATAATATTCTTTGTTAATAATGATTGGTAGTGAAGATTTACATATTTACCTGAGTATTGGCTTTTTTCTAATGCCATGAGGCTATCAGCTTGACCAATTTGCTCTGCAATATTTTTAGCTTCATCATTCCAGAGTGATCCGATTGAAACGACGAGATCTTCTTTTCTTGCTGTGTCTATACGTAGCTCTTGCTCTAAATTATCAAATTGTTCTTTTGTAATATTTGCTTGGAGCACAATGAACTCATCCCCGTCAATTTTAAATACGTGATCCCCAAAAAGACTTGTTAAGATATTTCCAAGTGTAATGATAAGGCTATCTCCGTATTTGTATCCTTTGCTTTCATTGATGTGTTTTAGACCGTTAATGTTAATATACATTACACCGAGTGTTTTTGGAGGGTTTTTTTCATAGTGTTCTAAGGCCCTGTTATAACTATGCCTATTTGGAATTCCTGTAAGCGAATCACGATAACTGAGTTTACTTAATTGCTCCATAAGTTGTGTTTTATCAAAAAATACTTCCACGAATTTTGCAACAGATTTTAATAACTCTGTGCTTAGTTCCGTTTGATTAAAATTATCAAGCCCAAGGAAGCCTGAAAATGAACCGTCTTTATTACGAAGTGGAACGGTAACGAGAGATGTAATGCCTTGTTCTGCTAATGTGTTGTATTGGTTGGTGTCTTTTTCAACCTCTTTTTCTAGAGAACGTATAATAAACTCGCCACTCTTATCAAAACTTTCAAACCAATTTGCAGCATACTCTACTGGAATGCTTTGCAAATTATCAATTTGAGGCTCAATTTCTTCTTTGCACCACTCATGTGTGTTTGCCATTGTTTCTTCATCTTCTTTTATTGAAAAAATATAGCCGCGTTCTGCTTGGTAATAAGTAGCAAGAATTTCTAATAATTTGTTAATTGACTCATTGGGCGAGTCAGCAGTATGGAGTATTTCAACACATGCATTTAAAGATTTTTCGTAGTTAATTTTTAGTTTTAAATCGGTAATGTCGGTTGCTATTTCCATGCGGAATTTTTTACCTTCTACATCTATAACTGTGTCTTTTAATGAATAATAACTGTTTAATACTTTGTTATGGATTTCCCATATGTGAAAACTGTCTTCTTTTATGCAGTGATTTGTACAAAATTCACAAGGTTTTGTTTTTCCTTGTAAAAGAGCGTAGCACATCTTGTCTTGCCAATCGGTATTGTTAGGACATTGAAATGCTTTTCGAGCTGCTTTATTGAGATATTTTAACTCATATGTTTCCATATCGGAAATGTATATGATGCTGTCTGAATCATCTGCTGCTTGTACAGCGTATTTTTTATAGTCCATGATGTCCTTACGTTGTCTGAATTTTAAATACTACTAATATATCTTATCACGACAATATTAAATAGTCAATGAAGGATTTTCTAATACTGTATATTGTTTGTAAAACAGTATGCAGGTTGGCATTAGGAATAGAAAAACTAAAAAATTTTTAGTTTTTCTAAAATATTTTTAGTTTTTTTACGTTTTACCTCTTGCGTTTTTTTAAATGTGTGGTATCATAAAAGTATGGAAAATATACAATGGACTAAAAATACAATGCCTAA
>CAYJMR010000075.1:0-9038 GCA_964371375.1 uncultured Treponemataceae bacterium
GCAATGGATGTTGCAAAAACTGCAGAATGGGTAGGTCTTAGACGGCGCATCTCAAATTCAAATTTTTATGTAGCAAGAAATGCACAATTTGAACAAGCTTTTTCTAATTTTGATGATGGTATCATGGTTGAAGTTTTATATAAAGGAAGTTTTGGCTACGCTGGGACTTGCGATATGTCTACAAGCGGCATTACACGGGCAACAGAATTGGCATATGAATTGGCTAAAATAGGCTTTGATAAAAATGTTTGTAATTTTTCAGTAGATACTCGACCACCAACAAATATTACATATAAAACAAAAATTCAAAATAATAAGGTAAAACCTCAAAATGAAGTTTTTGATATTCTTATAGATTCGTGCGTCGCCCTAAAAGCTGACGACAACATAACTCAAACGAATGCTATGATAGAGCAAGGACGCTACGACTTTGAGATTGTTTCAAGTAATGGAGCAAAAATAGAACAAACACTTTACTATATAGGGCATAGTTTACAGGCTATTGCTCAAGATGGTAATCTAGTTCAAATACGTAGTGCTAATGGTCCAAGAGGCTTAACAAGGCAAGGTGGATTTGAACTTATTGATAAAGATAGCTTGATAAAAGAAGCTACGAAAGTTGGGGGTGAAGCTCTAGAACTTCTAACAGCTCCTTCTTGCCCCAATGATACAAGAACACTTGTTTTAATGCCTGACCAACTTATGCTTCAAATTCATGAAAGCATAGGACACCCATTAGAAATAGACCGTATTTTAGGAGATGAAAGAAACTATGCAGGTAGTAGCTTTGTAAAGCTAAGTGATTTTGGAAACTTTCAATATGGCTCAGAATTATTAAATGTAACATTTGACCCAACAATAGAAGGGGAGCTTGCGAGTTATGGCGTTGATGAAATAGGTAATATAGCAACAAAAGAATTTTTAATAAAAGATGGAAAACTACTTCGAGGACTTGGTAGTTTAGAAAGTCAAAAAAGAGCAAACATAAAAGGTGTTGCATGCCAGCGTTCTACATCATGGAATAGAGCTCCCATAGATAGAATGGCAAATTTAAATATTGAGCCAGGAAGTTCTACCTTTGATGATATTATAAAAAGTACTGAAAAAGGTATTCTTATGCATACCAACCGGTCATGGTCAATTGATGACTACAGAAACAAGTTTCAGTTTGGTTGTGAGTATGGCCAATTAATTGAAAATGGCAAAATTACAAAAACAGTTAAGGACCCAAACTACCGAGGAATCTCATCGAACTTTTGGAAAAACCTAAGCATGGTTGGAGATGAAAGCACATTTAAGGCTTTTGGTACACCAAACTGTGGAAAGGGCGAACCAAACCAAGTGATTTTTGTTGGACATGCAAGCCCTGTGTGTGCTTTTAAAAATGTAGAAGTTTTTGGAGGTGGGCGATGAGTGTACATTTTAAAACATATTTTAATTCTTTGGTAAGGTTTGCTTTTTCTTTGCTTGAAGCGGGTGAGGATATTGCAATTACATTTTCTGGGGAAGAAAGTACTTTTATGCGATTTAACAATGCAAAGGTGCGCCAGATGGGAACTGTAGAGCAAGCAGAAATAGCATGTACCTTTTGGAAAAATGAAAGAACTCATTCGTTTTCTTTTACCGTAGCATTAGATGAAACAATTGATAAAAATCATTTTAAAGCTACACTCATTGAATCAAGACATACATGTTCTTTGCTACCCAAAGATCCGTTTCAAGCAATTCCTACCGCAAGTGCTGTATCTGAATCAATTTTTGATGGAAACCTTTTAGAGCAAAATAATATTATAAGCACAATTTTACAGCCAGTTCAAGACTTGGACTTTACAGGACTTTTTTCTCAAGGTAGCGTGTACAGGGGAAGTGCAAACTCAAAAGGAGCACATCACTGGTTTGAAACTAAAAATTTTGTGCTTGATTTTTCTGTGTGGCTTAAAAATGGACGAGCTGTAAAATCATGCTATGCTGGAAGAAATTGGAATAGTAAAGAATATGAAGGAAAAATTGCGTCAGCAAGACATTCTTTAAGTGCCTTAGAAAATGACCAAGTTGAACTTACAAGCGGAAAATATCGGGCCTTTATTTGTGCTGACGCTATAAAAGAGTTTACTGAATTTTTCTCTTGGAACGGACTTGGAGAAAAGGACTTTAGACAGGGTGAAAGTGCTTTTATTGCAATGAGAGAAAACAGGGAATGTTTTTCAGAGAAAATAACTATAAGTCAAGATTTTTCTCTTGGCGGTGAGCCAAGCTTTAATGATATGGGTGAAGTAGCTCCTGAGAAAATCGTGTTAATAGAAAATGGAAAACTAAAAAATACTATCATTAGCTCACGAACTGCAAAAGAGTATAATCTTTCTTCAAACGGTGGGGATGAAAGTGAAGGAGTTCGCTCTCTTTGTATAGATGGCGGAACTCTCGACGAAAAAGATGCGCTAGAAGCTTTAGGGACAGGAATTTATGTTTCAAATTTTCACTACTTAAATTGGAGTGATGTTCAAAATGCGCGCATTACAGGAATGACTCGTTTTTCTTGTCTGTGGGTTGAAAATGGAAAAATCATTGCACCCATAAAAGATATGCGCTGGGACGATTCTCTATACAACCTTTTTGGTGAAAAGCTTGAAGCTATTACTAAGGAACAAACATTATTTTCAGAAACCTCTACATACGACAGAAGGGAAGTAGGCTCGTGTCTGCTCCCTGGCATCTTGGTACGTGAATTGAATTGCACCCTTTAATAATTTACAATTTACAATGTATAATGCACAATGATACGGACACAGCTATAAAAAATATTGCATATACCACAAGGTCTCATGTTGTTTCAAGCGAAGTCAGAAATCCCAAGCCTATCATCTCTGCCCTAACAATTATACATTGTACATTATCAATTGCACATTATACATTACTTTCTACTACTAAAGTATGCTAGGGAAAATCCTCCTGCGAGTGTGGCAACCGAAAGTAAAAGCACAATGCCAGAAGGAATACCTGGATAAATGACAACAATTGAGCCTGCAACAAGGCCAAGGATTGCTCCATAAGTCTGAGCCGGTACTTTCTCTAGTAGTATTCGAACTAGTTTTGCACCACCTAAAAGCCCAAGTGGAATACCGATTGCAACGGGAAGCAGAAGAGGTATATTTAATGTTGAAACAGCAGTTATAATTGTTGTATACGATCCAATTACAAGCATTAAAAATGATCCTGAAATTCCTGGGATAATCATAGCAATTGCAGCAAGTGCACCACTCATTAAAAGAAATAAAAAAAGGCCAGGGGATAACTCAGAATATACTGTTTGCGAAAAAGCTTCACCACTTAAGGTGTCCATAACTACCATAATGGCAAGTGCAATAAGCATTGTAGTTACAACCGATAGGGGAGGGCTTTGCACATCTTCGCCACAGGATAACTTTATCCTTCCTATAATCAATGGAAGACTTCCAGCAATAAGACCAATAAAAAACCAATTTGTTGGAATTGGGTAGTTTTCGAAAAGGGAAACGAGTAGGGTTGAAAACCCAAGTATACCAATTCCAACCCCTATTGCTAATGGTAGCCAAAACTTCCACATAGAAAAAATCTTTTTAACATTGATAGTTATTACACTTATTAGCTTGTCGTAAATACCAAACACAACAGCCATAGTTCCACCCGATACTCCTGGGATTACATTTGACACTCCCAAAACAATTCCAATTCCGATTAATTTTATTACTTCTAACATAATTTCTAATTCCTAATCATTTCTTCTGGTTTGAAAACTTCATCAAACTTTTTGCTACTCAAAAACCCAAGATTAACGCAAGCTTCTTTTAAACTAATATTTTCTGTATAGGCTTTTTTTGCAGTAAGGGCTGCCTTTTCATACCCAATGTGCGGATTTAAGGCTGTTACAGTCATTAAACTGTTTTCCAAGTTTTCTTCCATTTTCTTTATGTTTGCTTTAATTCCAACTGCGCAATTGTCATTAAACGAAACTATTGCCTCACTTAAAAGTCGAACCGACTGTAAAAAGTTGTACGCAATTAGCGGCATGAATACATTAAGTTCAAAGTTTCCTTGGCTTGCCCCTACTGTTATTGCCGTATCGTTTCCCATAACTTGTACACAAACCATTGTGAGAGCTTCACTTTGAGTGGGGTTTACTTTGCCTGGCATTATTGAAGAGCCGGGTTCATTTTCAGGGATTATAATTTCTCCAAGTCCGCATCGTGGACCCGACGCAAGCCATCTAACATCATTTGCAATTTTCATTAAGTCACAGGCAAGAGCTTTAATCGCTCCATGTGCGAATACCATTTCATCTTTACTACTAAGGGCATGAAACTTATTTTTTGCCGTAACAAATTCTTTATTGGTAAGCGTTGCTATTTTGTTTGCAACCATGGTATCAAAACCCTTAGGTGCATTAAGACCAGTTCCTACGGCTGTTGCTCCAAGAGATAATTCTAACAAAGGTGGAATTGAAAATTTTAGTAATTCTAAACTTCGCTCCAATGATGAGGTCCACCCCGATATTTCTTGAGAAAAACAGATAGGAACTGCATCTTGTAAATGAGTCCTAGCAATTTTTACTACACTTTCATTTTCTTTTTCAAGTTGTTTAAATGTAGCAATGAGCTTTTCAACTGAAGGAATAAGGGTATCTTGTAAGCTGGTAACGGCACTGATGTGCATTGCGCTTGGAAATGTATCGTTAGAAGACTGACTCATGTTTACATCATCATTTGGGTGTAAACGAACCGGTGAGCCACTCTGAGCAAGTATTTCATTAGCTCTATTCGCAATAACTTCATTGAGGTTCATATTTGATTGGGTTCCACTTCCTGTTTGCCATACAACTAAAGGAAAATGATCGTCGTGAGTACCTGCAAGAATCTCATCGCATGCAGGTAAAAGGGCAGATAACTTCTCGTCTGTTAATTTGTCTGAGATGAGTTGATTGTTTGCCAGAGCACATCCTTTTTTAAGTATTGCAAATGCTCTTATTATTTCAACTGGCATTGTTTCAAGTCCAACCCCAATCTTAAAATTACTTCTACTTCTCTCTGTTTGAGCAGCCCAATAAGCCATTTCGGGGACGCGAACTTCACCCATAGAATCTTTTTCAATACGATAGTTCATAAAGTTAAGTGTAGCTTAAATTGCAGGTTTTTGCAAGTTGCTTATAAAGGTAAAACCATTAAATAGAATCATGTGCTTTTTGTATTACAGCTTCAAAGGTAGGAATTTTACCTTTGTATTTTATATGTCCTCGAACATATAAGCTTATTGTATCCTTGTTCTTTGTTACTGTTCTGAATGTAATAGTTACATCTGTTTGTTTTTTTTGCACGCATTTCCTAAAAAAAGTAATTACTCGTTCTTTATCTTCAGAATGTAGAATTTGCTCAAGAATGGTCTCTTTGTGCTTTAGTGCATACGATTTAGTTATTCCATGCATTTTATAAAATTGTTCATTTGCGTATTCAAGTATAAAACCATTGTTTATTGTACCAATGAGGACACCGTCTCCACCAACACCTTTATATACTGCAAGCTGGGTTTCGAGCTCTTTTCTTTTTTCTGCCTCTTGTTTTAGCTTGGTTTGAGCTCTGTACTCACAATCGATGTTTTCTATGCTTGTAAGTATGATAATTGATTCTTTTTCAGCTGCAACAACTTTCCCATGCATCTTTATCCATATATATGTATTTGCCTTCTTAAATGTATTAGCACGGGCTATTACTGTCCCTGTATTACCTAGTGTTTGAGCTTGTTGTGTCACCGTTTCTATAATGAGAGGTATATCTTCACTATGGATTGAAGTTATGACATTGTCTCGAAACTTTGCTACATCTTCACGAGAATAACGTAATACATTAAAATATTCATCATTAGTTCTTAAGAGTGATATGGTGCCTTCTTTAAATTCAAATAAAGCAAGAGCACCGACAAAGTGGTTAAATATAAAATTAAATTTAGAATTTGGAAACCATATATCATCAATGTCAAGAAGCATGAGATGGTCAAGGTGTATTTCTTTTTCTGCATCTAGTAGATGGTTTCTCATATATTCATCAAAGTCATTTTTTGTGAGAGCCTTAGAAAAGTAATAGCCTTGACCCATTTCGCAGCCAATGCCTCGCAAAAAGCTTAATTGTTCTGCTGTTTCAATGCCTTCTGCAACAACTTCTAATTTCATCTGCTTTGCTAGACGAACAATAAAGTTAATGATATCTCCGGATTTTTTATCTTCAGTTTGTGCCTTAATAAAACTCATATCAAGTTTTAAAATATCTAACTTCATTGCATTGAGTGCATTGAGTGAAGAATAGCCTGTTCCAAAATCATCAAGCTCAATATGAAAACCCAAATCATGAAGCAGATTTACTGTGTCTATTATTTGGTATGGGTTTTCTGAATAAGCGCTTTCGGTAATTTCTAAGTGTAAGTTTTCTATAGATATGCCATGTCTATCAATTAATTCAAGTAGGGTATCTTTTAGCTCTGGGTTGTGAAGGTCTACGCGTGACACATTTACAGATATGGGTATAGGCGTAAGTCCCGCATCTATCCATGAGCGAATAAACAGGCAAGCTCTATTCCAAACATATTCATCAAGTTTTGTAATAAAACCGTTAGATTCTAATATCGTAATAAAATTATCAGGTCCAATTAAACCCTTCTCGGGGTGAATCCATCTAACTAATGCCTCTGCTCCTACAATTTTACCAGTTGTTAAATTGCATTTTGGCTGTAAATATACTTCAAATTGCTGTTCATTAAATGCTGTTTGCATTTCATTAATAACAAAGTATTTTTGAAAAGAGTCTTCATTCATACTTTCATCGTAAACAGTATAATATTCGCCATACTCTTCTTTACTTTTCTTTAATGCAATAATTGCTCTTGAATGTATTAATGAAAAATCCATCAAGTTATCTTCAATATGGTATAAGCCTACGGAAATGCTCAATTTAAAATCGTCTCTAAAGCCTTCAATGATTGAGTGTATGTTTTTTTCTAAAAGTAGTAGAACACCATTATTTGGAAGATCTGAGCAACATATAACAAAGTTGTCTGATCCTAAATGGCCGATTACTGATTGTGGAATTATAAGTAAAATTTGTTTTAATCTATACGAAAAATACTGTAAAAGCCTATCACCTTCGTCAAAGCCAAAAAAAGAGTTTACCAATTGGAACTTGTCAAAGTTTGCCTTTATAAAGACAAACTTTTTATCAGGGTTTTCAACAAGTAATTCTTTTGCCTTTGCAAAAAAAACATTTTTTGAATATAGCCCTGTTACTTGATCTATTTCTTCTTTTTGTAATAAGTCTTTGTATCGATCAAGCTCTTGCTTCAGTTGAATATTTTCAAACTCTAGGTTTTCGCTCATATAATTCCTTTTAATTTAATGCTTGTTTTGCCGGGCTTTTTTTCTTTCACGTTTGAATTCATACATTTTTTTATCGGCTAAATGCAGAATGTCAAGTGTAGTAAGTGTACTTTTTTTATCTACTTCTACTACTCCATAGCTGATAGACGTTTCATACGGCTTTTTATATTTATTTGAAATATTTTTTACATCTTCATAACTAATTAAAACTTTTTTTGTAATTTCATATTCATCATCTAGGTTACCTAAGACTAAAAATTCATCCCCACCCATTCGAGCAACAAATTCGCTTGAGAAAACTGATGTAAGTATATTTGCAACCGTTCTAATATAAAAGTCACCTTCTTCATGACCATGTATATCATTAGCGATTTTTAATCCATCCATATCGACATACACTACATAAAAATTTTGTTTTGTATGTACATACTCGTTTAGCTTTTCTTCCCCCATTTTTCTGGTATATGTTTCTGTAAATGAATCTAAGGATGCCGATGTCTTTAATTGTTCAAGCTTCATTTCTTCTTTCTTTATTTTTGTCTTTAATCTGTTAAAGTTTTTTTGATGTAAATGAAGTTTTGAGAACTCGTATGCATGTGCCATCGTTGCAAGATATATTCCCAAACAAAATATCCCTACACCTAATAAAAAAATTGTTGTATTTGATGAGTCAGTTTGTACATCGATGAGGGTTGAGGAGAGAATTTGATATATAAATGTGATAGTTAAAATTCCTAATGAAAATGTTAAGTTGTTTTTATTACTAAAAATCATAAATATTTGATCCTTGCTTACAGTTTTCATTGCTTTTCTAAGTGTAAATGGACGTAAGAATAAGGTGATTGCAGTTGTTAGCAACCTCGTATCAATGTCAAGTATGGCTTCCGAAATTTGTTCTTGTTTAGATAATGCTATTATTGCAAGAATAATTGTTCTCATCGCAAAAAAATTAAGAGCGTACGAAATTGTTCCAAATAGAGTTTTTATATATGATTGTCTAAATATAATCTTAAATTCTAATGAATACACCATTAAAAAAGCTATCATAAAAGCATAGTCGTAATGGAAATTTATTATATAAATTGATGCATATATTAAGGTAAAATTAATTGGGGTGAGGATAATAATGTAGGGGATAATGTTTATTTCTGTTCCGTACAAGCTTTTTGAATAAATAAAAAGCATGATATTGTAAACTATAAACAAAAGAGCACAAACAAAAATCATTTATTACCTACCATTTTATAAAAATCTCTCTTCTTTTGCCTCATGTCTTGATCTGCTTGAAGTAAAATACTTTCAAAGTCTTTTTTATTATTAGAATTGTTTATGCAAACAGAGCCGATACTAACAGCAAAACTATACCTAACTTTCTCATTTTGCTGAGAAACATTTTCGTTAATTCTTGCAAGAATGGATTCAACATCTTCACTTTCAATGTCATTCATAATAATAAGAAATTCGTCCCCACCTACACGTGCAGGTAAATCTTCTTCTCGTATAGCCTCTTGAATTGATTTTGCAACATTGCAAATGTATGCATCCCCTTCTTCATGCCCATATGTATCATTTACTAACTTTAATCCATTCAAATCAATAAAGAGAACTGCGTATTTTGCATTTTTTTCGTTTGTTAATTTTTCCA
>CAYJMR010000076.1:0-8790 GCA_964371375.1 uncultured Treponemataceae bacterium
TGTCAATTGTATCTCTTATTAAAAGTAGGGGACAAAGCGATTTACAGGATGAAACGTGGTCTTCACCTTCACGCTTAGTTGTGTTAGGTCTTGGCGGTGTTTTAGGTGGTCTTTCAGGACAAGGAATCTTTTCCCTTGTAGTGAATGCCGTAAACTCAAGTACCTTGGTAACTCTTATTCAAAATATTTTGTTTTTCTTTGTTAGTGTTGGAATATCAGTATTTCTTTTTCTTTTGCGTAGAATTCGAACTCTTAAATGTAAATCGCATATAGCATATGGTGTAACAGGACTAGCCTTGGGCTTAATTTCTGCATTCCTTGGAATAGGTGGTGGGCCTATAAATGTTGCCGTTATTATGTTTATGTTTTCATTTGATATGAAAACAGCAGCATTTTCAAGTATTCTTGTTATTTTCTTTTCACAATCATCAAAACTTTTACAAGTTTTTTTTACAGATGGTTTTTCAGGGCTTGACTTATCTATCGCACCATTTATGATTGTCTTTGCAATTGTTGGTGGTTTTGTTGGAACTGGCATAAAAAAACGGCTTACAAACGAAGCCGTTTCTGTATTGTTTAATGCCGTGCAAATATTCATTATTGCTACTTGTGTTCTAAATATTATAAAAGCAAGTCTTCAGTTATAAAATAAAAAAAGGAGTTCACTACAATGTAGAAAACTCCTTTTTTTTTACTCATCATCTCCAATAGGAAATAAATAAATATCCTCAACCTTGAATTTATTTGTTGCATCTGGTGTTGAGTCCTGTTGTTTTGTACTTACAAGATTATAAGAAAAAGCATACCGTGTTTTTTCATAATTTTCACTTTCAGCTTCTATTAAAAAATTAAATGTCTTTTCTTCGTCATAGTGTTCACTTTGAATTGATTTAGGCCAAAAGGTATAAGATCCTTTAGTACGTGTGTGCAAGTGGTATGGGTTATACCATGTTTCATCAAGCATTTCTAGTACTTGATTATCATATTTAAGCGTAACAGAACCAATGCTAATTGGTTGAAAAGTATTTCCATCAAAAACGGAACCATAGAAAATAGGAAAATTGAATGCAGATGCTAATTCATCAATATCTTCATCTGCTAAAAAATCTTTTGAATGAAATGATCGTCTAACGGTTGATACTTTTTTTATAGCTTCTATAATCAGAAAATCAACATCTGCGTCAAGTTGGTATTCTGCATCTGCAACTGCATGAGCTATACCTCTTTCAGAAACTACATAGCGAGGTTGTATTCTATTAAGCACGTAGGCAGTAATATCAAGTCTACAATGTTCACTATCACAGCTAAACCACGGAGCATTTTGAATGTCCTTGTCATTACAAATTGTTTTTACACGGGCTATAATTTGTTCTTCAAGAATGTTATGTATTTTCATTTTGTACCACCGTCATATTGGAATTTTGTACCATTTCTAAGTTATAGTATATACTAATTATAGATATAATGCAATGATCTTTTCAATTAGTTTGTGAGATACGTTTATGTTTTTTTGATGAACACCAATTCGAATTTTTCTTAGGGTAGAAACAAATGAGCGTACAGTATGTTGCGAAAATACAGTCGGACTTTCAGAAAAACATGCGTTCAAATCTTTAATTACTAAATTACTTTCAAAATTTATTCTTTCGGGTATATCAACTATAACTTCGGTATCTGAGCATTGTAAAATCTCTGAAATAAGCTTTTCTACACTTGTACGGTTTTCTAAGTGTTCAAGAAAGATGTGTTTTTTGTTTTTTTCATCAAAGGGAACTTCAACTAGTACTGTATATAAGCGCTGATTTTTTAGCTCTTCAGCACAGGTGTATTCTTCAAAGTTTGAACTTCCCATTGTGCTAAATCGATCTTTTAGTAAGTAAAAAATTGATTCATCATCTAGTTCGTATAGCTCTTCGGGTACAATTATACTTTTATTTAAAGCTGCAATAAGCGTTTTTTTCATCATGGACGTTGCCATTCGAACCTGTTTGTGCCAATATACTGCACGGTACATCAAATATTTTGAAAACAGAATATTTTCTACCGATGCAATTCCATTTGAATCTATAGTAATTCCTTTTGTTTTATCAGGATAGAGAACAGATAGAATGTAATCAATATCTTGCAGCCCATATGGAACCCCACAAAAAAATGCATCTCTGTTTAAGTAATCAAGCTTATCAGGGTCAAGAACTCCCGATAATAGATTTCTAAAAAAAAGCGTTTCGGTATCACTTGTAGATAGTTTTGTGTCAATGATTGCAGCAGTTTGTTCGGGATTTGCACCCCATGCACCCAATAATGAATGAAGCGGTTCTTGAAGAATCTGTTTTGCGGTAAGCTCTTCATGATCAAGTAGGGGAAGTTCTTTTAATGAATGTGTATACGGAAAGTGTCCTAAGTCATGGAATAGGGCCGCTGCGGCAAATGATTTTTGACCTTCTAGTGTAGTCCATTCGTGTGCGCCGTGTGTTAAGAGTCTTTCTAATATTCTCATTGCTACGTGATATACACCAAAAGAATGCGATGCTCTAGTATGGGTTGAACCTGGATATACTAGGTATGAAGGACCAAGTTGTTTTATTCTTGTTAGGCGCTTAAACTCATTAGTTTTAACAGCCTCATAAAGCTTTTCAGGGATATATATATGTTTCCAAAGTGGATCTCTAACAGCTTCACAAGGCTCTTTAAACACTTATTGTCCTCCGCCTTTTGTATAGGCTGTAAGCCCACCAGCTTTAATAATATTCCTTGAGCGTATAGAAAAATCATTTGTTGCTTCAATAGTAAAATCTCCTTTTGTTGATTTTACTTGTATGATGAAATCGCAACCTGTTTCTAAGGCTTCAAAAATATTTGTAAATGCAAGAGTATCATTTTCTGAAAGGGAATCGTAATCACCTTGATTTTTAAATTGCAGCGGTATTATACCGTAGTTTATTAGGTTAGCTTTATGAATACGTGCAAAAGATTTTACAAGTACCACTCTAACCCCAAGGTACATAGGTGCAAGGGCTGCATGCTCTCTTGAAGAACCTTGTCCATAGTTTTCACCGCCCACAATTACGCAACCATCTTTTTTTTCGTCAAGTATTTTTTTTGCATTTGTATAAAAGTTTTCATCCAAACGTTCAAGGGTAAACTTTGCTATTTCAGGAATATTTGAGCGTAGCGGAAGCATTTTGGCCCCTGCAGGTAGAATATCATCGGTTGATACATTATCTCTTGCCTTTAATACTAGAGGAAGTTCTAAACTTTCTTTCATTACCGGAGCACTGGGGCAAGGCTTAATATTTGGTCCGCGAATAATTTCTATTTTTGACGCTTCTTCTTCTGTAAGCGGTGGTATGAGTAACCCTTCATCTTGAGTAATCGCTTTAATATCAGTTTCTGATAAGCCTGTGCTTGATGCAAACCCTGTACGAGTAGAATCAACTAATACATCTGCAGGATTTGTAATTACACCAGTAATAGCTGCACTTGCGGCTGTTTCAGGTGATACAAGATATACTTCGGCATCCGCTGTTCCGCTTCTACCCTTAAAATTTCTATTAAAAGTTCTAAGTGTTACACCACTTGTTGAAGGTGCAAAACCTTGTCCGATACATGGACCACAAGCACTTTCTAAAATTCTAAATCCTGCACGTATGAGTTCACCTAAAATTCCTGATTTTTCTGCCAAAAGTAGGGTAGCGCGACTACCAGGGGCAATTCCTGCTTCTATGTGCGGTGCAATGTGTTTTCCTTTTACGATTTTTGCAACAGCTGCTAAATCATCAAGTGAAGAGTTTGTGCATGAGCCAATTACAACTTGATCAACTTTTTTGCCTGTAAGGTCCGCTATTGGTTTTATTGCATCAGGTGAGTGTGGGCATGCTGCCATTGCTTTGAGATTATCTAAATCAACTTCAATAATTTTATGATACTTTGCACCCTCATCTGCAAGTAGTTCAACCCAATCATTTCCTCGTCCCATGAGCTCCATAAAAGTCTTTGTGTTTTTATCAGAGGGGAAAATACTGCAAGTTGCCCCAAGCTCTGCACCCATGTTTGTGATTGTTGCTCGCTGTGGGACAGAAAGGTTTTTTATACCCTCTCCAAAATATTCATATACTGCAGATACTCCACCTTTTACGGTTTCTTGGCGTAGTACATCTAATATAATATCTTTTGCGCTTACACCTGCTTGTAGTGTGCCTTTTATGTTTACACCAATAACCTTTGGCATAACAAGGTGAAAAGCTCCGCCACCCATTGCAACTGCAACATCAAGACCGCCTGCTCCAATTGCAATCATTCCCAAACCACCACCTGTAGGGGTGTGTGAATCTGAACCTAAAAGTGTTTTACCTGGAACTCCAAATTTTTCTAAGTGAACTTGGTGGCATATTCCATTTCCTGGACGAGAGAACCAGAGTCCGTATTTTGCTGCAATACTTTGAAGGTACTGGTGATCATCCATGTTTTTAAAATCTGTCTGCAAAGTATTATGGTCAATATAAGATACAGAAAGTTCTGTTTTGACACGAGGAATTCCAATTGTCTCAAATTGAAGATAGGCCATAGTTCCCGTTGCATCTTGTGTGAGGGTTTGGTCAATTTTGATTGCTATAGGAGAACCTTCTTTTATAGGCTCATTTGCTACAAATGTAGTTTCTGTGTATGCTTCTTTTACTATGTGTGATTGTAAGATTTTTTCTGTTACGGTTAGTGCCATTATTCCTCCAAAGTCAAGCAAATGGTTTTTTTTGTCGATAGTATAATATAGATTTTGCTTGATTTTTATTGCTTATTATTGTACCGTTTAATTAAGTAAATGTCTATTACTTACATATATAAAATATGTTACAATTTAAAAATAGGATGTACACAACTGCCTTATGGTGCTTTTTGCTATACTAACAACATTTATTTTTTTCTCATGCTCAAATAACACGGATAACCAAAATGCTGGTAGCCAAAACAATACACTTCGCTTTGCTGTAGAACAAGAGAAGGTCTCAATAGAGTGGGTTATTGAAACCGAAGATGAAGAGTCTTCTTCAGAAGACACTCTTTGGCAGTCAAATACAAATGTAGTTATTGAAGGCTCAGACTATACACCCTTGTTTTTGGGTAATTTTATTGAAGATGATGCAGTATATCCATCCTTAGAGGGTTTTGGAAGTTTAAATACAGAGCTAATTCCAAATGAGCTATACATAGTTCTCAACGAGTTTTTATCTGCTCTTAAAAACAGAGAGGTGAGTCTTAGTTTTTTTGAAGAAGAAAAATCATATTTAAAAACTATTATTGACTATGATTTCCAAGACTATCCTAAGCTTATTGAATACATTGTTGGGGAAGTATTTATTTTTGATAATCCTTCAAATGCGTACGAAGTACCAGTACGACTTTTTTTTGATAACGGATTTGCAGATTGCTTTATTTACTTCGTGTATAACGAAAATATGTACACAATTGAACAATTCGATATTGGAGATATAAAGTATGAGTGATGGTTTGATTGGCCTAGAACGCGATGTAATCTTACAAACGCTCATACAAGATAAAAGTCCTATTATGATTTCGCCTGTTGTAAAAAAAGGTGTTAGAGTTGAATCTATGACACTACAACCAGGTGAGTATAAAATATATCCTCAAGGTATTTTATTCTTTAAAAGATTTTTATCTCAGTGGAAACCTATAGATGATCTTCTTCGCAGTGATGCAAAGGTTACCATCAGAATGACAGTAAGCTTTTATCACAGAGGAAGAGGACTTTTTTTTATAAGTGCATTAAATTTAGTTCAAAAAGGATATGCGTTAACACCACCCGTACAAGTTTTTAAAATGGATGACAGCGATATAGAAAATGCAAATGAAATAAGTGGAAGTATTTTTCGTGAAGGAGTATCGGGCATATTTGCAAAGTGTGTGCAAATAAAAGGATTTATGCTTTTTGAAAATAGATTGTGGATGAATTTTCCAAAAAAGGATTTTGAACATGCAAAAGAAGTATTAAAGTCCATTGCAAAACTTGAAGATGTGGTTCTCTTGGATTATTCACATGAACTCATATGCAAAACAAAGCTTCTTATGTATCTTCCCGATAAAAAGCTTCCTGAAAAAAATCACTTTCCGTATCCCGTAACAATTACACAAAGTAATAGAGAAATACTCTCCTCAAAGAGACTTGCAGAAGAAATTGGGCAATATTCACATAACGTATTTATACCACTTTGCGAAAGCCCTAGGAGGGAAGTACATAGCATTGTAGGATTAATGCCTACAGGAAAAAAGATTTCCCCGAGTGATATCAATGATACATTACTGTTATTATCTGTAAGTAGATATCTAGCTAATGAAAGTAAACGACATTCTTTTTTTTCAAGTCACGTAAACCCACTTTCTATACTATGTATTACCGACACAACAATAGTGTTTGGCTTTACTGCGCATAAGAAAAATTTTATTTCATCTTTAATGAAAACTGACGAGCAGAGGTTTCCACTTTCTGAGGGGCAAGAATATACTTTAAAATTACATATTCCGGTAGAAAAAATGATTCGAACTGTTTTAGTGACTATAGTCGTAGCTAAGGTATATATAAATGACCACAACAGTGCATGTGCTCTTTGTAGTTATGTAAACTTGCAAGAAGAAGACAGGCGATTTTTATATGAAAAATTTACCAAAACAAAACTTCACTAAACAATAAAATACTCTTTTATTATTTTTGTTTTTACTGTATACTGTGTTTATGAATACAAAAATTGTTAATGAAGAAATAAAAGAGTTTTATGAAGAATTATCACAAAAATGTGATGATACAATTACATCGCTAGAAATGGTGTGTCTTGAAGCAAATGCTGAGCTTTTTGATGCTCTTGAACTTAAACTTCCTCCAGGGAAAAAGAGCTTATGGTGCATTTTAGCATACGGTGAAAAAGGTTTATACATTTACGTAAATCCGACAGAAACTACGATTCTTGGTTTTAAGGTTGGAAATAATAGAAAGCCATTAAAAGAGCAAGTATTCTCATTTGCCGATTTTTCTACATGGAAGGCTGAATCGATAGTAAAAAAGACTTTCTTTTGGACTCGAATAGAAAAGTATAGCTTAGTATTACATATTACATACAACTCTTCAAAAGCAGGGGATATTAGGGGAACATTTCTTATACAAACACAATTAAGTGCAAAGGAAACTTTGTCAAAAATGAATGGGTACGCAAAGTAGCTTACTGCGAAACTTCTTTTTCTTGTTCGTCTTGAATCTCTTCGGCTCTCTCTTTTTCTTCTGTATAACTTCCTAAGAATACCGAAATTGGGTGTAAGGTTGAAAAGTTTTCACAGACGATTTTTAAGATTACCATCATAGGTACACCGACTACCAAACCTGTAAAGCCCCATAACCATCCCCAAAATGAAAGAGATACAATTATTACAAATGGAGAAAGTCCCAACTGGCGCCCTTGTACTCTTGGTTCCAAAAAGTTACCGAGCATAAAGTTTACTCCGAGCATGAGTATTAATGTTGCAATAACAGGTGCAGGTTCTGGGAAAAATTGTACGAGTGCAAAGATTGTAGTTAAAATGCCTGAAATAATTGAACCAAAGTTTGGTATAAAATTTAGTACGAATGCAATAAATCCCCAAATTATAGGAAAGTCCAATCCAATAATAAGTGTACCTAAAAAGACAAAAATACCGGTTGCAAGTGAAATAAAAAATTTAACAGATATATAGCGAATTGTTTGTTCGATAATATTTGTAATAATTCCTGTAACCTTTTCCTTGTTTTCATCGCCAAACATTATGTCTAGCTTTTTTCGTAAATATCTAAGTTCCATTAAAAAGAATACGGCGAAAAGTGTTACCAATGTTACATCGGTAAAAAATGAAAATAGGTTTCCAGAAAAGCTTAGTGCAAAGTTTTGCAAGGTTTGCCTAATTCCTGCTTGGCTCCAAAGGTTTTGAATTAATGTAAAGTCTTCATTAAACGAAAGAGAAAAAAAATCAGCCAGCGAAGTGTAAATTGTCGTAAAACGTTCTTCATATTTTGGAAATAAGTCAACTATTGTAAGTAAGCTACTTATAAGAAGGCTTCCAAATGCAGTTACTGCAACGAGTACAATAATTAGAATTAGAGCAATACCTAAAAGCCATGGAATTCTAAAACGCTTGTTGAGTGTTAAAAGAAGTGGCTCAAAAACTAAAGAAATTAATACTGCTAAGGTTGCAGGTATAAAAACAGATGCTGTAATTTTTAATACAGCAGTAAAAACAACTACTACTAATACAAGTAGAAGTAAAAAAATAGGACGCGCAAAATTCATTTGCTTTTTTAACTTTGATATTTTATCATGATTTGCGTCCATGTTATTTCCTTTTAGTAATACGTATACCCTAAATATACCATATAAAATACTCTTTTGCATAGCTGTTTGATGTAAATTAAGGTAAAAATTTACTTAATATGTGCCGTTTGGCACATGTGCGTTTATTTTTTCTGTGATAAAATTGTAACAAAATGTGGAAATTCTTACAGTGTTGCGTTACACTGTATTGTATGTAAAATACCATTATGAGGAACAAAATGAAAAAAATGCTAATAACACTAGCACTAATAAGTCTCGTGCTACCACTCGTAGCTTTTACAGGCACTGTGCTCGAAACAAGCGGTAGGGTAGAAATAGAAACTGACTTAGGGTGGAAGCCCTTACAAGTAGGTGACACAGTAGATACTGGAAGGGTAATATCAACCGGGTTTAGATCAAGTGCTGTAATACAAGTGGCAGGCTCAAA
>CAYJMR010000077.1:0-8466 GCA_964371375.1 uncultured Treponemataceae bacterium
TTCGCCCCACTCATCTAACTTTCGATGAAGAGTCTTACGGCCAATGCCTAGGGTATCGGCGGTTTTAGTTTTGTTTCCTTTATTGCGAGATAAGTTTTCCATAATGATAATTTTTTCTGCTTCATCCATAGGGGTACCAACGGGAATTGAAATGGTTGCGCTTTTATTTGAACGTACAATAGTCGGTGGTAAATCATCAAGAGTTATTCTTTTATCCGAACACATAACAACAGCGCTTTCTACACAGTTTTTTAGCTGCCGGATATTTCCTGGCCAATCAAAATCATACAGCACTCGGCGAGTTTCGGCATCGAAACCTTCAATACTTTTTTCATTTTCTGTATTAAACTCGTTTAAAAATGTTGACGCCAAGAGAGGAATATCGTCTTTTCTTTCCCTAAGTGGTGGAACCAATATATTTACAACATTTAATCGATAGTATAAATCCTCTCTAAAACGCCCCTCTTTAACTTCTGTTTCTAGATTACGATTTGTGGCTGCTATAACCCGTACATCGCATGTTATAGTTTGCTCCCCGCCTACCCTCTCAAACTGTTTTTCTTGAAGCACACGAAGAATTTTTATTTGCACATTTTGGTCAATTTCACCAATTTCATCTAAGAAAATTGTTCCACCATTTGCAAGCTCAAAGCGCCCGCGTTTTAAACCTGTAGCGCCAGTAAAAGAGCCTTTTTCGTGTCCAAAAAGCTCACTTTCAAGTAAACTTTCAGATAAGGCTGCACAGTGTACCTTTATAAAAGGCTTATCTTTTCTTGCTGAAAGATTATGTAGAGCATCGGCTACAAGTTCTTTTCCAACCCCTGTTTCGCCGGTAATTAAAACTGAGCTTTTTGTATTTGCCGTTTTTTCAATGACTTTTAAAACCCTGTCCATTTCTGAACTTTTTGAAACTATTTTTTCAAAACTGCGATGTTTTTTTACCTCTTCTAAAAGCTCTTTATGCTCTATTTCTAGTTTACTTCTCGTTAGGGCTCTTTTTATAATTAAGGTAAGTTGGTCAAGATTTACTGGCTTTGTTAAAAAGTCGTATGCTCCGTGTCTCATTGCATCCACTGCAGAATCAATACTTCCATGCCCTGTAAGAATAATTACTTTTGTTGATGGATTTTGAGCTATAACGGTAGAAAGAACTTTCTCTCCCCCTATCTCATTCATCCTTAGGTCTGTAATAATAAGGTCAATCGATTCCTTTTTAAAAATCTCTAAGCCATCCTTACCATCGCTAGCAAGAAACACTGTATAATCTTCTAGTTCAAGGGCTGCTGCCAACCCTTCTCTAATGTTTTTTTCATCATCTATTACAAGAATACTACCATTCATGTTTATACCCCGTTATGTGTATCGTAAGCAAGAAGATGCTGTTCACGCTGTAAAAGAGGAAAGGTAATAATAAAATCGCTACCCTTTCCTTCAACCGATTTTATACTTATATCGCCTGCCATTTCTTTTATCACCTTATAGACTAATGCTAAACCAAGGCCAGTACCTTGAGCCTTAGTGGTGTAATATGGCTCGAAGGCCCTATTAACTGTTTCTTCACTCATACCAATTCCCGTATCGCTAAAGGTCAAAACAAACTTATCGTTTGCAACAGATGTTACAATACTGATTGTTCCACCATCTGGCATTGCAGCAATTGCATTCTGTGCAAGATTTGCAAGGACTTGATTAAAAAGCTTGGGATCAATATGAATAAATGGTGCAAAACTTAAAAAGTCTGTTGTAAGCTCAATATTTTTTTCTTGTAGCTCAGGTTCCATAAACGATATAAAATTACGTAGTAGCTTTATGGGTTCAACTGCTTCAATATTTGGCCTTACAGGACGCACAGCAGTTAAAAAATCGACAATTATATTGTTTAGGCGCTCTACTTCTTCATTTACAACATGTAAGTACTTTTCGGCGTATTTTTCGTTTGGAAGCTTACCGTCTCCATCGCGTGCCTTTTTTAGAGCCTTTTGAATTAACTGAATATGAATACTTATTGCACCTAGAGGATTTTTTATTTCGTGGGCTACACTAGCCGCAAGATTAGTTAAGCCTGCCATGCTTTCCATTCTTCTGATAAGCATGTCTTGTTTTCTTTTTTCGGTTATATCATCAACTTGAACAATATATCCCCAAATTTTTTTTGTGCGTACTAAAGGGTATATACCAACCGAAATAAATCGATTTATGCCATTAGAGTCAAATAGAATAAATTCATCCATTATGTGATTTTTTTGAATAGTGCTGTTTTGACGTAAAAAATCGGCAACTTGGGCATTACGTATTTGCTCCCATATGGGAGCTTGTTTATTATGCGATAACATGGGTAGATAGCGTGAAGCTGCTTTATTTTTTGACTCTAATTGCCACTGGTCATTACAAATTAAAAGGCCTGTGTGAACAGAGTCTAATACTGCGTTTAGAGTTTCATTTTCTTCTGTAAGAGAATCAATTAGAACTTGTACCTGCTCTGGGGTGAGTTTTGATATTTTTCCTGAAACTCTTTTAAAAAACTCTCTCAATTAACTAACCTTTAATATTGAATATATGAGCGTATCAAAAGCAGCGTTTATCCCTTGGTTGTAAACAGTTATATGGCTATATGCAGTTTTTATAGAGTCAAGAATTGCTGCACTTTGCTCGCTTATCTTCGAAGCACCTTGTGTATCTGAAGCAATAAGCATTTTTCTTTGGGTATCAAGAATTGCGTTAAAAAATAGCTTTAACATACTTCTAGGATCAAAGTTTTTTACACTTTTTAGAAGTTCTTCCATGTCGGGAATTTCTTTTTTGTGTAGCTTGGTAATAAACTCATATGCAATCTTTGCAATTTCTTCGGGTGAAACTGGTAAAAATGAATTGAGATGAGCAGATAAAACGGATTCACCTTGTGCACGTGCCGTAGTTAAAAGTCCTTGCAAGGTGTCATCGTTAATACGATAAATGCGTTTTATTACCTCTGAGCATTGCTCTGTATTTCTTGATACAAAGGAATATGTTCTAACCCTAGAAAGAATTGTAGGCATAACCGCATTTCTATTTTCTGCCGTAAGAATAAACATACAATGTTCTGGTGGTTCTTCAAGTATTTTTAAAAGGGCGTTACGCACCCCTTCTTGCATATTATCTGCATTTTCAATTATAAATACACGTTTTCCGCTTGCAATTGTATAGTGAGCCCATGTTTGAGCCCGCCTAATGTGTGAAACAGGTATTGAATCATACATAAATGAGCTTTCTAGCTTTCCACAAAGCTCTTGCAATTTTGTACTTTGCTTTTCAAACTTTTCAATATCTACCAAAGGTTGTAGAGGGTCAAGCTCTTCTAATATTTCATCGATTGATGCAATAAGAGGGCTTATTTTTGAAGCTTTATCATCGCCCTCCCATAACGCTTGATTAAAACGAGCGGTAAGCTTTCGCACGCTTCGCACAAAAAGATAGCGGCTTGCTTGTATCCATGATGCGTTTTGCCTGTATGCATCTAGGAGTGTTTCTTTTGCTCCTGCAATTTCACACAAAAGACTTCTGCTTCCTGCAATGAGTAAATCGGTGCTTACTAAACTCTTATGCTTTAAGCACGACTGACAAGTACATTGCCAGTCTCCTACAATACTTCCTGTACAAGAAAGCACACGCGCAATTTCGAGTGCCGAAGTAAGTTTGCCAGAATTTGCAGGACCAGCCAATAAAATCGATTTTGGTATTTCGCCTTTTTGGATATCGGCTTTTAATAGAGATGTTGCATCTTGATACAGAACATTTTCAAACAAGCCTATACTCCTGTATGTTTTATGCTACTAAGGGCAATAAAGTCTTGTACCATACCAACGGGCTCTGCCAAAAGACTGTTAAGCGTTTTATGAAAATAACTTTCTTGCACCAGTGGACCAATATCAAACCATGGTTGAGCATAAAAAATAATTAAAACAATACATACAATTAAAAGACCCTCTGCAGCCCCAAAAAAGAAACCTAAGGTTCTGTCTAAGCCTGCAAGAATATCACCTTCAAAAAAACTTCCAACAAAATGTTGTATTAATCGTACTATTAAGTACACAAGCACAAATAGTAACAAAAAGGCCACTATTTTAGATACAAAGTCCGATTCAATGTGCCTATTTAAATATGGGGACAGCCTTGCATAAAAAACTACAGAAATAAATACACCTAAAACAATTGCTACCTTAGAAAAGAACTCTTTTACAAATCCAACAATAGTTCCATGAATGGCTAAAAAAAACATTATTACTAAAAAAACAATATCCAAAAAATTAAATGTCATGCTTTTACCCTTTTATCTCATCTAGTATTATTTTTGCAATTGTTCTTGAAGGATTTTTTAACACAAGTGCCTTTGAAGCTTGCCTCATAGTTTCCAGTAAGTCTGACTCAAGCATTAATTCTAAAGCAGATTTTACATTTCCTGAAAACACCAAAGCGTCTTTTTCAAGCGAATCAATAACAACAGCAGCTCCTGCTTTTTCAAAATGGCGTGCATTTTCTATTTGGTCACCCCTTGTTCCGCTTCCTGCTAAAGGAATAAGAACCATAGGCTTTCCAAGACTTGCGCATTCCCAAAGTGAGTTGGCACCTGAGCGTGAAAGTACAATATCGGCACACGATAATACATGAGGCATTTCTGAGTAAATAAAGTCAAAAGGAGCATAAAAACTATCCTTATCTTTTATTGTTTCTTTTTCTTCTAGTGCCTTCTTATAATCTTCGCCTGGTCCCGTTTGGTGTACCAGCGTGAATCTTTCTAAAAACCAATTAAGGTTTTCAAAAATAAGATTGTTAATTTGATGCGCACCGCTTGAACCGCCAAGTACTGCGAGTATAGGTTTTTTATATTTATCAATTCCTAAAAAGTTTAAGCCTATTTTTTTGTCGGTATGCCAAAAAACATCCCGCACAGGGTTTCCCGTTACAATTGATTTAACTTTATTAGTATCTGAAAAAAAGTTTTTTGTCTCTTCGTAGGATAATAGTATTTTATGTGCAAAGCGTGCATTTAACTTTGTTGCAAGTCCTGGAGAAAAATCGCATTCATGAGTGTATACCGGTATCTTTAAAAGTTTTGCTGCCATACATGGTGGAACACTAACAAAGCCACCTTTAGAAAAAACGATAACGGGCTTTATTTTTGCCAAAATAAAAACAGAAGCAATAAAGCCAAAAAATATTTTAAATATATCGATAAAATTTTGAAATGAAATATAGCGCCTTAGTTTACCCGAAGGAATTCCAATAAAACGATCGCAGGTTTTTATGCCATCTTTTGACACATCAGATAAAACCATTTTTTTATCTTTGCCATTATTTGACCCTATCCACACAATTGAAATACTATTAGAGGATTGCTTTAAATTGTCTGCTATTGCTAAACCGGGATAAATGTGTCCACCTGTTCCCCCACCTGTAAACACGATAGTTTTCATTTTTTCCCCAAACTAAACGCTTTTATTAAGGCCTTATTGTTAAAGAGAGTTGCATATTCAAGTGCCGACATTCCCATCTTATCTTTGATGTTTACATCAACGCCATTTTTTGCCAATATTTTACAAATATCTACATTACCAGTACCGGATGCCAAAACTGCAACAGGTTGGCCGTCTCTACTAACGGTGTTGAGCTCTGCACCTTTTTTTACCAGGAATTGTACGAGTTCGGTTTTGTTTTTCCAGATGGCATCCATCAATGCAGTATAACCCCTATCTTGGGATACAGCATTAATATCGGCATTTTTATTTAAGAGCCATTTTAGCATATTTAATTTACCTGCTCGTGCTGCATGGCAAATCATTGGAGTTCCTGCTGCATCAACAGCATTTACATCCATGCCCCCTAAAACAAATAAGTCACATACTTCTTCGTTGTCGGCACAAATATAATAGGCAAAGGTATCGGGGTTAAGTGGTATGTTAAGGCTAAACAATTGGTGTCGAGCAATTTCTTTTCGTTCTTCTTCTTGAAAAATTGGGAAATATTTATCGAGTCTATCGTAGAGTTCTTCTACATCGATACATGGTGGAAAAAAGCTACTTGTTAAACAAGTAGGTAGGCCAAGGCGCTCCCCCACCACAAAAACAGATTTTGAAGTTATAAGTCCGAGAGTATAAAGAAATGTACCTACAATTGGTATTTGCCCAATATTAACCAATACAACATGCGTTGCATCTGTAAGTATTTCTGAAAGTTTAATTAATGTTTCAGTCATACGGATATCATCAGGTTCTGCCAAGTGGCGTACATCAAACTTAAATGACTTGTAGCGAACTTTCTTTTTTTTGAGATATGCTACAACTTCTTTTGAATCTGCGTCTCCTTCGAGACCACGAAAAATAACCCATTTCATTACTTTATTATATAGGAAAAATATACTATGTGCAAGACACACAGGCGCGGTATTTTGCATAAAAAAAACAGACTTCTAAAGTGAAGTCTGTTTCATGCCGTCGGACAGAATCGAACTGTCGACACATGGATTTTCAGTCCATTGCTCTACCGACTGAGCTACAACGGCATTTGTTACACTACTGCGTAACGAATAGTAGTATATATGCTTTATAAATTTATGTCAATACCTTCGAATTAATTTTTACTATTTTTTGCCATTTTTTTATCCGGGCATAAAAAGACCGTAATGCTTCGGGCCATTTTGAGAAAAATATATGAGTTAAACAGTCATATTGTAAAAAGGTTACACATTCTTTGTGATTTTAGCACTGTTATTATGTACGCAAGCACAGTATAATCATGCACATTGAAAATCAATAAAAGGAAGTGAGGACTATTTATGAAAAAGAAGATAACAACATGTATACTCTTACTTTGCACAATTCTAATACATTCTCAGTCGGTATATTTGTACCAAACTACAGTAGCAGATTTTATTTCACAAAACAAATGGCATATGTATGGCATCGGTTTTTCAACCATACTTATTATAATTGGTATATATTTTTATTCAAAGAAAAAACAATATGAAGAAGTTTTTAAGATTATAAACTACGATAAACTTACAGGACTTGCAAGCATAAATGTTTTTAAAGAGCATATAAAAAAGGTATTGCAAACAGCTCAAACAAATGAATATGAAGTTATTTCTATCGACATAGATTATTTTAAAAACATCAATAAAACTTTTGGTCACGATGTTGGAAATGAAATTATTACTACCATGGCAGAAACACTAGCTAAAGCCCTTGGTATTTCAACTACGCGAAAAAAATCACGTGATTTAAAAAACCTTTGTATTTTGCCTGGAAAAATTGATGAAAAAATGATGCTATCTCGTGAGTATGCCGACAAGCTCATATTATTTAGAAAAACTGAAAATGCAAAGGACTTAGAAAGTGTGTGGTACAATGTACTACAACCTGCAATTTTAGATAAGCTTGGCAGTAACTACGCTTTACATGCTTCTTTTGGTAAATATGTTGTAGAAGACACAAGTGAAGCAGTTGATATACTTATAGATAACGCTCACAAAGCGCGAACACTTGGAAAAGACACACTAGAAACGAGCTTTTTGGTGTACACTCCTTGTGAAAAGAAATCAACGGAGACAAGAACAAATATTCTATTTAAAATGGAGCAAGCTATTGAAAACCAAGAGTTTGTTGTCGTTTACCAACCTAAGGTAGATTTACAAACTATGAAAGTACATGGAGCAGAAGCCTTGGTTAGATGGTTTCCACCAAATGAGAGTCCTATTTACCCCGACAGTTTTATTCCTGTATTTGAAGACACAGGCTATATTATTGAGCTTGATTATTATGTATTTGACAAGGTTTGCGCTTTTATTAAGGAAAATAGGCATAACATGCGTCTACCCCTTATTTCGGTTAATCTATCTGCACACACTGTAATGGAAGCACGAACACCGCTAAAGCTTATTCAAATTTTAGAAAAATACGGTGTAGATTCAAGCGAAATAGAACTTGAAGTAACTGAAAGCGCTATTTTAACAACAGAAGATGCTCTTTCAATTAAAGTTGATCTTTTTAAGAATATGGGCTTTATAGTTTCACTCGATGACTTTGGAGCTGGAGCATCCTCTCTTAACAGACTTGCCTCTTTAGACATAGATGTGATTAAGATGGACAAGGCCTTTATTGATGGTGGTTTTTTATGTGAAAAGAAATTTGCTCTTGTAAAAGCAGTAACTACAATCGCAAAGGATTTAAAAGTAAAACTTGTTGCAGAAGGTGTTGAAACTGAGGAGCAAGCAAGTGCTTTAAAAGAGCTCGGTTGTGATCTTATACAGGGATATTATTTTTCAAAACCTCTAGAACGAGATGCTTTTACGACATTACTACAAAATGATGAAGCCTATCCCGAACTTACAGCTATTTTTGAACTTGCAAATCTTGTAGCCTGTTAGGATTTTTTTTAAGCTCGCGACAGGGATTGTAGCACCGCGTAGCGTCGACCGCAGAAACCGGATGGTTT
>CAYJMR010000078.1:0-8462 GCA_964371375.1 uncultured Treponemataceae bacterium
GGTTTCTTTTTGCATGAACGTATTATAGCGAAAATGAAAAGTTTATAAAAGAGGGTACTGAAAGGTAGAGAAAATTAAAAAATTTAGCAATAAATAATCAAAAAACCAAAATTTAAATGTTGACAAATGAAAAAAGGTGAGGTATAATCTGAGAAATTGAAATTAAATTACAAAGGAGAAAAAAATGGTAATTAATTTACAAACAAAAAAAGCAATCATGAAAAAAGCTGTATCAGTTTTGATAATCATGATGGTAGCAGTTGGTTTAGTTTTTGCTGGTGGTGGAAGTGAAGAAGATGGCGTAACTATTGAATTTCAGCAATGGTGGGGAGTTGAGCTTCCTGAAGGATATTTACAAAATATTGTAGATAATTTCTATGACGAAACAGGTATTACAGTTAAACTTCTTAGTGCTCCTTATGCAGACACAAAAACACAAATTATGTCTGGAATTAGCACAGGTACAGTTGCTGATATTATTAGTGTTGATGGTAGTTGGTTGTATGACTTTGCAGACCAAGGAGTTCTTACAGACATGAGTATGCTTATGAAGAATAGCGGATATAATACTGCTAACCTTAACGAGCAATTACAAGTGAACGGAATAACTTATGCCCTTCCTGTTTTAAACTTTGCTTATCCTATGTATGTGAACTGGAACATCTTAAATGACTGTGGCATCACAGAACTTCCTTCAACATGGTCAGAATTCAAAGAAGTAAGTCAAATAATTGTTGACAATGGATACTATCCATTTGCTTTAAACCTTTCTACCTCATCACCTTCAGGTATTCAAAACGTTTACATGGGCTTTGCATGGGCTTCTGGCTTGGCAATGAAAAATGCAAATGGGGATTTTGACCTTGAAGATAATGAAGGCTTGAAAGAATTTGCAGAATTCTACAAAGAACTTTACGAAAACGAATATTTATTCCCAGGTATGAGTTCTTTAACAGAAGCTGATATGACATCAAAATTTGCAAGTGGTGAGCTCGCTTTTATCGTAAACTCAATGGCAGTATTGCAAGCATGGAGACAAGATGCTCCTGAATTAGATATTGGAGCTATTGCTATTCCTGTAAAAGATGGATATAACGGAAAAAGCGGAATGTGTGTAGCCAGCTGGTCTGTTGGTATAACAGAAAATAGTGAACACAAAGAAGAAGCAATGATGTTTATTGAATATCTATTCAGTGGTTTTGATGGCACAGACGGAAGCATTAATGCTGGTCTCGCTGCTACACAATCAGCCTTCCCTGGAAGTGCTTTAGCAGAACCTGACTACAGTGCAGCAGATCCTGTCTTTAAAGATGTATTTGCTATGTTCCAAGAAGGGTATCCAATTAACGAATTTACTGGAATGAAAGAAGCAAATACCATTATGGTTGACTTCATTAATGAGTTGATTCCTTACATGGAAGGAGATGTAGACGTAGATACATATCTTTCAAATGTACAAGGTGTAATTGACGAAGTATACGAGTAAAATAAATAACGACACAAGAAACTTTATGTAAAGTTTTCTTGTGTCGTTAAAAAAATTTTTGAAGGAGAAAGTTCATTGAAATATACAAAAAATAATTTCAAAACCTTCTTAACCCCATATCTGTTTCTGTCGCCAACGGTACTATTGCTAATAGTTTTATTAGTGATACCAATTGTATTAGTTATAAGTTATTCTTTTTTAGATAATGCAATAATAGTTAGAAACCCGGAGTTTATAGGTTTAAATAACTATAGAGAAATAGTGGCAGATAGTGATTTTTGGAATTCGATTAAAAATACTGTTTTTTTTGTTGTAGGAAGTGTTGTAGCACATATTGTTCTTGGAATGGGATTTGCTTTATTGTTAAATTCAAGATATTTTGGAACACTGACAAAAACTGTAGCACGGGTTATATATATTCTTCCGTGGGTTTTTACCGCATCGGTAATTGCAGTTTTATGGAAAATGATGTTGCAACCGCAAGGAATTGTTGATTATCTTTTGTCATTTGTAAATCTGGCAACTAAAGATACAGAGTGGTTAAGTGTAAGGGAACGTGCATTATATACAATTACCTTCGTAAATATTTGGTGTGGTTATCCGTTTTATATGATCAGCCTTTTGGCAGGGCTACAAGGAATCCCACATGATTTATATGAAAGTGCTACTATAGATGGAGCTTCGACAAGTAAAGCCTTTTGGCACATTACAATACCTCAGTTAAAACCAATATTGATAAGTATTGCACTTCTTGACTTTGTTTGGACTATCCAATCTTTTGCAGTAATTTGGATGCTTACAGGTGGAGGTCCCGTAAAAACAACAGAAACATTAAGTGTGTATATATATAAATTTGTATTCTTAAGTAATAATTATGCAATGGCTTCTACAGCGGCAGTTTTTGCATTAGTTGTTTGTAGTATAGTTGCAGTTTTCTATGCAAAATACCAAAAAGCGGAGAAGAATTAATTATGGTTGGAAGTCAAAATAAAAAAATAAAAATACTCCTGTTTTTTCTTTTGTTTGGAGGTGCTTTTTTTGCAGGCTTTCCTGTATTATGGATGTTGTTATCATCATTCAAAGCAAATACAAGAATTTTTGCATGGCCGCCAACATTTTTCGATGAGACATCGAGTTTAAGCCCGTATATAGCGATTTTAACTGACCCAGAGAAAATCCGTTTTTTTATTAATAGCTATTTTGTTGCAACAATTGTAGTTGCATTAACTTTGGCTATTGGTATTATGGCAGCTTATGGCTTTAGCCGCTTTAAGTTTCCTGGAAAAGAATTATTAAATACAGTAATTGTAAGCGTTCAAGCGATACCGCCAATTGTATTGATGATTCCCTATATGAGTCTCATAGTGACCATGAAACTATTTAATACGTACATGGCGCTAATTTTAACTTATTTGGTTTTCACGCTCCCTTATTGTATTTTAATGATAACAGGATATTTTAATACTTTGTCATTAGAACTAGATGAAGCGGTGATGATTGATGGGGGCTCTCGAATGAGGGTATTGTGGACAATACTTGTTCCTGTATCCTTACCGGGACTTGTCTCTGTTGGGATGTATACCTTTATGCAAGCATGGAACGAGTATTTATTTGCATTAGTATTAACAAAAACAACAGATATGAGAACAGTTCCTGTAGGAATTAACCTACTTATGGGACAACACAGTTATGAATGGAATCAAATGATGGCCATGAGCTTTTTAGGATCATTGCCCATATTGATATTATTTATTGTTTTTCAACGATATTTTATTGCCGGAATGTCTTCCGGTGCCGTAAAAGGATAAAGGATTATAGGAGAAGAAATATGTTAATGAACATGAAAGAAATTTTAAAAGTTGCAAAAAAGAACAATTTTGCAATACCAGCATTTAATACATCTAGTAGCATGATATTAACTGGTGTTATGGAGGCTTGCGAAGAAGTTCAAGCTCCTGTGATTATTGCAATTCACCCAGATGAATTGCATTTCGTAAAATCTTCTTTTTTGAAGTATGCGATTGAAGAAGCACATAGGGCAACTGTTCCTGTTTGTATTCATTTAGACCATGGAGCCTCTTTAGATCAAGTAATGGAAGCAATCCAATGTGGTTATACCTCTGTAATGATTGATGCTTCACACGCAGAGTTTGAAGAAAATATTGCTATTTGTAAAAAAGTTTGTGAAGTTGCACATGCAGTTAATGTTTCTGTAGAAGGCGAGCTTGGAACAATTGGAAACATAGACTCTTCTGAAACAGCATCCTCTGAAATATTATTTACAGACCCAGCGATGGCGAAAGTATTTGTTGAAAAAACAGGTATTGATGCTCTAGCAGTTGCAATAGGTACAAGCCACGGTATTTACCCAAAAGGGAAAAAGCCGGAACTTCGAATTGATATATTGGATGACTTAGTAAAATCTGTAGATATTCCTTTTGTTTTGCATGGAGGATCATCTAACAAAGATGAAGAAATCGCAAAAGCGGTAAAACATGGAGTAAATAAAATTAATATTTCAAGTGATATTAAAGACCCTTTTTATCGAAAGTGTCGTGAAATGTTACAGGATGAAGCGATTCGCGAACCTAACCAAATTTATCCTCCTTGTATAGATGCAATGAAAGTTGTTGTAAAAGAAAAAATAGCTCTTTTTGAAGCTACAGGAAAAGCTAGCTTATATAAGTAGGTAAATAGTATTATTAAAAGTATAGTTTCTGTGGAAGCTATACTTTTATTTTATATATATTATTAAACAGTGGAGAATTGTGAACGAGTTTTTATCATATATACTAGAAAGTCCCTTGTTTTTAATATGGGTATTTTTACTACAAGTTTTGCTGTGTACGAGAAAAAAGAAAGGGGTAGGTTTAATTTTACCAATACTCTTTTTGGGGCATTCAATTATCTTTGGAATGTATCTTTTTTCACTGGGTTTTATTGAAGAGGCAAGTCAAAGTACTTTACAAACAATAGTAATTGCACAACTTATAGCTTCTATTCCTGGTGCCGTATTGTTGGCAATGTATTTTATATTTAAGAGAATATATCATATACGAAAAAAATGACTAAAAAAATGGAGAAAAGTGTGAGTGAAAAAATAGCATTGGGGTTTCAGGCTTGCGTTGACTATGAACTGAAATGGGATTATGATGTATTTAAGAAAATGGTTGAAGAATATCAGATTTCAGATGCAGAAATAAAAATTCTAACAGAAGTAAAGAATTTCAGAGAAATACTAATTTCCTCTTTAGGCTATATGAAAGCAAATGCTGGCGGAGAAATCATTCCTCTTAATGCAGAAGAGTGCAACATCTTCGCAGAGAAGTTTAATTATGAGGTAACACTTGGTGGAACAGCAACTCGAGCTGCACTGGCTATAAATAAGCTTGGGTACAAGAGTTCTTTACATGTTTGTTTGAATAACAGTCATGTTCAACGTTTATTGCCAAGAGAAGTAGAAAGCTATTATAGTGTTCCTTTAAGTGATATAATCTATCCTCATGTAATTTTACAATATCCAAGAAACCTGAAAGTTGAAATAAATGATATAAAATTTGAAACAAAAAAACCAAACAGAATTATGATATCAAATGATTTTTTTAGTGCAAATATGCAAATTTCAGAAGAATTTAGTAAAATGACAACTAACGCAGAAGTCTTTTTGGTGTCTTGTTTTAGCCAAGTACTGGACTTTGATGTGCTAAAAGATTGTTTAAAAAAAGTAAGGTCAATCTTGTTAAATCTTCCTAAAAACACAACAATAGTTTTTGAAGATGGATGTTATGCAAAAAAAGATTTTAGATTTTTTGCACATGAGCAGCTAAAAGATTTAATACATGTGATTAGCATGAATGAAGATGAATTGCAAGAATATATAGGAAGAAATATAGATATTCTCAATGCAAACGAAGTTGCACAGGCTTTAGAAGAAGTATATTCAAAAATAGGTGTACCAACCATTGTAGTACATTCCTATGCATGGGCTCTTGCCTACGGGAAAAATGCACAAAACTTTAAAGAATCGTTAGAAAGTGGAATAGCTCTAGCTTCGACGCGCTTTTGTTGGGGTGACAATTTTGGAACAAAAGAATATGAAGAAATAAAAAATACAGAAAAAGAAGCAGCTAGCATTGAGTTTATAAAAGAACTTTCTGTTAGTTTAGAAGATAAAGTTTATTGTAGCCCGAGCATTAACTTAAATTTTGTAAAAACACCAACTGTAGTTGGGCTTGGAGATTTTTTTGTGGGAGGATCTTTGCTAGGTCTCACACCTGAAAATAGAAAAGAACAATAAATAAAAGAAAGATAATTTTTTGTTAGGAGACAGTATGTACGAAAGTGAACTAAATATTTTAAAAATGGCACAAGAAAAGAAAACAGCAGTTATTGCTTTTATCTGTATGGATTATGTAATGGCAAGGACTGTTGTGTACGCAGCAGAGGCAACAAAAACGCCTGCTATAATTATGCTTTATCCTGAGCATGTCAGAGACTTGCATACCAGTGGTTTTAAGGCATATACAGAAATGGTAAAAGAACTTGCTAACGAAGTTTCTGTTCCAATTGGCTTACACATAGATCATGACTTTTCTTATGAGGCAGTAGAAGAAACTATTGGAAAGGGTTTTGAATCTATTATGATTGATGCTTCAATGATGACATTAGAAGAAAATATTACCATAACAAAGAAAGTAGTTGATATGGCACACTCCAAAAATATATATGTAGAGGGTGAAATTGGGCATGTTGGAAGCGCGAAAAATGATGATAACGAAGAAGAGGATTTTTTTACGAGCGTAAATGCTGCAAAGAAATTTTGTGAAGAGACAAAGGTTGATTCTTTAGCTGTATCAATTGGTAATGCTCACGGCGAGTATTCAAGGGTTCCAAAACTCGATATTGGTAGGCTTGAAGAAATACGTGATGCAGTAAACATTCCTCTTGTATTGCACGGAGGAAGTGGAATTCCTGATGACCAGTTGCGATTATCATTTTCTAAGGGGATATGTAAATTGAACTTGGGAACTGAATATTTAAAAAGGTATTATGATGCAGTGTCTGATTTTATATCTGTAAATGAATCAAACAAAGACCCTGTAAAAATAATAAATATGCCGTATTATGTACAGAAAATTTTACAACCATATGTGGAAGAAAGACTTAATACCTTATGTAACTTTTAGAATTTATAAAAATGTGTTATATTAAAGCGGGCTTTTTTACATAATAATGATGAAGAAAAGAGAAACAGTGTAAAGAAGAAGCGTTGGAATAGAGGTCTTTTATGGATGAAACAAGAGTTATTAATAACATACAAAGTAGATACGAAAAACTCTCATTAACAGAACGCAAGGTAGCTGATTTTGTTTTGAGGCATCCTGAAAGGGCTGTAGAGTTGACTGTTAAAGAGTTAGCATTAGAAAGCGTTGTTAGTGAAGCAACGGTAGTGCGAATGTGCCAACGCGTAGGGTATGATGGCTATTGGCCTTTTAGAACAATGCTTGCACGTGATTTGGGAAGGCTGTACCAAAAAGAAAAAGAAATAGATGAGGAAGATACAGTAAAAAATATCTTTAAGAAATATGAAAACATCATGTCAACATTAGCAAAAACTATAAAAAAAGAGACATTGTTGGAATGTGTAAAGGTATTGGGTGAATGTAAAAGGGTTTATGTCATCGCAGCTGGTAATACTGCAATGCTAGCACAGCACATGGGATTCAGACTTGGAAGAGTAGGAATAAAAGCCTCCTTTAGCGGTATGCCAGAGTACTTTATGAACATGATAAATCTAGCAGACAAAGAAGATGTTGTTGTAGCAATATCGCAAACAGGAATTTCAAAAACTGTTGTTACAGGTATAGAACTTGCAAAGAAAAAAAAATTAAAAGTTATTGCAATTTCAGCTCATGAAAACTCAAAAATTGCTGAATTGGCAGATTTAGTTTTAGTCTCAAAAGGTGACACTTCAAGATTTGATTACTATAAAAGCTATAACCATTTAAGCGAAATGGCTGTAATTGAAGCCCTGCTTGATTTATTGACAAACCCAGAAACTATTACAGAAAAAAACGCAGATATTCTTGAGCTACTTTTGTCTGATGCAAAATTATAAAGAGAAAAAGAGGTTGTTGCATGAAAAGATCTGAAATAAATAAGAGAATTAAAGAAATGGAAGCGCTAATAAAAAAATATAATTTTGCCCTTCCGCCTTTTTGTTGTTGGACTTCAGAAGAATGGAAAAATAAAAGCAGTGAGTATAATGAAATAAGAGACAATGAATTAGGATGGGATATAACTGATTTTGGGAAGAATAACTGGGAAAAAGAAGGGTTTGCTCTTATAACAATCAGAAATGGAAACCAAAAAAATTCGAAGTACAAAAAAACGTATGCAGAAAAAATCATAATGCTTAAAGAAGGGCAACATGCTCCTTTACATTTTCATTGGAAGAAAAGTGAAGATATTATTAACAGAGGTGGTGGAGACTTACTAATAACAGTATATAATGCTACCGATGATGATAAGTTATCAGATGAAGATGTTTTAGTCAATTGTGATGGGAGAGAATATTCTGTTAAAGCAGGAACCGCAGTTCTTCTCAAACCTGGCGAAAGTATTACATTATGGCCTCGACAATATCATTGTTTTGATGTTGTACCTGGAACAGGAGATGTTTTTATAGGGGAAGTTTCGATGTGTAATGATGACGCCTCAGACAATAGATTTTTTGAAGAAAGAGGAAGGTTTCCTACAATTGAAGAAGATGAAGAGCCATATAGATTATTATGCAATGAATATCCTCGTGCTCCATGATAGATACTTGAAAAGATAACTATAAATATAAAAAAAACATTATCTCAGCCAGAGAATACTATTATATGCCTCTAATCTTATATTTTTTCTAAAATGGACTCAAAAAAGCATTGACAAGATTGCATATGAGTATTACCATGGAAGGGAGGACTATTAT
>CAYJMR010000079.1:0-8348 GCA_964371375.1 uncultured Treponemataceae bacterium
TTCTTTAATTTGAGAAAAAAGCTTTTTAAGCCATTCGTTCATGAAACCCCTCCCATCAGGAACTATATTCCTGTGAACGAACATACGTTATTTAATTATATTATAACATATAAAAAAAAATTTGTCTAGTGCTAAAAATAGATGAAGCCATAACAGTTCTGTTATGGCTTCATTTTGCTATTAACGTGTTGTAGTTATTTCACTCCAAGCCGTTGTTAATCGGCTAATTATAGTGTTTGCCATGGTAAGTGACAAATTAGCTTCTGCCATGGCTATGGTAACATCATGAACATCAACTGAATCGGGATCAAGTATAACTTGCTCAGAAATATCACTAGCCATCATTTGCTTGTCATTCATTGACGTCACTGCGTCAATTAAATAACTATCAAACGAGCTTTTATTTGAAACACCTTCATTTAGCTTAGTGTTTTGTGTTAAACCTGCAATTGCCCCTGTCCCCACGTGAGCAGCATTGCTTCTAGTCATTTGTAATTCATTTATCATAGTTCCCACCTATTTTATTATAAATCTTTTATTGTCCAATTGCAAGTGCTTGCATAAACATTTCTTTTGAACCTTGAATAACTGATGTATTTGCTTCATATGCTCTAGAAGCAGCTATAAGGTCAACCATTTCATTTACAATGTTTACATTTGGATATTCAACATACCCTGCGTTTGGTCCTGATTTCATTGCATCAGGGTGTGTTGGGTCATAAACCAATCGGCCTTGACTCTCATCCTTTGCAATTTCCATGACACGAACACCGCCACCTATACCGTTATCTAAATCTTCTGGAGTAAACGGACTTCTAAAGGTTGGATTATCTTGCACACTTGCTAAAATAACACTTGATTTCTTAAATGCCCCACCTTCTTGTGTTCGAGTAGTTGATGCATTAGCAATATTATTTGAAATAACATCTGTTCTAAGACGTTCTGCGCTCATTCCTGTTGCCGCTATATTTATGCTTGAAAAAAGACCCATAATTCAACCTCTTATTGTAATACTATTTTCATTTGTGAAAATTGAAAATTTTGTAATTGAGTAAGCAATTGATAGTTCATTTGTGTTTTAAGAACGTTCATTGCTTCTTGTTCTGCATCAACATTGTTACCGTTTGCTTTTACTGTAGAAAGATAGTCGGTAACACGTCTTGGTTCTACTGTTTTGTAATCAATAAATGTATCATTTTGAATGTGTCTAGAGTCACTAGTTGTTAGTGAAATTGTTTTGCCTACGAGATCTTCAGATTCGAGTGCTCTTTTTAGTTCACTTTCAAAGTTTACATCACTTCGTTTAAAGTTTGGTACCTCTGAGTTTGCCAAATTGTGTGCAGTAACTTCATAACGAGTTGAACTGACATCAAGGGCTCTGTGTAGTAAATCGACTGTTTTTGTAAAGCCTGTCATTGTAATCTCCTAAAGCACCGCGTTTACGGCGCATCATGGAGGATGCGTATGCGCAGTTCTAAAAGTAACACTCTTAAAACTGCTATAAAAAAAATAGCACGGTCGCTATTTTTTTTATACTTCTCCCCGGGGTTCTTTTTGTCCCCCTAAAAAATTACTGTTAAGCAATTTTTATTACCCATATATACATTTTCGGCTTTTTAAAATATTAGTTTAGTTTTTTAATAAGAAATTTTGTGCAGTTTAATCTAATTCTTCTAATTCATCAGCATCTTCGAGCTCTTCAAGACCTTCAGAATCATCGTCTATAGCAGGATGTGTGGAAATTAACATGTCATGCTGTGTTGGCTCGTTATTACCTGTAAGCAAGTTATTTGCATCAACTCCAAGTAAGTCTGCCAAGTCATTTGCTAATAACATTTTTTCTTCTGTAGCGCTTTTAATTTTTCCTACCAATTCAAATAAGTAAACAGACTTTGAAAAACCCTTAAGCTTCATAAAAGCTGCACGACGACATTCAAAGCTATTTCTAACAGTTAAAAATGTTTCATAGCTTATTAGTATTGAGGTATCACAGTTTTTATTTGCAGCTTCTATGCGAGAAGCTAAATTTACCTCAGGGCCCATAACGGTATAGTCAAGCCTTTTTTCAGAGCCAATATTACCCAAAATTACTTTTCCAGTACTAATGCCAATACGAGTAAACAATGGTGTTTTAAGTTTTCCGTCTGCCATTAACTTTGAATTAAGTATTTCTTCATATTTTTTCATAGTAAGCGCTGCTTCACAGCCTTTTTCTGCATGATTTATTCCTGCATCACCAGGCCCACCAAAAAAAGCGAGAATACCATCACCAACAAGTTTAGATACTGTTCCACCAAATGCCTCGATAACCCCACTCATTTCGCTAAAATATTCATTTAATACAGAAATTAAATTATCTGGTGACATAGTTTCGGATAGTGTTGTAAACTCTTTTAGGTCAGTAAACATAATTGTTAGATTTTCATATTCACCGCCTATTTTTAACACTGAAGGATCATGCTCAAAAGAATCAACTAAAGATGAAGGAACATAGCTTGAAAAAGCTTTTTGAAGTGAACTTCGTTGTTCTTTTGTTTTTGCTAATTCTATTACTAAGCAAGCGGTACTTAAAATTCTTATAAATGGCGTAATGAAATTGGTATCAAGTGCTTCAAACTCATTGTTTCTTTTAGGAAATCCTAAAAAAACAAATCCGTGTATGACACCTTTTTGGTAAAATGGAACAGAAAGTGTATGATTTGCATGAATCATACTACCTTTTGACCCAATATTTTCAGTTCGTTCCGCAACAGCTTCAACTAGAGACATTTCGCTTATAATACTTTCTTTATAAAATTCTATACTCAACTTTTCATTTGCAGTTATGTTTGAAAATGCAACATATGATACTTCTACGTTAGTAAAAATCCATTGACTTGCAACATCATACAAATTTTCCATTTTTGTTGAAGTGAGTAAATCTTCTTCTAGCTGATTAAAGTCAACAGCAATATGCTCTACTTGCTTTGTATCATACTGAATTTCATCAATAGGAACTCTTTGAAAGTGATTTTTTTTTGCACAATCTTTAGTAGATTCGTCTTCTCTAAGTGTATTATTACCTGCTTCATTTAAAAGAACTTGAAGCGATTCGGTATCTCCATAATTATAAATCGAGTCATTTTCTATTCGTTTTTCTGTGAAATAATGAATAAAGCAACTAAGAGAGCAAAAAAAGATAATTGCTGCCGACGAAAGATACAACATGGGCGTAAGCGAGTGTGAAAAAAAGGAAAACTGAATATTTAAAAAGATATATGTTAGAAATAAGGATACAAAAAAAAGGAGAATTGAAATTGTTAAAAATATATTACTTTTTTTCACTACGCAATCCATGTGTGTTTGCAAAATCTAATTCATATGTACAAAAATCTTTTAAAGTAGCTATTTGTTTTTTTACACATTCAGAGGCAGGTCCACCGAAAGTATTTTTATGAGCAACGCAAGCTTCTATTTTTATATAGTCATATACATCATCTGTAATCAAATTAGACAAAGTTATATAAGTATCAAGAGACAAATCTTCAAGATTAATTCTTTTTTCAATACAAATTTTTACAGCACCAGCGACTACCTCATGAGCACTTCTAAAGGGCATTCCCTTTTTAACCAAATAGTCTGCTAAATCAGTTGCATTAGCAAATCCACCGATGCAAGATTGATACATTTTTTCTGTATTCCATTTTGTCGTTGCGATCATCCTAGTAAAAATCTCTGTGCATGAGTATGCAGTATCATACGCCGCAAAGAAACTTTCTTTGTCTTCTTGCAAATCTCGATTATACGTAAGCGGAAGCGCTTTCATCATAGTTAAAAGTGCAATTAGATTTCCGTAAACTTTGCCAGTTCGACCCCTAATAAGTTCTGCAAAGTCCGGGTTTTTCTTTTGGGGCATGATACTAGAGCCAGTTGACCACTTATCTGAAAGTTCAATAAACTTAAACTCTTCAGTTGCCCAAATAATAATTTCTTCACAAAATCTTGACAAGTGGGTCATTAAAAGAGAAAAGGCTGCTGTCATTTCAATTAGATAATCTCTATCTGCAACAGTATCCATTGAATTGGGTGTCACTTCTGAAAAGCCCAAACTATGTGCAACTGCATGTCTATCTAAGGGGAGACCACTTCCTGCTAAAGCACCAGCTCCGAGAGGTGAAAAATCAATTCTTTTTAACGAATCTTGAAGTCTTTCATAATCTCTTTTTACCATCCAAGACCAGGCACAAAGGTGATGTGCAAGTGTTACGGGCTGAGCTCTTTGTAAATGTGTATAACCAGGCATAAGAGTCTCTGTGTGACTTGATGCAATATCATTGAGTGTTTCTATAAGAGTTAGAATTCTAACTTGTAAAGCAGGAATTGCATGACGTAAGTACAAGCGCTCATCGAGTGCTATTTGATCATTTCGGCTTCTTCCCGCATGTACTTTTTTCCCAACCTCACCAAGTCGTTCTGTAAGAACACCTTCTATAAAGGAATGTATATCTTCGGCTGTTGTATCAATAACTAAACTTCCATCTTCAAGCTCTGCAAAAATATTATTTAGTTCTTGAACAATTTTTTTTGAGTCCTCAATTGGAATAATTCCGGCATCGCCAAGCATAGAAACATGTGCAATGCTACCTTTGATATCATCAAAAGCAAGACGTGCATCTACGTGTATTGAAGTTTCAAAAGCAATAGCTTCTGCATCAAGACTTTCCTCAAAGCGCCCTTGCCAAAGTGTTTTATTTTCTGCCATTTTTATTTTTACCTATTTATATTATATACCCAAAGCTACATTTTAACAAGACTAAATAATTCCTAATTCTTAATAATAGATTCTTCCTGAAGTGCAGCTAAAAGCAGAGTCAGAATGCCCAGCTACGATTAAGTTAGAAAATCAGACTGAACTACAGTTTAATTAGTAACTAGTATCTCGTAACTAGTAATTATATCCGCGCTACACCTGATTTTTTTGCAGCTTCACTAACGGCACTTGCCACTGCATTTCCTACCCTTTCATCAAAAGCTGCAGGAACAATGTAATCAGCATTCAATTCTGAGTCGCTAACAAGGTTTGCAATTGCCATAGCAGCGGCAACTTTCATGTCATCGTTTATATCACTTGCTCTAACATCAAAGGTACCCCGGAAAATTCCAGGAAATGCAAGAACATTGTTTATTTGGTTAGGAAAGTCACTTCTTCCCGTGGCAACAACTTTTGCTCCACCCTCTATTGCTTCCTCAGGGAAAATTTCCGGTGTTGGATTTGCACATGCAAAAATAATTGCATCCTTATTCATAGTTTTTACCATTTCAGATGTTACTGTTCCGGGCGCACTAACTCCAATAAATACGTCAGTTCCTTTTAGAACATCGGCTAAACTTCCCTCTAGTTTTTCAAGATTTGTCACAAGGGCAATTTCGTCTTTTATGGGATTCATACCTGTATTTCGACCCTGATATACGGCACCAGTTCTATCACAAAGAATAATGTGTTTAAATCCACAGGCAAGTAATAATTTAGTGTTTGCAATACCTGCTGCCCCTGCCCCATTTACTACAATTTTAACATCTTCTTTACTTTTTCCCACGACTTTTAAAGCATTTAAAAGACCGGCAACGGTAACAACAGCTGTTCCGTGTTGGTCATCATGAAAGATAGGAATATCACATTTTTCTTTTAATTTTTTTTCAATTTCAAAACAGCGAGGTGCAGAAATATCTTCTAAGTTTACCCCACCAAAGCTTCCAGAAATGGCATGAATTATGTTTACAATTTCATCAACTTCTTTTGTTTTTAGGCACATTGGAAAAGCGTCTACTCCACCAAATGCTTTAAAAAGGACACACTTTCCTTCCATTACGGGCATAGAAGCCTCAGGGCCAATATCACCAAGACCTAAAACGGCAGTACCGTCACTGACTACAAGGCACATATTTCCACGTGCAGTTAAGTTATAACTTTCTTCAATATTTTTTTCTATTTGTAAACAAGGCTCGGCAACTCCCGGAGTGTATGCTAAAGACAAATCTTCTTTAGTTTTAACAGGAACAGTTACATTTACAGTAATTTTACCTTTCCATTCTCTATGTTTTTTTAATGATTCTTCTGCGTAGTTCACGTGTGCACCTCATTTTGGAATTGAATATAATATATATGATACAAGAAATGGTAGAAAAAATCAAGGTAAACTACTAAGGGCCACTAAATACAAAAAAAACGTTTGCCGTTAAACAAACGTTTTTTTTACTCGATTTTCTAAGCGAAAATTTCTTTTCTCCAAGCACTTGGGTTTCCTGGTCCTACCCATTTATTTAGTGCAAATGAGCTAGACAAACTCGCGCTAATAAACTTTTTAGCTAAAAGAACTGCATCTCTTACTGAAAGTCCTTTGGCTAAGCCTGAAGTAATGGCTGCAGCTGTAGTACACCCTGCACCATGTGTCCACTCAGTATCTAAAAGTGGTGCTTCAATTCGTTCCATTGTGTTTCCGTCAAAGAAAATATCAATAGAAGTTGAAAGTCCTTCAAGTTTTGCTATCTTTGAGCCACCCTTAATAAATACATTTTTTGCACCTTTAGAGTGAATAATCTTTGCTGCTTCTTCCATTTCGGATAAAGATTTAGGAGAAGCCATTCCTGCAATTTGGCCTGCCTCAAAAAGATTTGGAGTAACAACTTCACAGAGAGGAAGCAATTTACTGATAACGGCCTCATTCAATCCAGGATTTAATGCTTCATCAGCACCCTTGCATACCATTACAGGATCAAGTACGTATTTTTTTACATTATAATCTGTTATAAATTCTCTAGAAAGTTCAACGGCATAATCTGTTCCAAGCATCCCCGTTTTGCATGCTTCTACACCAACACCTTTAAAAATAGTTTTGAGTTGTTCTCTTAAAGTATGTTCATCAATTGGAAAAACTCCATGCCCCCAGTTATTATCTGGGTCCATAGTGGCAATAAGCGTCACGGCTGTCATACCGTATAATCCATATTCTTGAAATGTTTTTAAATCTGCTTCTAAACCTGCTCCACCTGATGCATCAGAGCCAGCAATTGTTGCAACTTTAATCATATTCTCCCCTTAAAAATATACTTTGTTATTACTGTATACTATATGAGAATAAAAAAATAATCAAGATAAAATAATTACCCAATCATATCAAGAAAGTACTTATGCACGCTTGTGTCTTTTGTTACTTCTGGGTGAAATGCTGTTACTAACTTGCTTCCTTGTCGTGCGGCGACAATTCTACCATCCACAACAGAAAGTATTTCTACACCGTTTCCTGTATTCACTATATAAGGTGCACGTATAAAGGGCATTTCAATGGACATATTTGCAAAAGAACTTGTAGTGTTAAAACTGCCAAGTTGTCTTCCGTAAGCGTTTCGCTTCACTTCTATATCCATGGTCCCAAAGTGAACAGTTTCATCATCATGTAGCTTATTTGCTAGAAGTATCATCCCCGCGCAAGTTCCAAAAACGGGTAGCCCATTTTCGATTAACTTTTTTAGAGGATTAAAAAGATTAAGTTCATGGAGGAGTTTTCCCATTACCGTACTTTCTCCTCCAGGTAGAATGAGTCCGTCAAACTTTTTATCAAGATCACTCAATTTTCTAATTTCAAATGTGTCAACTTTTAAAGTGCTGAGCGCACTCACATGCTCAATAAAGGCGCCCTGAACGGCAAGAACTGCACAGGTCATTATTTTCCGCGCTCTGCCATTAAAAGTTGAATCTCATCTGCATTAATTCCAACCATAGCTTCGCCAAGGTCTTCTGAAATTTCTGCAAGTATTTTTGGGTCGTTAAAGTTTGTAACCGCTTTTACAATAGCATTTGCTCTTTTTTGTGGATTTCCACTTTTAAATATACCAGAACCAACAAATACACCTTCTGCACCCAATTGCATCATTAAAGCAGCATCAGCAGGAGTGGCAACCCCGCCTGCTGCAAAGTTTACAACTGGAAGTTTTCCATTTTCGTGAACAAACATTACAAGTTCATATGGTACTTGAAGTTCTTTTGCTGTATTGTAAAGCTCGTCTTTTGAAAGTGCTGTAATTTTTCGAATTTCTCTCTGCATCATTCGCATGTGTGTTACCGCTTGCACAACGTCTCCTGTTCCAGGTTCACCCTTTGTGCGTATCATTGCGGCACCTTCGTTTATACGGCGAAGTGCTTCACCTAAATCTTTTGCACCGCACACAAAAGGAACATTAAAATCAGCTTTGTTGATATGATAAATTTCATCTGCTGGAGTTAATACTTCACTTTCATCGATATAATCAATTTCAAGAGCTTGTAAAATTTGAGCTTCAACAAAGTGTCCAATACGACATTTTGCCATAAT
>CAYJMR010000080.1:0-8339 GCA_964371375.1 uncultured Treponemataceae bacterium
GTCATCTCCATACCATCTAAAAGTTAGCTTCATAGTTTTCTCCTACAATTTTTTAATATGAAAACCGCCATCAATATCTATATAATTTCCTGTACTATAAATGAAGTCATTCCCACAAAATGAGCATACTGCGCCTGCAATATCATCAGGTAATCCCCATCGTGCTATAGGAAATACTCCTTGCTCGATTAAATCAGTATATTTTTGATGAACAACTTTTGTCATATCTGTATCAATTACCCCTGGTCTGATCTCATAAACTTGAATATCTTCTCCTGCAAGACGATCTGCAAATAATGTTGTCAACATTGCTAACCCTGCTTTTGATACACAGTATTCACCTCGAGAAGTAGAAGACACAGTAACAGAACTTGAACTAATGTTCACAATTACACCTCGGCGCCTCCCTTTTACTTTTTGTGTAAGCATTTGCCTTACAACTAGCTGGCTCATAAACATTGTCCCCTTTGTGTTAACACCAACAACATAATCAAAACTCTCTTCTGTCATCTCTAAAATATCCTGTCTCACTTTGGGTGCAACCCCTGCATTATTTACAAGGATGTCAATGTCTCCATATTTATCAACAGTCTGTTTTAATAATTGCTCACGATCTTCCGACGATGTAATACTACCCTGAACATATAACCAATCTATACCTAGGCTTGTAAGCATATCAAGGTTGTCTTTATAATCATTTGGGTCATTTACATCTAGGATTGCAATATTGCAATTTTGTTTTCCTAATTCACGTGCTATAGCAAAACCAATTCCCCTACTTCCACCAGTTACTATTGCTGTTCTTTTCATATTATTCTCCATCTCTCATTAATGTAATTCGCCCGACATCTCTTGTGCCCAATGCTCTGCAATCATTTTAGGTGCATAAACAAACATCATGTGTAAATCCTCATTACCTGTATTTACCAGCGAATGAATTTCATTTTTTTCTATATAAAAACAATCACCTTCTACTGCTGCGACTGTTTCATTCCCAATTGTCATTTCTCCTATACCTTTTAATATTGTATAGCTTTCAACTGTTATATGTTCATGTGCGGGCACTGAGCCACCTGGATATATTACTACATACCCTTGACAAAAATAATCCCCATTTATTGCGCCATTGTCACCTAAAATAACACGTGTTCGTCTTCCTGCTGGATACTCTGTTCCTTCAATATTAAAAATATTTACTTTTCGCATTGCTACATTCCTTTATATATTGGTCTACGTTTTTCTAAAAAGGCTTTTAGTCCTTCTATTGAGTCATGTGTTGTATATGCAAAACCAAGAGCTAGAGCATCTCTTTGTGCTATATCAGTAGGTTGCTTATTTGAAGCATCATATACAAGCTGTTTATTCATTTTCATAATTATTGGTGGCTTTGCCGCCAAGTCAGACGCTAGTTCTTCAGCCTTTGCTCGCAATGTTGCTACATCATCATACATTTCAACAACTAATCCGTAATCTAATGCTTCCTTTGCATCAAAAATTTTGCCACGATATATGAGATTTTTAGCCCTACTTTCACCTATTAGTCTTGGTAATCTCAGTGTTCCACCCCACCCTGGAATCATTCCAACATTTATTTCTGGAAGCCCAAATTTTGCATTAGCAGAACAAATACGAATATCGCAACACATAGCAATTTCTAACCCACCACCTAAGCAATACCCATTAATAACAGCGACCACTGGGATTGGGAGTCTTTCAATTTTAGAAAACAAAGCATGGCCAACCTCAATAGAATAACGTGCTTCTTCTGCCGTCATTTCAACAAGTTTAGAGATATCTGCTCCTGCTATGAATGATTTTTCTCCACCCCCTGTAATCAATAATGCTCTTATATCATTATTTACCATTACTTTATCAATAAGTTTATCGATGTGCTCAATTGCACTAACACTAAGAGCATTCCTAGTTTGGGGACTATCAATGGTAAGCACAGCATAGCCTTCTTTGTACTCAACTGTAATTTCATTATTTAAACTCATACTTTTTATTCCTTAAAAAAAATAGAAACTGCATTGCTATACTAATCCCATGGGTGTAGATTTGAAAAGTCTTTCATCCATGAGTTTCATGTTCTTAGACACTATTGGTTCAAACTCCATCTGATCAAGAATATCTTTATTCAAGTCAATTCCAGGCGCAATCTCAATTAGAACTAACCCTTCTTCAGTAATTTCAAATACTGCTCGCTCTGTTACATATATGACTTTTTGCTTAGTTTCTTGCGCGTATTTTCCACTAAATGTAATATGTTCAACATTCTTTAGAAATTTCTTATGCTTTCCTTCTGTAACAATATTCAGCCTTCCATTTTTAATGTCGACTTCTAACCCACCTGCAGTAAAAGTACCACAAAACACACATTTCTTTGCACGTTGAGAAATATCAATAAAACCACCACATCCTGCTATTACAGAACCAAACTTACTTACATTTACATTTCCATACATATCAACTTGCGCCAGACCAAGACAGGTTAAATCAAGACCTCCTCCACTATAAAAGTCGAATTGAGATGGCCCATCAATCATAGCATCTGCATTGTATGCAACACCAAATATTGCACCCCCTGCAGGGATACCGCCAATAATACCTTGTTCAATGGTCATTGTTACAGAGTTTAAAATATTTTCCTCCGCTGCAACTTTTGCAACACCATCGGGCATACCAAAACCAAGATTAATTATACTACTTTTTTCTAGTTCCAGAGCAGATCTTCTCGCAACAATTTTGCGTGGATCTAAATCCATTGTTTTCATACTATCTACTGGCATTTTTACGCTGCCGACTAGAACAGGATTGAACTCTCCTTCATCAGTTTGTTTTTGCTCGGAGTGTACAACAACCGCATCAACCAAAATTCCTGGAATTCTTACAAATTTTGGATCTAATGTACCAGCCTTTGCGGAATACTTTACCTGACATATTACCTTTCCACCACAGTTATGCACCGCTTGTGCTATTGCAAGAGACTCTAAATATGCAGGTTCATACTCTAGGGAAATGTTTCCTTTTTCATCGCCAATGCTTCCACGAATGAGTGCTATTGTAACAGGATAAGGTTTGTAGCGAAGCCACTCTTTCCCATCCATTTCAATTAATTCAACTAATTCTTCTTTTGTAATTGTATTAAGTTTCCCACCACTTAAGCGCGGGTCAACAAATGTCTTAAGACCCGTTTGAGTTATTACTCCAACGCGTTTTGCTGCAATTTCCCTATACTGTAAATTAATAATTCCCTGAGGAAGGTTATAAGCTTCAATTTTATTTTCATTGGCTAATGCTTGCATCTTTGGTGACCATCCCCAATGGCCACCTATAACCCGCTTAACCATGCCCTCATGAGCAAAACGACTTAAGCCTCTTTTATCTTTATCTCCTATACCCGCTGAATGCGTAAGCGTTAAATTTTTAGGACTGTTTTCTATTAGAAATCGCCTTTCTATAGCTTCAAACAATAAATCAGGCTCCATAATGCCCCCACCATTACCTGTGACAGCAATACTGTCTCCGTCTTTTATTAACTTTATCGCCTCTTCAGCACTCATAATTTTATTCATACTACTACCTCTCATTTCCTTCTGTAAGAAATGTTTTTTCTCTATACTTTTTCCAAACAGCTTCGAACCAGCAGTCATCATCAGGAATTTTTCGACTAGATCGCCATTCAATTAACACTTTGTCCTTTAAATAGGTAATTTCTTGAATTTTCTTAGAACTTTCAACTGCACCTTTTATGTACTTAAAGCTATCGTCTAATATGTCCAGTGGTTTTTCCCCATTTGCATCACACACTAAAAAGGAGCCTCTACTGCCCTCACCATTAGTAATGTAGTCATCAATTGCGATAAAGTATGTCATTTGGCTAGTGAGTAAATCCATGAGCTTAAAGTATGCATGTAAATCCGCATGGCTTCTTACCTTCCCTTTTTTTACTCGTTCTAATTGTGATTTATTCTCTGAAAGTGCAATTTGGATTCCTTCTTTTGATCGGATGTGTGCACCATATCGTGACATTCGCTTTCCAAGTTCCTCTCGCTCTTCTTTGATATTAATTGTCACACCACTACTTGATGAAATGTTTTCAGTTAGTGATACAAAATTTTGTATCTGTTCTTTAAACATGTTTATAAATTTTTCATCCTGCAACGGTGCTTCTGTATAGCAATTTGCAATATAATTCGCAGCTCTCATTCCCCCAACTTGTCCTGAATTGAGTGCACTACCGCCAGGTCTATAGACCCCATGAGTTCCATTAACTTCTCCAACTGGAAAAAAGTGCTTGATGTTACTTTCCCACCACATGTTACCTGACAAACCTCCATTACAGTGTTGAGCACAAACAGCTATTTCTAATAGTTCGGTATATAGGTCAATGCCATTGTGCCTGTAAAGTTCAATAGCAGCAGGATTCATGGTTTCTAAACGTTTAATAGGAGTATCTTTAAGACCACCAGATTTTTCTAAATATTCATAGGCTTCTTTATTTAGCAGACTATGCTGAAAAACTCCATTTTTTTCACTCACTGCAGGATTTTTAGTATAGTCTAAAAATACTCTTCGACCTTTTTTTTCAATTTCGTTATAGACTAAAATATCAATTAATGATGAACCATAATTAATAATTTTACGAGGGTCAAAAGGCCATTGATATCCCTTTAAGAATATTGCATGGAGCATTGTATTTGGACAATCAAAGTATTCATCTAAGAATTCCTTTTCATCACTACCGTCAGAGGCTGTAGAAATGTAGCGTGGTATTACTTGTTGATATGTTCCAGACAAATTCCATCTAAATTTTATTGATGCAATCCCGTACTGTGATTCAGTAAGGTTTTTTGTCTTTGCACCTGCTCGAATGGCTAAGCCCATGCCACCACTTTGACTCACTGGATATACAGATGTAGAATACATTCCTGCTTCACCACCAGTTGCATATATAATATTTTCCGCAGATATAATAACAATTTTTTCTGAAAGTGCTTCTGCCTTTTTATTTAGAGCAATAAGCCCCCGCACTCGCCTTTCAGAATCATCTTCAACTAATAAATCTACAACTTGATACCCGTCTAATAAAGGTATATCGTATACACAAACTTCATCCCAAAGTGACTCAGTCATATATTTTGATGTAAGAGGGCCCGCAGAGGTACCACGTCGAAAAGGATCATGATCAGTTTTATATCCTACATACTCTCCAGCTGAATTATGTGGGAATGGAACACCTATATCCACAAGATGGAAAAAACACTTGAGAGAAAGCGCAGCTTCAACTAAGGCCAAGTCGCCATCTACAGCACCTCCATTATACAGTGTACTTGCCATTTGCCGTACACTATCTGGTTCTCCTGAACACGTTGTAAGCTTGTAATACGTTTGTTTGTCTGACCCTGTGTTACGTGATGTTCCCATCATTAAACCTTCAGTAACTATAGCAACATCTTTTTGCCCATTTTTATACAGTGATGCAGCAGCATTCAATCCTGCAGCACCACTCCCTACAACAACAGTCTGAACTATATAGTAAGAGTATTCTTTTCCATCAATCGTAATTTTTTTATTTTTCATATTATCACACAATAAATTCTAATTTAGTTTCCGTTCTAACTTATAAGAAACAAAGTAATCTCTGGAACAAAAGTAACTAAAAGCAGCACAAAAAGCATTGTTGCATAGAATGGTAACATTGCTTTTGTTGCCTTTTCAAGGCTTACTTTACCAACAGCACAGCCAACAAATAGTGCTGAGCCAACCGGTGGTGTACATAAGCCAACAGCAAGATTTAAGATAAACATAACACCAAATTGTACGGGATCCATACCCAATGTTTCAACTACAACAGGATATAAAATCGGCGTACAAATAATAATAAGTGGAGACATATCCATAATTGTGCCGAGTACCAATAGCATTAGATTTATGAGTAATAAAAGAACAATTTTATTATGTGAGATTGATAACAATGCATCTGTTACCATTGCGGGTATTCTCAAATATGCTAAGAACCATGCAAACGCACTGGCTGCAGCAATAAGACTCATTACCATGGCAAGTGTTCTAAGTGAGTTAAGCAATATTGTAGGCAACTCTCTAAATGTTATTTCTCTATATACGAAGAATGTAATTATAAAGGAATATACTACAGCTATTGCAGCTGACTCAGTTGCAGTAAACACACCAGATACAACACCACCTATTATTATTACCATAGTCATTAAACCTAGGAAAGCATCTTTTAGTGCAATCATTTTTTCTTTAGTCGTATATCTTGCTTCCTTTGGATATTTTCGTTTTACGGCAATAATGTAACTAATTACCATCAATGCTACACCAAGAAGTATACCAGGAACTATTCCACCGACAAATAAATTTGCAATTGAAACGCCTCCACCTGCTGCGAGTGCAAAGATAACCATGTTATGACTCGGTGGGATAATAACGCCCTGACAAGCACTTGTTACCGTTACAGCAACTGAATAGTCGTCATCATATCCTTTATCCTTCATCATAGGAATAAGAATAGTTCCAATAGATGATACATCAGCTACTGCAGAACCGGAAATCCCACCAAAGAACATTGAAGCAAGTACATTTACCTGCGCTAAGCCTCCGCGAACTTGCCCTATCAATGCATTTGAGAAGGCAATTAGCCTTTGCGATATGCCCCCTCTTCCCATAATTTCACCTGCAAGTATAAAAAACGGAATTGCTAAAAGTGAAAAAGATCTAACCCCGGATACCATCCTCTGCATAATGGTCATCATTGGCACATCTAAATAAAGTGCAGTAACTACAGACGAAAAAATTAGTGTAAAAGTAATCGGAGTACGTAGTATGAGTAGAACTACAAACGTTCCTAAAAGTAAAAATGTAGCCGTTGTTGGATCAGGCATGTCCGTTCTCCTTTTTTATTATTTCATTCTTTTGATTTTTCATGTTAAGTATACTTACTACAGAAAAGATTATTATAAAAAAACCTGATATCGGAACAGGTAAATAAGTTATTGCGTTTGATAAGCCTGTTACAGGCAAAAATGATTTCGCACCATTAATGGTTAGTAAAATGCCGTAATAAACCATTAATACTGAAATTATGAGTTGAGTAACCTGTTTAAAAAGGTACAATGATAAATGAAATTTACTAGGTAATGACTTCGGTAAAATATTTATATTAATATGTAACTGTTCTTTTACACCTAAGGCCATTGCAAAAAAAGTGAACCAAATAACTATGATCAAAGATATCTCTTCAGACCAAACAATGCCTGATCCAAAACCATAACGTAATATTACATTCAAAAAAACAATTATTACCATCAGTGCTAGTAAAACTTTTGCAAAATTAATTACTAGAGAGAATAATCCATCCAAAAATTGAGATATTTTCGTTCCGAAAATCATAAAAACTCCTACGTATTGCAAACACTATGATGATAACAATACAAAAACACACAACCGGTTAGCAAGCAAACCAACCGGTTATGCAAAAAATACTTTTTAATCTACTGCTTGAATTCTTTCAACTAAGCTTTTTATTTCAGCTGGTTGCTTGTTATACAAAGGTTGCATTGCTGCTGCAAAATCTGCTTGATTGTTAATCTTATTAATTTTGTTTCCAGCTGCACGAACCTTTTCTTCAGAGGCTTTTTCGTATTCTGCCCATGCTTGTATTTGAACAATTTGTGAATCTCTTGCAGCTTGTTTAATCATTTCTTGATCTTCTGCTGACAACTTATCCATTGTTATTTTTGAAGCAACTAGCATTTCTGGAACACGAGTATGTTCTGTTAATGAAAAATATTGTGCAACCTCATAGTGTCCAACAGCATCGTAAGATGCATAACTATTTTCAGCTCCATCTACTACACCAGTCTTAAGAGCACTATATACTTCACCAAATGCCATAGGTGTCGGAACAGCTCCTAATGCAGTAATAAAATCAACCATAAGCGCAGACTCTTGAATACGAATCTTCATACCTGCTAAGTCATCAACTGTATAAATTGGCTTAATAGTATTATAAAAGTGTCGTGATCCTGCATCATAATATGTAAGCCCAACAAGACCTTTGTCTTCCATTCCACCTAATAATTCTTCCCCAACAGGGCCATTAAGAACTTTCCACATGTGGTCAGCATCCCTATATAAAAAAGGAAGTTGTAACGCATCAATGTTAGGGTCAAACAAGGAAAGTGGCGCTATAGAAGTTCTAACAAAATCAACTCCACCGAATTGAACTTGTTCAATAACAGATGTTTGGTCGCCGAGCTGAGCATTGTTATAAACTTCAATTTTAATTCTTCCGTTTGATCGTTCTTCAACTA
>CAYJMR010000081.1:0-8303 GCA_964371375.1 uncultured Treponemataceae bacterium
TCGAATCCTGCCGACTCAGCTAAGAAAAACTCTGGCGTGATGAACGATGGGGAAATTACAGGCCTGTACGTCTTGTACAGATTTGAAATAGGTGGTATCTCTTACCACCTATAACCTTTTTTCACACTAATTTTGTTTTTCTCATTAAAACCATATATGTATGGATAGGAGATAGTTATGGAAAGATTAGTAATTAATGCAAAAACAAGAACACAATCAGGTAAGGGTGCAGCCCGCAGACTACGAGAAACAGGTTGTCTTCCTGCTGTTATGTACAATTCAAAAGGTGAAGCAGGAATGCTTGAAATCAATGAATCTGAATTTTTCAAAGTGTGGAAACAGGCAACTGCTACGACATTAATTTCACTTGTTGTAGATGGTGGAAGTGGAAAACTCGCATTTATCAAAGCTACAGATTACAATATTATTTTGGACAAAAACATCCACGTTGATTTTCATGTTATTGATGAAGATAAGCCTCTTACTGCAAAAATGAAAATTCTTACATCTGGAAATCCAGTTGGTGTTCGTGATGGTGGTGTGTTTGAAAAGGGTATTGCTTTTGTAGAAATCAAATGTCTTCCTGCCGACTTACCGGTAAGAATTACAGCAGATGTTTCTAACCTCGCTCTTAACGAAAATATTTATATTAAGGATCTTCCTTTTGAAAAGTCAATCACAGTACTTACAAACTCAGATGCAGTTGTTGCTACTGTTCGCCCAATGCGCTAGCCTTGGAAAAAAGACATAGTAAAGCCTTGAGTTATTCATTGTGTAATAAATCTCAAGGCAGTTATTCAAAAGCTCCTTCACATGCTTTTGACAGTAAAGAAAAGGATATTTTGCTACATACTGTAAAAAAAGATATCGCCAGTTTTCTTTATTCGTCACAAAGTTTCGTGAAGGATTTTGTTTTAAAGACTACAGATAAAAAGAGTATTACTTTATTGCTTGCAGTATCGGGGGGTGTAGACTCACAAGTTATGCTGCATTGCCTACATACTTTAAAAGATTTTTTTGGTTATGAACTTACCGTTGTAACAGTGAATCACAATATTAGAAGTTTTGATGAAAGCAAGGCTGATGCCGACATTGTATTTACGTATTGTAAAAATACTTTAAAGATTCCTTGTGAAATTATTACAATTGAGCCGGGTACAGTTGCTGCTCTTGCAACTAAAAGAGATAGGGGAATTGAAGAGGCTGCACGCTTTATTCGCTATACGAATATAAGAAAACATGCAAAAAAGGTTCATGCCGATGTAGTGTTGTTTGCACATAATAAAGATGATCATCTAGAAACTTTGGTTCTTCATTTTTTGCAAGGTTCAAGTGCAGGAGTTTCTGGTTTTGCAAGTAGTGGCATACGCCAAATTTCAACCTTTCCAAACTATGATGAAAGCGATATAGACGATAAAAGTCTTGTATTATTTAGACCTTTATTGCGTGTATCGAGAAAATATATTGAATCATATGCAACAATGAATAAGGTTCCTTATAGGGACGATTCAAGTAACACAGATATAGCATATTACCGAAATAGAATTCGCCATAAGCTAATTCCAGTTTTAGATGAGTGGTTTAACGGTTGGCAAACAGGTGTAGTTTCGGGCAGTGAAAAGGCATATCAAGAGTCACTTTTTGTTAATAGCTTTGCAAATTCGCTAGAATGGCAAAAAATAAATACTGGCGTAAAAATACGTTGTAAAGACTTTTTTTCACAGGGTTATCCGGTTAGAGTTAGACTCTTATATAGAGGGTTTGAACTTGCAGGCTTAAAAGCAAAAATATCATATAATATTATAAAAGCTTGCTCTGAAGGACAACGTTACATAGAATATGCAGGACTTGAAGTATTTCAAAATAATGGGTATCTTATTATTAGAAAAAAAGAAATCGTACCTGAAGATTTTTTATTAGATATTGCAATATGTGGTGTATATAAAACTCAATATGGAAGTTTTGAGATAAAACCAATAGTTGAGAAAAACACTTTTTTTGCCGATACTGAAAGTGGGTATTATTACTTGGGTGAGTTTAACTTGCCCCTACGGATACGCAGTAAAAAGCCGGGAGAGGTGATACTTACAGCTCAAGGGTGTCATAAATCCGTAAAAAAAATATTTTCCGAATGGAGAGTTGATGTGCAACATCGTCCATTGATCCCTGTTGTAGAACATAAAGGGGAAGCAATTGGTATTTTTGGCTCCCTGTATGGATATAAAAATTGGATTGTAAAGCAGAACTATACAGAACAGGACAAAGTTTCTGTTCAATTTATAAGGAATAATTAATGAGTAAGAAAAATTCACAAAACAGAAAAGAGCAAGGTAAAGTACCACCAAAAAAAGATAGTGAAGTTTTTAATAAACAGTCGCCTGCTCCAGGACGCTTTGGAATGACACTGTTTATTTTAATGATTGGTTTCTTAATAGTGTACATGCTTTTAAGAAATCAAGGTGCAAATTATCCACAAATATCTTATAGTGACTTTGTTGTTGCTGTAGAACAAAACCAAGTTATCGAAGTGCAAATAACCGACCAAAAAACAATTCTAGGTGTACTGCGCTCTACAACTGGACAAGAATCCTATTTTCAAACAGTTATTCCATATACTGATGAAAAACTTATTCCTTTACTTGATGAGCGTGAAGTTGATGTTGTTGGAAAAATATCTTCACCATCGTTATTAGGGACTCTTTTAAACTTTTTACCGTTAGTTATTATGGTATTTTTTGTCATAATGATTATGCGCCAAAATTCAATGCAAAATAATCGCGGAATGCAATTTGGCAAGAGTCGAGCAAGAGTTTTTGATGCAAATAAAAAAGAGAAGGTTACCTTTGCAGATGTTGCAGGTCAAGAAGAGGCCAAGAGAGAATTAGCAGAAATTGTTGACTTCTTAAAAAGTCCTAAAAAGTATGAAAGTATTGGAGCAAAAATTCCAACCGGTGTTTTGCTTGTAGGAAATCCTGGTACAGGTAAAACATTATTGGCTAGAGCTGTTGCTGGTGAAGCAGGGGTTGCTTTTTTACATATTTCGGGAAGTGACTTTGTTGAGATGTTTGTGGGTGTTGGAGCAAGTAGGGTTAGAGACCTTTTTGAACAAGGTCGTAAAATGGCCCCTGCAATTATTTTTATTGATGAGCTTGATGCTGTTGGACGGGCTCGAGGCGCCGGTTTCGGTGGTGGGCATGATGAAAGAGAACAAACTCTAAATCAAATGCTTGTTGAAATGGATGGGTTTGAAAATAAAGATGAAATTATAATTCTAGCTGCAACGAATAGACCTGATGTGTTAGATCCTGCACTTTTGCGCCCAGGCCGATTTGATAGGCAAGTAAGTGTTCTTTTACCCGATATTAAAGAGCGAGAAGCAATTTTAAAAGTTCACTCAAAAAAAGTAAAACTTAATGCTGATGTTGATTTAAATAAAATTGCAAGAGCCACACCAGGAATGAGCGGGGCAGAACTTGCAAACATGATTAATGAAGCGGCCCTTTTTGCTGCACGTAAGAATAAGAAAAAAATATCAATAGAAGAGATGGAAGAAGCCCGTGATAAACAACTTATGGGTGTTGCAAGAGAAAGCATGGTTATGCCTGAAAAAGAAAAGGCTATGACTGCATGCCATGAAGCAGGTCACGCTCTTCCATACTACTATTTAGAGCATGCATCTCCATTACATAAAGTTACTATTATTCCACGGGGGAGAGCTCTTGGACTTACTATGGGATTGCCTAAGGAAGACTCATATTCACATACACGAAATTGGCTAAAAGATCAGTTGGTAATAATGTTCGGTGGCTATGCTGCAGAGTCTATTGTGTACGGGGACACTACCACAGGAACTCAAAATGATATACAAAGAGCAACAGATATTGCTCGGCGCATGGTGTGCGAGTGGGGTATGTCTGAAACTATCGGAACTATGTCCTTTGGGCAAGAAGATGAACCTATCTTTATGGGAAAAGAAATTGAAAGACGAAAAGGATACTCTGAAGATAGTGCAAAAAAAATTGATGAAGCAGTCAAAAAGATACTCGATGAAGCCTTAGACACATGTAAGAAAATCTTAACAAAAAATAGAAAAAAACTTGATAAGCTTACAAAAGCACTTATTGAAAAAGAAACATTAAGTGATAGTGAAATACGCACTTTGTTGGGATTTAAACCTGTAGAAATATTAGTAGAGAATGAACAAGAATCTGGAACCGGCATTGAAGGCCCTCATATCCATCTTAAACAAGATGGTGAAGAGTAGTAGAAAATAGCTTGGATGTAAGGAGAATATGTTAATGGCTAGCATAAAAAAATATTTTCTATTTGTAATTCTTTCTTTTAGTATTACAATTTATAGTTTTACGCAAGAAGCAGTTAGCAATACAGATTCTCTTGGGACAAATAATATGCAGTCTGTTAATAATCCTTCAACTTTTAACAGAACAGCCTTACGCTTTTTAGAAGAGGCAAGAAGGAACTTATTAACTCAGAATTGGGCTTCTGTTGATTCTTTAACACACGATGCATTGCAGTATGACTCCTCCATTGCGGATTTATATTACATTCAAGCAATCAGTTTATACGAGCAAGGGAAAGAAGCTTATAATGTTATTCCGTTACTAGAGCAGAGTTTAAATGAAAATGGAGTTGAGTGGTATATTTATAATAAGGATGCTGCACGAATATTACTAGCTCGGCTATATGTCGATGTAAAAAGAGTTGAAAATGCACTTACTGTTTTAAATGAAGTTCCAGTATTAAATACTTCTGATGCTATGCTTACAAGGGCAAAGGCACAGTATGTATTGGGTAAGATTGACCAGGCAAGGGAACTTGTTTTTAATGGCGCAAATCAATACCCGCTTGATACTAGGTTTGATGAATTGTTTTACATCCAAGAATATTCACCTTTAATGGAATCACAGGTAATAATTAGTCCAGCTGAAATGCAACAAACAGACAGTGAAGAGCTTCCTGACCTAGCAGTAAACGATATACAATTAATTGATACTACTGAAAATCAAATAGAGTCTCTGGAAAACTCTTCACTTGTAGTGGATGAGTTCTCATATTTTGCATCATTTTTTAATAAACGTGCACAACAGTTTTCAACGACAAATACAACATTACTTCTTCACTCTGCAATATTTTCTGAAAACACAGAAGATAAAAATAGACTATTGCGAGCATGGAATGCACAAGGAGAAAAACATCCACTGTATGCCATCCATGCATTAAAAAGTAGTATAATTGATGAAGAAGCTGCTTTTGAATATATGCTAGCATTCTTTTCAGAAATTGAGCTTACTATTCTTCAAGATTTTATTGGGATGTTAAAAGAAGAGTCTGTGATTGAAAAAGCACATGCATATTTTTCTTCCTATGAGGGGAGTGTACTTATTGATACAGATGATGATTTGCACATAGAATTAACAGTACAATATAAAAGGGGACGTCCTTTACGTATTGAATACGATGAAAATCAAGACGGTTTACTTACCTGGTCTATGTTGAATGACTATGGCGAGCCAAAATCAATAGAGCTCTTTGAGGAAAATCTCGTTGTAGAGTATGGTACCTGGCCGTATGTGCGTAAAGTTTCAGATAATGCACCCTTAAAAGAATCGTATGTTTACAATCTTGTAGCTGATACCTTTTCTCTTCCTGTTATTGATTTTATAGAAGATGATACCTTTAAGAATATTTTAAGTTTGAACTTTTATACTCCTGTAGTGTTACCAAATGAAAAGGTTGAAACGCTTGATTTATTTAATGCTTCATACTTAATTGATTTTGCGACAACTGAATACCAAGGAAGTCGAGGACGTTTTACCTTACTTGATGGAGTTGTTAAAAGTGCAACATACACTCAAAATGAAATGCCATATGCATTTGCACACTTTCAAGGCGGTGTACCTGTATCGAGAAATGTAGATAGAGATAATAATGGTAGTTATGAGGTAATTGAAATCTATGCTGAGGATGATACTGGAACAAAAGATTATCAAAAGCTTCTTGATGAAGTCTTTGGGTTTGAGCACGTAGCAATGGGACAATATATCCAAAAAATATATGTTGACCTAAACAATGATGGATTTGATGATTTTTCTGAAGAATATGTTATGGACGGTGCAACTTTATCAACATGGGACAGTAATGGTGATGGTAACTGGGATATTCAATTTATTCAAAGTGCTGATAAAATTGAACAAGAGATTCAATATATGCATCCTTTGACCAACACGATTCAGTCAGTTCAAATTGAAAACGGAATTCCAATATTAGCAAACGGAAAACCTGTAACGGTAGATTCTAACTTTAATTTTTATTGGATTGGAGAAAATCTAGGAAGCTCATATGCAGAACAAATTATGACAGAGCTTAGTTTGAGAAACTCAACCGTTTCACTTACAGTTTCGGATCTTTTATGGAATAGTAGTACAGAACAATTTATGCGCATTGTGGGTATAAAAAACGGAGATATGTATTTTGGCGAAATTTTTTACGAATAGGAAGTGTTTACTAGGTTGTTTGCTAGCAATTTCGTTATGCATAATGTCATGTCAAACTAATAAAGCAGCAGAATATATTAAGCCCGATTTTACTGATTATGAAATATTAGAAAATGAAATTGAAAGAATAAGGGGTTCTAAATTTGATAACACCTTAAACTCACTTTGGCTATCACATCTTTTATATTCAGAAACAAATAATGCAAGCGTGAAAGAATTATATTTTGAATGTTTTGATGTTGCTGTATTAGCATTTAATGAGCATGTAAAAAATGAATCTTGGTTTGAAGCTGTTAGATATGCACAATCACTGCAATCACTTAATACTTATGTATCCCAAGATATCTACAGCAATTTCGATGAAAATTTTATGCACAATTTTGAACTGTCTCTTTTATCATATGAGAATTTATCTCGATTGAAAAATAATAATGATACAGTAGCCAACTCTGAAGCTAATCAGGCATTGAATTCAATTGGAACATTTATTACAGGAGTTGTTACTGTTTGGGTTGACTTGGGTGTAGCTGTTGAGCGTGGAGTGGGGTACCCTAACCGAAAGCTTGGATCAGGGTTTTTTATAGATGAAAGGGGATATATAGTTACAAATCATCATGTTATAGCCGAGCTTGTGGACCCTGAGTATGAAGGATACTCAAGATTATATATAAAACTTTCATCAGATTCCGAAACTAGAATACCTGCAAGAGTAGTGGGATGGGATAAAACACTTGATTTGGCACTACTAAAAACAGAAATAACACCTCCATACGTGTATGAGCTGGGTTCTTCACAAAATCTACAAATTGGAAGTCCTATTTATGCTATTGGCTCACCACTTGGTTTTGAAAATACCATTACTTCAGGGATTGTTTCTTCGTTTGACAGGCAGCTGTTATCTACAGCAGCGGTTATGCAAATTGATGCTGCGATTAATTCAGGAAACTCAGGAGGACCATTAATAAGTTCAAGCGGAGAAGTGCAAGGCATTGTTTTTGCTGGGCTTACCTCATATCAAGGACTTAATTTTGCAATTCCTGTTGAATATCTTAAGACAATTCTTTTACGCTTGTATTCAGAAGGCGAAACACATCATTCTTGGATAGGTGCGTACGGAAGAACAATAAAACGCTACCCTTCAGATGAAACAGGTTTGGGCGTTGAAGTATTATATGTTATGCCTGGAAGTTCTGCATATAAGGCGAATATTGAACCAGGAACTATTATAACTTCAATAAATGGTATTGCAGTAACAAGTATAGAAGAGTTGCAGTTTTCTCTTATTCACTTAACTACCAATTCAATTGTCTCAATATCATATAAAGAAAGTATAGACGGTGAAGAGATTACTCAATCTATATATTTAAATGAAAGACCTGAGAATCCCGGTTTTGAAATCTACGAAAGAGAACCAGAATACAGAATGGTGTACCCTTTGTTTGGAATGGAACTTGTTCCTTCTTCGGTTGGAAATAGAAACCAGTTTACCGTGCAATCCATTGTAAAGGGAAGCATTGCAGATGAATCAGGTTTCTCTGTGCATGACCCCGTTGAAATACGAAGGACGACATTGTCAGAAAATGAAGATGCTGTTTTTATTGAAACCTTTACAAAAAAGCGCAAAAGCGGTTATTTTGAAGTAAATGTAGCGGTAGGAGCCTCTCTGGATAGCCCATTTTTGTTTTGATAACTTTTATACATGTATAGACAACTCTGCTTTTTTCCTATAAAATAGTATGCAATGAAAGACTTAAAATTAAAGCGCAACTTTTGTATTGTTGCACATAT
>CAYJMR010000082.1:0-8022 GCA_964371375.1 uncultured Treponemataceae bacterium
CAGCAAAAAATCAAATATATATTGCAATAAAAAAAGTATATGATGAGGCAAAAATAGAGATACCATTTGCACAAGTTGTAATTCATGATGGGGATAAGGTTCCTGTGAAACCTCCAGTGAAAAAGGTAGTACAAAAAAAAGAACCGAGCAAAACTTTGGTAAAAAAAGTAGCACAAAAAAAACCTGCTGAAAAAAAAGTTTCTAAAACTAAAGCATAAAAAAAGGGAGCCATCAAAGGCTCCCAAAATAAGGAGGAGAAATTAAACGGTGGTTGGTGTTCCGTAATAACAATCTTTTAGTAATTGTGTCATTTCTGCTGGAGTGGGTTGGCGCGGATTAGATCCTGTACAAGCATCACCAATTGCATTAACAGCAATCTCTTCAACTTTTGATAAGAATTCTTCTTCACTAACCATTCCATTTTCAAAGTCTTTAATGCATAATGGAATATCTAATTTAACATTACAGTCTTCAATTGATTTTACAAGTGCTGCTACTAATTCAGCTGTGTTTGCGCCTTTTAAACCAACAAATTGAGCAATTTCTGCATATCTTTCTGCTGCACGTGCATCTTTTGCGTTGTATCTAATTACTTGAGGTAAGTACATAGCGTTAGCACATCCGTGAGGAATGTGACCTTTTTCAAATGCTGCACCAGTTTTATGAGCCATTGAGTGAACAATTCCTAATAATGCATTAGAAAAAGCCATACCAGCTAAACATTGAGCATAGTGCACTTTTTCTCTCGCTTCTTTTTTACCTTCATATGAATCATATAAATATTCATAAACCATTTTAATAGCTTTAAGCGCTAATGGGTCAGTAAAGTCGTTTGCAACAGTTGAAACATATGCTTCCATTGCATGTGTAAGAGCGTCCATACCTGTGTGTGCTGTTAATGTTTTAGGCATTGTTTCTGCAATTTCAGGATCAACAATTGCAATGTCTGGTGTGATATTATAATCTGCTAAAGGATATTTAATACCTTTTTCGTAATCTGTAATTACAGAGAAAGCTGTAACTTCTGTTGCGGTCCCTGATGTAGATGGGATAGCAACGAAAATTGCTTTTTGGCGTAGAGTAGGTAGGCCAAAAGGAATAATAGCTTTTTCAAAAGTAAATTCTGGATATTCATAAAAAATCCACATTGCTTTTGCAGCATCGATTGGAGAACCTCCACCAATTGAAACGATAACGTCAGGACCAAAGTCTCTCATAGCTTGGGCTCCTTTCATTACTGTTTCAACAGAAGGGTCTGGTTCAACATTTTCAAATAATTCAACTTGCATTCCTGCTTCTTTTAAGTAAGCAACTGTTTTGTCTAAAAACCCAAAACGCTTCATTGAACCGCCTCCAACTACAACGATGGCTTTTTTCCCTTTTATGTTTTTTAATTCAGCTAAGCTGCCGGCACCAAAATAAATATCTCTTGGTAATGTAAATCTTGACATAGTGTCTCTCCTAAAACTATTGTACGATAAATAATTATCGATATATAGAATATAACAAAAACAAAAAAAATAATCAAGCTTTTTTTATAGATAAAAAATGTTTTATTAAAAATTCTTTCCTCTTGTTAAAATTTGTATTGTGTTGTATAGTTTAAATATGAAAAAAAGAGAAAACTTTATAGTAATTTTTGAAGACTCAGATATAATTGTATTTAATAAAGCTTCTGGAATTTTAACTGCAGCAGATCGTTACGATAATGATGCTCCAAGATTAGATGTGCTTGCGGAAAGTGAGCACGGAAAGCTATTGGCGGTTCATAGGATAGACAAAGATACTTCAGGACTTATTGTATATGCAAAAACAAAAGAAGCTCATCGTGAGCTAAGTATGGCTTTTGAAAAACGTGATGTAAAAAAAATATACCATGCATTAGTGTATGGGAGACCTCTTTGGTCAGACTATTTGTGTGATGCTCCGCTTATGATTGATGGGGATGCTCGGCATAGAAGTGTTGTAAATAAGCGGCAGGGAAAGCCTTCTAAAACAGAATTAAAAGTACTTGGTTCTTGCAATGCTTTTTCTTGGATAGAAGCGCGTCCTATTACAGGTAGAACACACCAGATTAGAGCTCATTTACTTCATGAGGGGTTTCAAATTGTCTGTGATCCGTTATATGGAGGGAATCAAAAAGCCATCAAACTTTCTGATATAAAACGTTCTTGGAAGGGAGATGTTTTTGAAGAAAGGCCGTTGTTGGATAGGCTTGCCTTACATGCGTATAGCCTTGAGTTTACTCATCCAACAACACAGGAAAGAGTATCGTTCACGGCACCATATTCAAAAGACATGGATTCTTTACGAAAGCAATTGGCAAAGCTATATGGTGTAGATCCTTTGAGGGGAGAATAGAACCCGACAAAAAATAAAAAAGAGCTTCCTTTTTAGGAGGCTCTTTATCTGCTATATTATCACCTTAAATCTCTTCAGCCTCGGCCAAAAGAATATCTTCAGCTTCCTTACACCAGAGGCCATTGTTTTTCTCTACAACGTCTGCAAGTTTTGAAAAGAGAGGACAGTCCTTTCCTTTTTCACGTAACTCGCTAAGGGCCACAAGTGGAAGATTTTTATGTGTATAAATAAGTTTTTTTCCACCCGGTATTTTATCAAGGTTTATTGTAGTTTCTGCAACAGCATTAAGGCCACCGACGTGTGTAATCATTGAAACAGGGTTTAGACGACCATCCGTCATCATTTCGAGAGACTCTTTTAGGTCATCGGTATTACCGCCAGAGGTGCCAACAATGTGGTGTGATTCATAGTGTACATTGTAGAAGTTCATCGTTGCGCTAAAGTTTGTATCAGTTGGTCCAGCAAAAAAGTTTAAGCACCCATCATTTCCAAGAAGCGCATCTCCAAGTTCTAAAACTGGCTTTACTGGTGCAAACACGTACACATCATCAAAAAGTTTTCCACCGTTTAATTCTTTAAGATGGCTTATAGGATCTGCAATATCTTTCGTGTTTACATATATAAGGTTAACGCCATTTTTTTTGGCTTCTTCTACCGTTATGAGGCTTTGTGCACGAGCAAGTCGTTCATCATCAATGTCTGTTACAATCATCGTTCCTGGTTTTCTATCACAGTGAATTGCATAGTCAATTGCAGAAAGACCCATTGGGCCAACACCAGCCAAAAGGGCCATTGTTCCGCCCTCGACAATCCCCATGTGATGAACATAGCTGCCACCTGTTGTATGGTATTGTGCATGATATGCTCCAACAACACAAGATACTGGCTCTGCAATTGAGCCGAGGTAGTAACAATCTGCATTGTACTCGAGAAGGCATCCCAGTTCCATAACTTCTGCTGGAATAATGATGTATGTTGCATCCCCTCCAATATGTTCGTATGAGTATCCGGGAGCCCACAGTGTGCCATCTTTGTTTAGTGCCGGTTGAATAGCAAACTTTTGCCCTGCTTTAAATTGATTTTGCCATTTTTTACCTACTTCTACTAGTTCACCACAGAACTCATGGCCAATAATAATAGGATTTTTTTGTAAGTCATGGCGTACTCGCTTATGTCCTTCACCTTGCATTGCAAGTTTGTGGCTAGACATACAAATTGAGTCGGATATAACCTTTGCCAAAATTTCATCATCTTTAATTTGTGGAAGTTCAAATTCTTCCAAGCGTAAATCGTTTACTCCGTATAAACGTACTGCCTTTGTTTTCATAGTTTCTCCTTAATTTTTTTTATTTTTTTGTAGCTAAATTCATCCATGCTCTTTTATAGGCATCGATTTTTTGTATTGGGGCCATATCTACAGGCACGTATTCGATGTTTGCTGAAGAAGCAAAATCTTCAAGGCTTTTTCCTGTCAGAGCCATCCCTGCCGTCATTGCAGCCCCGAGGGCTGTTGCCTCTACCATATTTGTGAGGTATACAGGATTCCTGTGTAAAATGGTTGCCAAAAGAGAGTTATATAGTTTATTTTTTCTAAATCCTCCTTCGGTAAAAACATTTGTTCCTGCTTGTAAGCCCGCTCTTTGTAATGCAACTTCTGTTTGAAAGGCTAAAGATAAATCTAATATTGCAAAAAATCTTTGCTCTTTTGTCATTACTTGGGGAATTGCCTTTCCGCTTTCAATATCTTCGAGTGGGTAAAATGTTCCTTTTTCCCATATTCCCGGCTTAGATCCTGCAAACTGGCCTGAGTTTGGAAGGAGCTCGGGGAGCATAAAGGTGTCTTCTTCGCTCAACACTGCATTTACTGTATCATAGCTAAAGCTTGGAAATTCTTCTGTTTTGTTTATTTTTTTATATAAAGAAACATAGGTATCTAATTCTAAGCCACCGACAAAGATAGAGGTTTTAACTGGTTTTCGCAAAGCCGATAGATTAAAAAATACAATTTTTCCGATATCATCTTCTGTAAATTCTAGTGTCTCTTGAGGATGCATGGATACACACCAAGTTCCTGTTGAATTCAGAACAAAATCACCCTTTTCTTTATTTGCTAAATACGGTAACAAGGAGGCATTTGAATCATGAATACCCATTGTAACAATAACAGACTTATCAAGCCCCGTTTTTTGAACAATTTCATCGCTTATTGTACCAAGAGTTTCATATGTGTTTTTATATTTAGTCGGTAAAAGACGCCTAATTTTTAATTTGTCAACAACAGGAGACCAATCACTGTTTTTATGGTCCCAGAGGTAAGTATGACATCCTGCACAAGTTGGTTCTATTCCTCTTACACCTGTAAACAAAAATCCCCAATATTGAGGGTAATAAAGAATTGTATCTGTGTGTTCAAAGTGATTTGGAAAGGCTTGTTGCAAGTAGGCGATTCCTTTTGCCGGGTTTATCATTGCACCAAGTGCAGGCGAAAAAGTAGTTTTTTGTAAGGTTTCTTTTGTTCCACATTTTTTATAAAATTCTCTTTGAAAGTCTTCGCCGGGTTCATGGGTGTAAAATACACAAGGAGCACAAACTTGGCCATTTTTATCAACACAGACAAAAGTTGCCCCATGTGTACTGACGGCAAGAGCCTTAATGGGGTATTTTTTTGCAAATTTTGCAAGCCCTTCTATAAACCACTCTTCCATGCCCTGTAGGTCATGTATATCGACTTCGTTCCCAGTTCGTGGCTCTTTTTCAATTAGTGGTTCAAAGTGTTTATATATCGCATCAAGTTGCTGCAGTTTTTCATCATATATTGCCAGTTTTTTATTAGTCATTCCAATATCAATGACCGCTATTGCATATTCCATGGCGCCTCCTAAGTTAAAAAGTGCGACACGGATGTCGCCAAAACTAAAAAATCTACGAGTTTGGCGAAGGCAAACTCGGTAGTAGAAATTGACAGGACGTCAATTTCTACGAAATTACTTTAACATTACCTGTCCGCCCGTTACGGGTACGGCTTGTCCTGTTTCATACTTTTGCTCTACTATGTAATAAATTGCTCTTAGAACATCTATGCCGTAGCAGCCCCTGTTCATCGGAACCTTTGCTTCATAAAAAGATTTTACATCGGCGATACTTTTTGCTCCAGGAACTTTTCCTGCATTTAGATATTGGACAAAAAGACCTTTTTCGGGATCTGACCATAGAGGCCCATCAAAAAAGTTCCCTGGACAAATTGCGTTTACTTTTATGCCATAGGCAACAAGTTCCATTGCAAAACTTTGTACCAGTCCAATACCACCAAACTTTCCACCTGCATAGGAACCATTTTTGTTAGAACCTTCTAGACCTGATTTAGAATTAATTTGAATAATATCTGTTGTCCACTCAGGGAATGCGGCATGTTGTCGTTTTATGGTAAGACCACAGTGTTTTGTAATAACGGCAAAAGCTGTGTAGTTTATATCTGTAACAAATTGGAACGATTTCATGTCTTGCTCTAAAATGCTTGATGCACGCAACACGCCTGCATTACTTACACACAAATCGATACCGCCGCAAGAACTTACTATTTCGTTAAAAAGCTCAATAACAGATTCTTCTTCTGCAACATTTACTTTTACTCCAAAGGCAACCTTTTTCCCATATTCTGCATTTAGTTTTTCAGCAAGCACTTTTGCTCCATCAACATTAAGGTCTGCAATAAAAACAGTTGCACTTTCCTTTACAAGGCCTCGAACAATTTCTTCACCAAAGCCTTGTGCGCCACCGGTAACAAGTGCGATTCTGTCTTTAACAACATCAGCCCTGCTTGTAAAAGCTTCAATATCGCTACCTTCCCAGTAAAAGAAAGAAGTACAAGTTGTTAGTTTTTCAGCACTTGGAGCTGTTGCAAAAAGTATTTCTTCTTCTGCATTTATCTTTATAAAAGAAGGAATCCCTTTTTTACAAATATCTTGTAGCGCGCTTGTAATTATTGTTGCCAATTCTTTTTCATCTGTAATGTCTTTTTGTAGCGTAATAATTGGTGTATCACTTTCGTTGCAGGTATGATTTGTAGAAACAATCCAAGGCCTCTTAACTTGATTTATTATAGCACCACGAAGAACCGGGGCTAAAAGAATCTCTTTTTTCATTTTTCCATCCTTTTTACTATCATCTGTCATTTGACAGCTTTTTTACAGAATGCATTTTTCTAATGCTTCTTCTTTTGTCATATTTCCTAGAGGGGCTAAATTTGCACCGATATTTGCATACAAACTTATTCTTTCGCTTAATGGTTTTTTTCTTGATGCAAAAAGACCAAATCGTATATCAAGAGAGGCAAGTTTTTCATGGGCAACTAGAGCCCATGTTGTATCAGCAAGGTGTGCAAATTCCGGTAAGGCAAGCTCAGGACAATTAAAACTTTGTCTAGAAGAATTAACATCAACTCCAGATATTTCCATAAAACCATGCTTTTTGCAAAGATTTTGTATGCGTAAAAGCTGCTCTTTTGTGTTTCTCGGTGGCATATAGGTAATTGCTAAAAAGCCAAGCTCCTTTAATGCAGGAAACAATTCATCCAAAAAAGAATCTTCAAATTGTTCTGCCTTTTTATCCCCTGTTGCAGAATCTACGATGTCTCCTAGATACGCATAGGCGGGAATTGCTCCAATTTCTTGAGCAAATTTTGTAACTAGCTCAACGTCAATAGCTTCCTCTTCGTTTGGTTGAATAAAGAATTGTGGTAAAAAACTACTCTTGAAAACACCTAGTAAATCATATTCATAGTGTATATTTGTTTCATCTAAAAGAACTTCTTCAATTTTAGATGAAACTTCTATGTTCATTTTTTGTTTTAGAGTTTCAACTAGGGGAGAGCCTTTCCCAAAGGTATTTATACATAAAAGAGATAGAGCATACAGAATATGACGTTCTGTAAGGCCGCCACCTTCGTTTGATTTTGAAAGCGGTAGGACATCTCTGTCAAAGTCCAATTCTTTAATACCCATAGGAGAAATAATTTTGTTTAGAGAAGCAACCATCTTTCTGCTTCGCTCTAAACGTGCTTGACGTATTGGTTCCAAAAATTCTGCAACTTTTTCGCGAGCTTGTTTTGGGACCCCTTGAACGGTCATATAGACAATACCGGTAGAATCGGGGTTGTTCATTTTTTTATCTGCAAAGGGTGTTTTTTTAAAGCTTGCTCTAACCTCAAAACCGGTAGCACATCCTAATTTTACAATTTTACAAGCTTTTTGCATTTCTCTTGCGGCAACTAAGGAATCATGATCAACAGATCCAGCTGTTTGTAACCCTGCTTGCCTTGCACGTAAGGCCGCCATTGATGGTGTGTAGGGGCTAAAACTGTATATTGTATGAATGTGATTATTTATTTCGTTTTTGTATGGAGGAAAGGTTTTATCGCCTCCGTTTGAAACCCATTCTTCTAAGGCTTTTAATCTATCATCAGCCGATAGCGAAAAGTCATTAATTTTTGTGTATAGTGTATCTGTATTCATTTCTCCCCCTTATAATTAATGTACAATTTATATTGATAATGTATAATGATTGAGATTTTATACTCAGAGCCTTTGAATATTCAAACATTTTGAAAATTTCAATGCCCTCTTGATTTTCCCTAACCATTATACATTATGCATTGTACATTAT
>CAYJMR010000083.1:0-8015 GCA_964371375.1 uncultured Treponemataceae bacterium
TACCAGAGTATTCTGCTCTGAATTTTTTGCAAGACAACTTTGCACTTCTTATTGCTATAATACTTTCGATTTTACTTGTGATTATTACCATTATTTTTGATCAACAGTATAAACGCAAAAAAAGCATCATGGAAATAATAAACTATGACACTTTAACAGGTTTAGATTCTTTATACAATTTTTCAGAAAAAGCTAAACTTGTTTTACAAAATGCAAAGCCTAATGAATATGGAGTATTTGTTTTTGATATAGATAGCTTTCGTACAATAAATGCAGTGTATAGTAAAGCTAAGGGAGATTTAGTTATTAATGCTGTAGCAGATTCGCTTAGGGAAGCTTATAGTGGAACTAGTGCTTTAATCAGTAGAATTATTGCTGACCAATTTGTTGTTTTTCATAAGATCAACGAAGGAAATAGTATAGAAGTAATCTGTGAAAAGCTTGTCAGCGCGGCAATAAAATCGGTAATGGGTGAAAAGTATAATCATAGCTTGTCTGTTGGAATATGCCCCATTGCCGATACAGCATTGGCAATTGATACTATTATAGACCATGCAATTGCAGCTCACTTAAAAGGGAAAAGCAAATATAGTATAACATACATTACGTATAATGAAGAGATTGAAAAAGAAATTCAACTAAAAACTAGCATAGTTCACAGAATGAAAGATGCATTACTTAACAATGAGTTTAAAGTTTTTTATCAGCCAAAAATTGCATTTGATTCTTTACATATTGGAGGAGCAGAAGCTTTGGTGCGATGGTTTGACATAGATAATACTATGGTTAGTACTCCAGATGTGTTTATTGGAATATTTGAATCTAACGGTTTTGTAGTAAACTTAGATTTACACGTGTTTGAAGAAGTATGCAAGTTTATTGTACAAAATGAAAGTGATTTTACTATTCCTCTTATATCGGTTAATGTATCGACAGTAACTTTATTTGATGATAAATTTCCATCAGAATATTTTAATATAATTAAGAAATATAATGTTTCCCCACGGAAGTTGGAGATTGAAATAACTGAAAGCGCTACGGCATTAGACCAGAAGGTGCTTATAGAAAAAGTGAAACAAGTGCGCGACTTTGGGCTATACTTATCGATCGATGACTTTGGGGCTGGAGAATCTTCATTAAACAGATTAAATGCCATTGTCGCCGATACCATAAAACTAGACAAAGCCTTTTTAGATTATAACATTACAGAAGAAAGAGGTTCTATTGTTGTTGATACTGTAATAAAAATGGCAAAACAGCTTAATATGAAAGTTGTTAGCGAAGGCGTAGAAACGGCTGGACAGGTAAAATGGCTTAAAAGCTTAAGCTGCGATTATGCACAAGGGTACTTCTTTGAAAAGCCTATGAAAACAGAAGATTTTAAAGATTTATTGCGATCAAATAAAACTTATAAGTAGTTTAGGAAAGCATTAGAGTTTTTTTTAGAAAATAAGATAGACGTAAGGTAATGTGGTATGCTTATTACTAGGAGTTCGATATGAATAAAAATTTTCTAACCATCGGAGAAATAGAAAAAATGGGTGTCACTGGTCGAACTCTTCACTAGTATGACAAAGAAGGTTTGCTCTGTAGATAATATTAGTTGGCATTTGAAAAATATCGTGTAATTCAAGATACCTTGTATAAAAATGACTTTGATTTAATTTTAGAATTACAAGAACAGGCTGCGTAATATGTTGCCTTAAATTTTATAAATACATAAACAATTGGAGTATTAAAATGAAAAAAAGTATTCTAGTATTATTGGCCTTAGCACTTGTAATATCATGTGAAAAAGCTGAAACTGAAGTTACAGAAACCAAGAATGACCAAGATGTAGAAAGTGCAGTCAATGGTGAAGCCCTTACACAAGAGCAAATTGACAGAATTGTTGCCGTGCTTGATGCCCACGAAGGTGAAACCGGCATTGCAGAAATAAAAATGCTTGTAACAGGTGGCGACATTATTAATGCGCGACACTCTTATAAAACAGCACTTATGTGGGCAAGTGAATACGGGTATACCATTACAACGAGCTTGTTAATTGAGGCTGGTAGCGATATACATGCAGTAAACAAAGATGGAGAAACAGCCTTAAATCTTGCAGAAAAAAATGGACACAATACTATTGCGAATATGCTAAAAGAAGCAGGATTATTGGAGTAATTAAAACAAATTCAATTGCTTTACAATAATACTACTTGAAGCCCTCTCGGTAATAATAGCTTGTGGGTTTACATCCCCAATTAACACGGGCGATAAGGGATTGTGTTTTTTCATGTTATTAATAGAAGATTGTTCACTTTGCAAAGCATAGCAATACGTGCACCCGTTGTTGCAGCAATTATAGGTTCCAATATCAATACTTTCAAGGCACAGGCATTCTTCTCTTTGATTTTTATCTCTTGGAGCATTAATCTCTTTTTGTAAAATTGTTTCAATTAATTTTTTGTCAATGCAGGCGCCGTGTTCAATACCAAAAGACGATAAATTAGTCTTTTCTGCACAAGTAAAAAGTGGAAGATTGTGCTTTTTTGCAATCTGAGATAAAACCTTCGCAAGTTCAAAAATTATTTCATTTGTCATGGGAAGACTTGGATCTTTACCCATGCGAGTATGTACATTTTTATAGTTGTCAACAAAACTAATTACGCACCGTGTTGCACTATTAGAAAGGCGCTCTGCCATATAAGCGAATTGTTCTTTATGGTAGTTAGTATCATAGTTTTCATCAATAATAATTGGGTCGTATCGCCACACCATTCTATGCGTACCTATTCTTTTTGCTAAATCGATAAATGATTTTATGAGGGTTTCTTTATCAGGAAGATTTTTTTCTGTTTCCTTCCCATAGGGGGTTAGGGTAAACTCAAAGTAGTAGGGGAGATCCATTACATCAAGTTCATCTAAGTACTTAAAAAAGGGGAGGGGATTTTTTGTCCAAAAAATGATTATGTCATTTGCTTCTTTTGTCAGCTTTGCTCTTGAGTAGCGATTTTCATTGTACGGATTTTGAATGAGAACATAGCCTTCGCGCAGACGATTCATAAACCATTGCCCGTAAAAAGAGGGAATATCTGTTCTTCTTGTTGCACTAATAATCACTTAATTTTTTTCCTTTCAACAAGTGATTATATATAGAAATGTACCAAAAAGCAATTAGAAATGTATTTAAGCAATGTAATTACATTCTTGTTTCATCACATTGAAAGAATATCAACACTATGGTAGAATGGCAAAAGTAAAAGAGAGGTTTTGATGATACAAGAAAACTATGCAAGTCTATTAAAAGCACATTTTTCTTTTTGGGACAATTTAACCAAACAAGAGCAAGAGCTTTTATTCGAAACCTCAGTGATTAAACATTATTCAAAAGGTAGTTCTGTTTATAACGGAAGTGATGATTGCCTTGGGATGTTATTGGTAAAAAAAGGGCAACTTCGAATCTATGTTTTGTCTGATGATGGAAGAGAAGTTACCTTGTTTAGGCTTTTTGAAAATGATGTTTGTGTTCTCTCTGCTTCATGCGTCATAGAGTCTGTTACTTTTGATGTACTAATAAATGCAGAAGATGACACAGATTTGCTTGTTTTGAATTCCTCAGTGTATAATGAACTAAAAGAAAAAAATGTATATGTAGAAAACTTTACCCATAAGCTTACCACAACGCGTTTTTCTGATGTAATGTGGACAATGGAACAAATTTTATTTATGGGAGCAGATAAACGACTTGCTATTTTTTTAATAGATGAAAGTAGTAAAAATAAGAGCAATGAAATTCATATGACGCATGAGCAAATTGCTCGCCTTATGGGTAGTGCACGAGAAGTTATTACCCGTATGCTAAAATACTTTGTATCAGAGGGTATTGTAACCTTAACAAGGGGATGTATTCATATTATCGATAAACAGAAGCTTAGAAGTTTAACACAATAAGGCTAATTTTAGTACGCTACCTTCTTCACTCACAATGAGTGAAGAAGAATAGTAATCTTATGTATCGTTTGTTGCGTGTCTTCCTAAAGGTAAAATATATGCTATAAGCATAAATACTATGCCTACTGCTAATAAGCCACTAAAGCCAATATTAAAAACTGCAGGAAACTCTGGTGTTATAGCAAACAGTGTTATGCTTCCCAGATTCATAGTATCAAATAAGCCGAGGTTTTCCCACATGCCGTACGACATTGAAAATAGCCATGCACCAACTAAGCCACCAATTATTGCAGATAATGCCTTTTTCCCGCCACCACTACTTGAAGCAGTAACACATGTTCCGGGGCATGTTCCAATTGTGCTAAAGCCTACACCAAATAGTAAGCCACCAATAACGACACCTAAGTGTGTTGTTTTAACACTTAAGTGATCCAAATTGATTATACCCAAAAGACCAAAAATTGAAAGAAGCACAGAGGCAAAACCAATACCAAAGAGAATAATTTTCATCAATGATAAATCTTCTAGTCGTAACATGCTAATTAAATTTTTTGAAGACGATGCTCCAACAAAATATAATGCATAGCCAAATAAAAATCCAATAATTATTGCAAGTACTATGTTCATATTAACCTCTCTTTTTGTTTGCTTTGCCAAGTAGTATCGCAAGGGGAATTGCAATAGCAAAAACAGATGCGGCAAATATATAACCACTAATACTTCCTTGCATCATACCACTCATCATGTGTCCGCTTGTACATCCACCTGCCATGCGTGCTCCATACAACAGGATAGCACCACCAAAAAATGAGGGCAGATAGTCTTTTAAAGTGAATTGTTTTTTTTGAGTTACAGCTTCTTGTGTTGACTCGTTGCGTTTTTTTCTAAATAATTGTGATGCAATATAACCGCCAACAGGAATTGCTAGTACAAAAACAAAATCATAATTCCAAGGATGCTGAATTGATTTTGCTAATTTTCCTTCGCTCTTGTCGTAGTATGCATTTGTGCTACTATAACCGCTTGCTCTCTCTGCATCTTCCACTATTACCGTTTCGTCCAGTGCACTATGAAATATGCCTGAAAGTACTGAAAACTGTGTTGATACTCCAATTGGCTTAGCAAAAAGAACAGCTACAAAAAATACTGTTCCAAGCATTAAAGCCTTTAAAATCCATGAGTTCTTTTTCAAAGTTAACCTCCATCTAACCTTTATATAACCATACTATATGTAGAATTACTTTTTTAATATGTAACTCGATTACAAATCTTTTGGTTTATTAGATAGTGGTATACTTAGTTTTACCTATTTTCGCTTTCCATTTTGAGTAAGTACTCTTTCATGCTAAGGCCACCTGCGTAGCCTACAAGTTTTCCACTTGAGCCGATTACACGATGGCAGGGTACAACAATGGTAACAGGGTTTTTATTATTTGCAAGACCTACTGCGCGGCTAGCTTTTTCATTTCCTACGGCCTTTGCAATGTCTTTATATGTACATGTTTCTCCGTAAGGGATATCGCAAAGGGCTTTCCATACTTTTTTTTGAAAGTCCGTCCCTCTCATTTCGTAGTTAAAGGTAAAGTCCTTTCGCTTTCCGTCAAAATATTCTTGTACTTCGGTAAACACGCTATCGGTAAAGGGTGTTTTTTCTCCTAAATTTTTAGGATCTTCATTGAGCTTTTTTAAAAATACAACTGTGTTATCTTCGTGTTCGATTCGTATTTTTCCTAATGGGGAATCATAGATTGCAAAGTTCATTCTTTCTCCTTTTTGAAATTACTTGGCGTTTTACCCGTTTTTTCTTTAAAAAATTTATAAAACGCTGAAAGACTGTTAAATCCAACACCCATAGAAATATCTATAATGCTGTTGTCAGTTTCTAAAAGTTGATTTTTCGCCTCAGCTAAACGAAGATTATCGGTGTATGCTTTTGGTGTTACGCCGTATTCTTTTTTAAAAACTTCTATCATCTGCCTTTGCGAAAGGCCTACATTTTTTAATTCTTTGTTAAGTTTTGTATTTTCTAAGAACATTGTATCGATTGTACATTTAACTTTGCTAGCAATTTCTTTTGAGGGAGCAAATTCCAATAAATCGCTACGGCACCGTTTGCACGCCCTAAACCCTGCTTTCTCTGCTTCTTTAGCGCTGTCAAAAAATAGTGTATTTTCTCTTTTTGGCGCTTTTGACTTACAAGATGGTCTACAGTAAATTCCTGTTGAAGTTACTGCATAAAAAAATGTTCCATCAAAGTTTGCATCGTTTCCTATTATTGCCGTATATTTTTCATTATCGGATAACATCATGCCTTGTTTCCTAAAAAATAATCGTTTGAATCTTGCGGGGCTTGCATCCTATCCGTATTACTATACTCTCGAATAGTGTTGCACACGGTGATAGTATAACTTTCAAAAAGTTTTGTTTTGCCTTCAAGCTGGCTCATTCTATGCTCTACGGTGTTTCTCCATTTTGTAACAGACTCTTCATTTTCCCAAATGTTCATCGATAGAAGCTTTCCTTCTTCGTTTAAACTTTGGAACCTTTCTGCTCGAATAAAACCTTTTGCATCTGCAAGAAGTGGCTTTAGCATTGCAGCTAGTTCTAAATATTTTTTCATGCCTTCTTTTGTGGGCGTAACTTCAAATAAAACAATAACATTATTCATTCTTTTTACCTTCAAATTATTATATCATAAACGTGGACTTTTGGTCTTCCTAAAAACAGAGAAGTAATTCTTAATTTTTAAGATATTGCCTCAAGTCTATGTTTTAGTATACAATGAAGAAGAGGTAATAGAGTGAAAACAATTGAAGCAATTTTTTTTGATATTGATGGGACATTATTGAGTTTTAACACTGGACGCATACCAGAAAGTGCCAAGCAAGCACTGCTTTTACTAAAAGATAAGGGGATTAAAATATTTATTGCAACCGGTAGAGCTAAGGCTGAAATGGAAGTTATAAGTGAATTATACTTTGATGGCTATGTTAGCTTAAACGGACAATTTTGTTATGACAAGGATAATCGAAAAATTTTTGGAAATGCCTTACATAAAGACGATGTAAAAGAACTTGTAAATTTTTCTACCTCTCATCAAATTCCTTGTTTTTTTGTTGAAGACAATCATGCTTATTATAATGTTAGGAATTCTTATGTCGATGATGTAGAAAGAATTATGGGCTTAGATAGAAAACCTTTGGATGATGTAGAGCGCGCGCTAGAAAACACTATTTATCAAGTATCAACATATGTAAATGCTGAGCAAGAAAAAGAATTATTAGCCTTAATGCCTCATTCAACTTCTGCAAGATGGTATCCATCATTTTGTGATATCTTTCCAAAAAACGGAAGTAAGCTACTGGGAATTAATGAAGTTTGCAAGTATTATAATATTTCTATAGAAAATACTATGGCTTTTGGTGATGCAGAAAATGACCTTGCTATGCTGAGCGGGGTAGGGCTTTCTGTAGCAATGGGAAACGCTTCTCAAGAAGCAAAGAATGTTGCCAATTATATTACTGACGATGTAGACAGTGATGGCATATATAATGCTTTAAAACATTTTAATATATTGTAATAGACTTAAATTAAGGAAGGTATTGAATAATATACAAGCGATTTAATAGTTGCTTAAAGTTTCAAAAATGTTTTTTGTGCACCTTGCTTTACATCATCTTCTGATTTTACGTGTCCAATAAGTAATGGGGATAATGGGTCATGCAGCTTGTAATTTTCTATTGCTTGAGCCATGCTTTTATTTGCATAACAATACTTACAGCCGTTTGGACAAGAGTTTAGCATTCCTATATCGCGGCTTTCTATGCAATGGCATCCTTCTCTAAAGCCTCGATGTTTGAGGTTTCTAAACTCTAAATCATTTGCTTTACCAAGAATGTCAAAGGTTACGCAGCCTGAAGTGTTAATACCAAACTTTGCATAATCTTCTTCAGGTCCACAAGTTTGCAGTATAAAGCCGTACTTCTTTGCTATGCGTCCAAATCCTTCAGACAAAATATCCATTTCTTTTTTTGTAATAGGAATGAGTTCTGGAAAGTTTGACTTGTGTTTGGAATACA
>CAYJMR010000084.1:0-7880 GCA_964371375.1 uncultured Treponemataceae bacterium
AATTTAGGAGAAAAAATTGGATAAGAATACCGTATGGGCCATTGTTCTTTCAACTCTTGTAATTGTAGGTTTTATGTTTTATCAAACCTCTACAATGCCGCCTCCGGCAGAGCAACCTATAGCAAACGAGACTAATGTATCTGAAACAGAAACCCCTGTTGAGGTAATCGAAAATCAATCTAATAATGACGAACTTCAAACGCAAATAGAAGCAGAAGAAGCACTTGTAGAAGAACATTATGTTATTTCAACCAATGTTGTTGATATTACACTTACAAATAGAGGTGGTGATATCATAGGGTATGAATTAAAAGAACATAAGGTTGGAAATGAAGGCGTTCAATTGGCTGAAAATATAACAGACCACAACAGAGCTCTTTCAATTGCACTAGGTACTGCAAACAATTCTATAATTAACGATATTTTTCAAGTAGAAATAATTGATGACTATACAATTGGCTTTTCAAAAGCATATGCAACAGCAACTGACTTTTATACAATAAAAAAATTATACACATTCGATACAGAAGAATATTTGTTCAAATTGGATATTCGCTTTGAAGGTGATGGATACGCAAACACATCTGATGTTGCCTACACACTTCGCTCTACACCACAAATTGGACCATATTATGATCCAGGTGTTGATAGGTATGAAAACAGAACTTTTAATTCATATGACGGAAAAAAAAGGGATAAAAAACTCGGCGAAGGAGAGACAGATGTTTACGAAGATACCTTTAATTGGGTAGGTGTTGCAGGTAAATATTTTGCTCAACAAATTGTAACTACAGACTCTTCAATTATCAAAGATGCTGTATACTCAACTGCGGGTAAGGTGGATAACTTTTCTGATGCACAAGTTTTGGTAGAAAGAAAAAATTCAAACCAAGCGGCTATACAAGATACTTTTTACGTATACATGGGCCCCAAGGTTGATAATACAATGGTAATATATAATAATGCCGACGAAAATAACTGGGGCTTATCAAATCTGCGTATAGATGAAATTTTGAGCTCAGGTTGGCTTGCGTGGCTAGAAACAATTTTGAAATTCCTTATGGAAATGTTCTATCGCTTTATTCCTAACTGGGGTGTTTCAATTATTCTTATGACCATTCTTTTAAAAATTGCTCTCTATCCTCTCACAAAGAAAAGCTCAATGGCTACTTTGAGAATGCAAGAATTACAACCTAGAATAAAAGAAATTCAAGATAAATATAAGGGTCAACCGGAAAAGCTAAATGTAGAAATGGCTAAGTTTTATAAAGAAGCAGGCTATAATCCGATGTCCGGTTGTTTACCTCTATTAATTCAGTTTCCGTTAATTTTCGCTATGTTTGGACTTTTTAACAACTATTTTGAGTTCCGCGGTGCGATGTTTATACCTGGATGGATACCTGATTTATCAGTAAGCGACAGTGTTGGTGTTTTCCCTGAAGCAATTCCTTTCATTGGAGGGATGAGTATAAGTATTCTTCCCTTTATATATGTAGCATCACAACTTTTATTTACTAAAATCACACAATCTACAGCAGCAGCCTCAAGTAATAGCCAAATGAAAATGATGATGTATTTTATGCCATTAATCTTTTTCTTTATGTTTTATACTGCGCCATCAGGTTTGTTAATTTATTGGACTGTAAGTAACTTATTACAATTAGTTCAACAGTTAACTATAAATAAAATAATGCATGCTAAACGAAAAGAAATGGGGCTCACACAAGAACCAAAAAAAGAAGTTGCGCTTCCACCGAGTGCAAAAAAACGTAAAAAAAACTAATACGCGAGGTGTATTATGATATATGAATATGAAGCAAAAACAGAAAAAGAAGCCATTGAAATGGCGGCAAATGAACTAGGGTTAGAGCAAGATCAGTTTGATGTAGAGATTGTAGAAACTCAAAAAAATAGCATTTTTAAAAAGGGCTTTGTTAAGATTAAGGTTCATGTTGAAGAAAATGGAAATAAAAAACCAACAGAAGCTCCAGTACAAAGAAGCTCAATGTTTGCAGATCCTCTTCCAAAAGATGATTTTGAAAAAAAAGTTATAGATTTTGTTGAAAATGTAATCAGTAAAATGGGTTATGATGGTAAAGCTGAAGTTCTTTTTAGAGAAGAAAAAAAGTTTGGTTTGAAAATAACATCTTCAAATTCTTCAATGCTTATTGGGCGAAAAGGCAAAAACCTAGATGCTTTACAGTTGCTATCTAATGTATATGCTGGAAGACTCGGTAAAGAAGATACAAGAATTGTGTTAGATAGTGAAAATTATAGAATACGAAGAGAAGAATCTTTAGTTCGACTTGCCTATGTAACAGCCGACAAAGTTCGGATGAAAAAAACGGCAATTCTATTAGAGCCGATGAATCCTTTTGAAAGACGCCTTATACATACAACTTTAAATGATATTGGCGATATCGAAACAAAAAGCGAAGGTGAAGGCTTGTACAAACAAGTAAAAGTATTGTACAAAGGCGTAAGATGAAAAAAATAATTTACTTTTTGGTTTTTTTAGCGGTAACTTTACCTTTCTATTCTCAAGAAGTAGCGAAAAATACATTTCAGCTTGAAGATATTTTTTCGAATGATATAATTCAAGAGCTTAATAAAAGTGGAGAGTATCAAAGAACCTTTTATGGCGAAAAAAATATTACTTTAGAGTTAGCTCCCAACACTGACTTGGGTTTGCAAGCAAAGAATTACTGGCAAAGAAAAGATGAACCGGTTTTTATTGTAGAATCTCTTTATGTGTTGGATAAGAAAGCCTCTGATGCCAATGCTATTGATGAAATATCGGTTATTTTAAGAAATCTATCAAAAATGACCGGCGTTGAGTATTTTTCAACTTCCAGACAAATATGGGAAGTTCTATATACCGATGTGTACACGGTAAACAATCCTGAAGAAAAACAAAAAATAGAAGATCCTATAAATGAAGATTTAGAAAACTTGGTAAGCTATGTGTACCAGAAAGACAGATCTTTAAGCGGTACTGTATACGAGTTTTCATATTTTAATAATGAAGACGAAGTATCTTTTAGGGCAATTAATACAGAAAATATTTTGTATGGAAGCTTTCCCTTCCCCATAGTACGACCAGAGAACCTTGTTCTCACATTAATTGCTACTGATGTTGGAGATTCGGTGGTTTTTTATGTATTAGTTCAAGCTGATGTTCCAAAAATACCTTTTGTATCGGAACGACTAGCAAATTCATTTTCTTCAAGAGCTGATGCCATTTTTAAGTGGTGTTTAGATATGTATAATGACAGTGAATAGGGAAATCACAATAAGAGGATACAGCATGAATAAAAAAACACAGATTTTTATGCTAATTAGCATGATATTGATTTTTGGAGGTTGTTCAGTGAGTGCAAAAGAAAATGCAGCAATTGCAGGAAAAGATGGTATATTTGCCATTATGGAAACAAGTAAGGGTGATATAGTCTTAGAATTACACTATAAAGACACCCCTCTTACAGTTACAAACTTTGTGGGTTTAGCAGAAGGAACACTTGATGCAGCAAACGGAAAGCCCTTTTATGATGGCTTAATTTTTCACCGCGTAATAAACGACTTTATGATACAGGGTGGAGATCCTGATGGAACAGGCCGAGGTGGACCTGGATATCGATTTGATGATGAAATAGTTCCACATTTAACACATAATAGAGAAGGTATTCTATCTATGGCAAATGCAGGGCCAGGAACAAATGGTAGCCAGTTTTTTATTACACACGTTGAAACACCATGGCTTGATGGAAAACATACTGTATTTGGTTTTGTTCTTGAAGGGCAAGATGTTGTAGATGCTATCGAGCAAGAAGATGAAATCGAAAAAGTAACCATTGTAAGAAATGGAAGTGATGCTGAAAAATTTACAGCTACACAAGCTGATTTTAATGAAAGAAGCAAACTAGCTTCAGAAAATGCCCAAAAGGTAAAGGAACAAGCATTTGCTTCTGTTATTGCAGATATCGAAAAACAGTTCCCAAGTGCAGAAAAAGATGAAAATGGTATTTACTATGTTGTAACAAAAGAAGGAACTGGTTCAAAAATTGGACGTGGTAAACAAGTTGCAACGCATTATCGAGGATATTTACTTAGCGGACAAACCTTTGATTCTTCTCAAGGGCGTGATCCTTTAGCCTTTGGCACAGGAGCAGGACAAATGATTCCTGGTTTTGATGTTATGGTTCAAGATATGAAAATAGGTGAAAAAAGAACAGTTGTTTTACCACCAGATATGGCTTATGGAGCAAATGGTATTCCAGGTGTTATTCCGGGTAACTCATATCTTTGCTTTGATATTGAATTAGTAAGTGCTAGATAGAAAAATAATCGACAGTAAAATAAAAAACGGGCGCTTGCCCGTTTTTTATTTTAAATACTATTTACATATATGCAATTTGATAAGAATCGACACGTCGAAAACCTATATTTGAGTATGCTTTTATTGCAGCAGAATTTCCAACTCGTACAAAGAGAGACACATTTGAGTTTAAATTTCGTATAAGTTCTTGTATTACGGTTTGAGCAAAACCTTGGTTTCTATATTGCAAATCTGTAAAAATACCACCTAGCTGCATATAATGTAAGCCTTTTGCATTTGTTCCTGCCATTGCCAAAGCTTTCTTCGATTTTGCATCACATAGAGCAAAAACAACATGAGATTGCAACCTATCTTTAAGTATACTCCTGCACACTTTTTCAGTAATTGTCTTTCCAGGAGGAAGAACTTCTTCAATTTGATACTTTAACTGAAGATCGTATAATCTATCTTCATCAGTATAATCACAGTTTCGAATTTCAAAAAAATCTTTATTTATAGTAGATGGCATAATTGTATTCATTTTGTTGTTATAAATCATAAGGTGATAATCATTAATTACAAGAGGTTTTTTGGGAAGTGCAGATAAAAAGATTTTTGAACTTTGTTCTGTTCCGCCGAGCGAATAGAGATTTTTCTTTTTCAATAAAAGGGTTAATGGTTTTTTTATGTCACAAGGTAATAAATGATGCAGAAGAATTCCGTTATTCGAAATAAGAAAAACACCTAAAATATTGCTTATATTTAATAATAATTTTTTTTCTTTAACAATATATACCGTTTGAGTTTTTATACTATCCTGATTTAGGAGTCTTGCCATTAATGATACACAGGTGTGTTCATAAGGCTTAAGAAAATCTATTGCCAAGTGAAGTTCTTTTTGAGACAGGCAAATAATTTCGAAGTCGCTTCTCATTCAGTTTCCATTGGTAAGATACCTTGCGGAATATAATCACCTGCAAGAGCAGAAAAGGCTGCTCTAAACGAAAATGCAGAATAACTATATGCAAGCAAAATGGTATCTGCCCAATCAAAATCAAAAACATGCACAGGCTCTAAAACAGAAATAACTATTACCTTTTTGCCACTGTTTTCTAAATATTGTGCTATGCGTCGGCTTGTTGTGTTTGAAACACAAATAATAATAGTATCATAGTATTGGGCTGCAGAAAGCAAACGAAGCCCTTCTGTATTTATTTCTGCCTGGGATAAATTGTAACCAAAATAATGATAGTTTAAATTATTGTATCGATAAGAAGCTTCATCAAAAACTTCTTGAAACTGTGAAGCTACAAGAATCGTTTCTTCTTGAGCCTTTACATTTGTGTAAGGAAAATCCCCATTCTTATACAATGTAATTGAACGAGCGGCCTGTGCTGTAAAGAAAGCCTCTGCCTCGGGGTCAGGCACTAGAGAAGGGATAGCTTCAATATCTGGATAAAGAGGTACAAAATTCTCGCCCTTAAAATAATGTAACTTTGAAAGGATTACTCGTTGTGCAGCCTTTCTTACAATAGTATTAAATTCAGATTCAGTTTGCATTAATGTTAAGGTACTTGTCCAAACACTTTCACCCAACTGTGGGGTTGTTGAAGAAATGATTATATCATTTCCTGCACGTATTGCAAGGTGTACAGCTGTAGAAAGACTTCCAGTATATGTTGTTGCGCCATTCATCATCATGTCGTCGGTAATAATGAGTCCTTCATAACCCATTTCTGTTCTAAGTAAATCTGTTAAAAAAAACTCTGACAAAGAAGCAGGCTCACCAGTTTCTCGTACATTCGGAAAACTTAAATGGCCTGACATTATAGCAGGAATGCCCTCCTGAATGAGGTATTGAAAGGGCACTAGTTCTCGTTCAAAGAGGGTTTTATAATCTGCAGTTATTACGGGAAGAAGCCCATGTGAATCTATGCCTGTATCTCCATGCCCTGGAAAATGTTTTGCTGTTGGAATAACTCCTGCAGCAAGGCTCCCTTCGGAAAACGAAGCTCCTAACACTCCTGAATAGTGGGGATCTTTACCAAAAGAGCGACTCGCTATTACTGTTGAGTCAATATTTGTATATAAATCTACAGTTGGAGCAAAATTCATATTAATACCCAAAGCACGCAGTTCTTTGCCAATATAATATCCTGAATACCAAGAATCTAAAGGATATGCAGAAGCACCTATTGCAAGATTTCCCGGAGTATCACTTGTTGCTCCTTTAACATGGCGTATTAGGCCACCTTCTTGATCTGTTGCTACGTAAAGAGGAATTTGAAAACGAGTGTTTTGCGCTTGCGTTTGTAGAAAGCTAACAGCTTGAGCTACTTCTATTTCATTTTCTGTGTCCCATCCAAAAACTTTTACGCTTCCTAGTTCTCTCTGTGTTACCCATTGAGTTAAAAGCGGGGGTACGTCTGAACCAGCCCACCCAAACATAAAAATTTGAGCTAAAGCTTCAGAGTCTGTCATTCTGTTAGTTATTTCTTGTGACAAGTCTTCATTTAAATAATCACTCCAAAAAGAAATCGGTTCTTCTTGCGAAATTTCTTGTGCAAAAAAAGGTTGCAGACATGTAAAAATAAGAGGCAATATAAACTTGAATGTGTTGTACCGTCGAGGTTCTTGTTTCATAAATTATCCTTTCGCAACATTGCGTTTTGAAATAAAGTTTCCAATAATAAAAAAAATAACAGCTATCCAAATACAAAGAAACGTAATAAAGTGATAAAAAGTAAATGGTTCACGATATAAAAAAACACCAACGAGAAATGCAATAGTTGGGCTACTAAACATAATTATTCCAACAATTGTAAAGGGAGTTTTTTTTACCCCAGTAGAAAAGAGTAAAAGGGGCAAGGATGTTAAAATTCCAGCAAATGGAATAAGAAGAAACTCTGTGCCTTCTAAAGTTCCCAAAGAGCCTAGATTATTAAGCTCTGCATAAATAATAAAGCCTATAGAAAAAGGCAGTAAAAAAAGTGTTTCAATAACCATTGAAGTGTCACTATTTGAAAACACTATCTTTTTAACTAGACTGTAAGAAACAAAGGTTATGCAAAGTAAAATAGACATAAAGGGAATTTGTCCATATGCTAAAACAGAAATTGAAACTCCCAAAATGGCAAAAACAACAGCAACCCATTGTATGTTATGTAGTTTCTCTTTATATAAAAAAACACCAATAAAAATTGAAAAAATAGGTGATAAATAATAAGCTATACTAGTTTCAAGTATTCTGTTTGAATTTACTGCTATAATATAAAGACCCCAATTAAGCGAAATAAAAAAACCGGCGCAAAGTAACAAGATAGCTTCTTTTTTATTCTGAAAAACCTTTTTAATCGAAGCTGTATTTTTCTTTAATACCAAAATAATAAAACAAAACACAAAAGACCATGTAATGCGAGAAGCTAATATATATACAGAAGAGACAGAAGCCAATTGTTTCCAAAAAATTGGCATTAGGCCCCATAGAATATAACATAAAATAATGTATAAGGTTTCTTTTTGCATGAACGTATTATAGCGAAAATGAAAAGTTTATAAAAGAGGG
>CAYJMR010000085.1:0-7677 GCA_964371375.1 uncultured Treponemataceae bacterium
TAATCCATAGAATGAGAATTACTGCTAGGGGTAGTAAAAACGAGTAGAGAATAGACGTTAGTGTGTTTTTTATTTGCATAGTAAATTTTCCCTTATAAGACCCTTCGACCTCGCTCAGGGTGACACTTATTTTACCAAGTCTGTCATTCTAAACTGTAAATCTGTCATTCTGAGCCTGTCGAAGAATTAACCCCTAACAATTATACATTATACATTGTAAATTGTACATTACTTAAAATAGAATCCTTCATCGGGGAGTTTTCCACCAATTGAGTCTGGGTTAGATACTAAAAATAATCTCAGTAAATCTTCTATGCTGTTTTGTGCATCCATTGCAGAAATCCACTGTAAAGATGATGTTGGAATAGAGCGTGTAACAATTGCCGATTTTAATCCAAGTGCATGTTTTTCAACTAAACTACCAGCTTCACTTGGGTTTTCATTTACCCATTCAATTGACATTTCAACAGATTCTAAAAATACTCTTAACACTTTTGCGTTTTCTTTTGCAAAATCATTTCGAACAACAAGGGCTGTAACAGGGTAGTTTTCAGTGTTGCCACTTATTTCCATGTACAGTTTTTGAATATCTATAATACGTGTAACTTCTTTAGATGTATCTTGCATAATGGCAACGCTTGCAAAAGGTTCTACCAAAAGGGCATGCTCAATTTTTCCGCTAATAAGAGCAGGTGCAATTTCTGCTGTTGGAATAGAAAAATCAAGTTCGATACTGTTTTCCCCTTCGCCAATCGCAATTCCACTTGCCTCACATAGATAGCGAATAAGGTACTCTGGAGTGCCACCTTGACCTGCCACAGTGAGTTTTTTACCTTTTAAGTCTTCTAAACTTGTAATAGTTGTGTTTTTACTAACAATAGACATCATTCCTTGCCCTGTAATACCAGCCAAAATAATTGAACCGTTATTGGCATTGTAGACTTTTGCCGCAACATTTGCAGGTAGTATTCCAATATCAACTTCGCCTTTTAAAAGTTTTGGCAAAAGGACGTCAGGGCTTGCACTTACTTCAAAGGTAGAAGGTATTCCGTCAACTACGGGTGGATTTTCAAAAAGGTACGCCAGCCCTATACTTGATGGTCCGTTTAATCCTGAAACACGAATAGTTTCAATGTTTGACTCGTTATTTCCACTTGCAAAAACTAAACTTGCAAGGAATAGTAGGGTAAGGGTAAGCAGTTTTTTCATTATATTGCTCCTGTAATTTTTTCTGTAAGTTTAGTCTAACTTTTTTATTGAGCTGTGTCAATGGAAAGGGTGATAATTTACAAGTAATGATTAATGGGATTATTTCACTGTGTAGAACTCATTTTGGCTGTCTCAAATTTTTTCTACTGGTGGGCGCTATCGTTTTACAATACTGCTATGGTAATATTAATTATACATTATAAATTAATATTCTGCCACTTTCCACCCTTAAACCTATGTCTAGTAAGCAAAAAGCGGAGTACTTGATCAAATAATAAACTTACCCATGCACCAATTAAGCCCATTTGTAAGGGGTAGACAAAAAGCCAGCCAGAAAATGGGCGAACAAAGGCAACACTTACCAAAGAAACAAAGGCAGTGTATTTTGTGTCACCAGCTCCACGCAAGCAACCTCCAAAAATCAATTGTGCAATTTGAAGCATTACAATAAAAGCAACAAGTCTCATTATGATGCTACCATACTCAAGAATTGCCGCATCTGTTGCAAAAAGCGAGTAAATGTGCTGACCAAAAATGATGTATACAATTGCTATAACAAGTGAAAATAAAAAGCCCAATTGTTGACAAAAGGCGCCGTACACACGTGCAAGGTCTGAACGTTTTTGTCCTAAACTTTGGCCAACTAATGAAACACTTGCAACAGACAAACCATCTCCAATTGAAAACGAAATGGTAATTATAGTCATGCCAATTTGGTGGGCTGCAAATGCAATAGTTCCTAAGTTTGCAACAACAAGTGCGTAGAGTAAAAAACCTATGCGCAAGAATACTTGTTCTATAAAAGTTCCGCTTCCAACCTTAAATAGGCTACGATAAATTCTACTTTTAAAATGCAATGTGTTTGTTTTAAAAAATAAGTACAGATATTCATTTTTTCGTAAAACTGAAATTAACGAAACTACAAAGCCTGTAAAAAAGCCGAGTAGGGTGGCAATGGCGGCTCCACGAACACCGAGAGCAGGAAACCCAAAGTTACCTCCAATAAGTAAATAATTTAAGACAACATTTACTAGGCTCATGCTCACATTTGCTCTCATGCTAATTTTTGTTTTTCCAACTCCACGTTGTGCGGCGTTTATTCCCATAGTAAGAGCCTGAAATAAAAGTCCAGAAATTATAATTCGAAAATAGCCTACTGACTCCTCATGAGTATCTGCTTGGCTTCCTGCGAAAATGAGTATTTCTTCGGTAAAGATAAGGGCGAGGGCAGTAATAGCAATGCCAAGAACAATAATTAATGCTATAGATTGTAAAAGTACTTGGTTAGCTTCATCTTGTTTTTCTTCGCCCTTACGTCGTGCTGTTACAGCACTTATTGCAGTACTTAAAGCAATAAAAACAGCCAAGCAAATAAATTTAGGCTGGTTTGTAAGCCCAATTGCTGCAATAGCAAAGGACCCTAAGGAGCCTACCATAATTGTATCAACAAAGACTGTTAGCGCCATTAAAAAAGATTCAAGGGCAGCAGGCCATGCAATACGCACTGTATTAGCTAAAAAATCCTTATTAGATGGAATTGTTTCATGAGAAGTATGATTTTTTAAGATTGATATAGCATTAAATAAAAACATGTACTAGTATGAACCACTAGTTGTTTTTTCTACATTTTGACCTAAAAGTTCCTTTGCTATAATGAGTCCTGCAGAACATCCAAGCCTTGTAGCACCGGCTTCGACCATTTCTTTTGCAGAAGCTAAATCTCGTATTCCGCCCGCAGCTTTTACTCCCATTTCAGCACCTACTGTTTTTCGCATTAATGCGACATCCTCAGGGGTTGCCCCAATTGCAATTGGTTTTCCGTCTTTGTCATTTCCGGGGGTACCAAAACCTGTAGAAGTTTTTACAAAGTCAGCACCTGCTTTTTTTGCACATTCGCAAGCTTTAGCAATTTCATCCTTTGTTAGGTAACAGTTTTCAAAAATTACTTTTACAATAACAGGGCGATCAATAGGGTTTACAGCATTGATATCGTTTTTTCTCTCATCCATAGCGTGGGCATCTCTTGCTGAAATTACAACATTTTCTATGTCTGCTTGTACATCATCCCACCTGCCTTCTTTTGCAGCTCCAACATCGATGACCATGTCAATCTCGTGCGCTCCATCTAAAACAGCTGCAATGGTTTCTGCACCCTTAATTTCTGAATTTGATGCTCCCAAAGGAAATCCCACAACAGTACACACTGCAGGGTAATAGCCATCTTTATTTTGAGTAGATAAAAGGTTCGCCGCCAACGGCACATGTACGGGGTTTACACATACGGAAGCAAACCCAAATTCTTTTGCCTCTGCACAAAGTTTTTCTATATCTTGTTTTGTAGCCGTCGCTTTTAAAACAGTATGGTCAATCATTTTTAAAATATCCATTAAACACTCCTAAAAATAGTTTCTATAGTCATTATGCACTATTCTATATATATGTGCAAGTGAAAAATAATGTATGAAAAAAACTTGTGTTAACTTGCGCTAACAAGACTTTGCATTATATAATAAAAATAGATAAAACGTATTTTCAAGGAGAAAAACTATGGCACACAAAATTAATGACGATTGTATCAACTGCGCAGCATGCGAAGGTGAATGTCCTGTTAACGCAATTTCAGAAGGTGACGGAGTTAGAGTAATCGACGCCGGTACATGTGTTGATTGTTCAGCATGTACATCAGTTTGCCCTGTTGACGCAATCCATCAAGAATAAGTTATAATTTTATTATAACACTTTGCAATAGAGTATGTTTACAATTTTGTAATGCATACTCTATTTTTTTTTGACATAGTATGATATAATTGTCTATGATGTTTTCATATAAACATGTAATACGGCTAATTATAGTTATACTCTTATCTTTTCAGCTAGGGATGCTATTTTCTGTAGATATTTCTTCTGTTGCACCAAAGGTGCCACAGATTTCGCGATCTTTTCGCTTTCCAAATATAAAAATACTCAATTATTCAGACCCACTATTCAAACAATTTACGCAAGAAGTAAGTGAAAATTACATTTTACTCGCAAAAAAAGAAAGACCCCTGACAACAATCTATACCTATACAGTCACGGAGAATGATAATTTACTTTCACTTGCAGCTAGGTTTAATATTTCATACGAATCGTTAGCAACTTTAAATGGTGTTGCCTTTATTGATTCTGTTTTGACCGGAAAAACACTTTATATTCCGAGTAGTGCAGGACTCTTTATAGCTGAAAAACCAAATACACCCCTTGAGTTTCTTTTAAAAACACGGTATGCTAAAAGTGAGGATTATGGCTTATTGCAACTAGATTCTGGTGCGTATAGTTATATTCCTGGGGCAAAACTAAGTCCTACAGAAAGGGCCTTTTTTGCTGACTCAAGTATGATTGCACCTTTAGAAACAGGGGTTATATCATCTTCGTTTGGTTCACGGATAAGTCCTTTTACCGGCGAAAGAACCTTCCATAACGGAACAGATATTGCAGCGCCCATTGGCACTCCTGTATTTGCGAGTAAATCGGGCATTGTAGTCTATGCCGGTATAGACCATGTGTATGGTAATTATATAATACTTGAGCACGATAATAATACACAAAGTTTATATGCACACTTAGATACATTTAGTGTAATAGCAGGTGAGATAACCGAAAAGGGTGTGCAAATTGGTACGGTTGGGAATACTGGTCTATCAACAGGCCCACACTTACACTTTGAAATTAGAATAGGAAGTCGGGCACAAGACCCTGCTTCTTTAATAAATAATTATTGGCAATAAATAGGAGAATATGGCTTTTAAAATGAAAAGGCTTATAGCATTAATAATAATTTTGTTACTATCTCAATCCCTTTTTTCGGAATCATTTCGTGTAAAAAAGATTGTACAAACAGAAATGAATAATGAAACTGATGTAAAAGTACTTACACTGGGAATGGGAGAAGCTTTGCATATCCTATTACCTGAAGAGAGACTTCTTTTGCAAGCTGTGCAGTTAAAGATAAAAATTCCTGCTGCTTTAGCTGACTATGGGGGAGCTGTTGCATATTCATTTTATAGAGATATCCAACCGTCGCCTACAGAGAGCATAATTGATTATAATGCAGAGAGAGTGCTTATAGGTACTTTTACTAATAGATTAACATATTATTTAGACATACCTTTAGTACAAGAAGCAAAGCTAAGTGATGACCCATACACAAGCACTATACTTTTACCACTAGATGATCCTATAAGCGATATATTTTTTCGTGTTCACATAGTAATGAAAGGTGTACCTGATGGTTTGTGGGATAGTTCGATTGAAGTTGAACTTAAACCGGTATTAGCAAACAAGGGAATTCTAAATCTCATGGTTACCTACCCATCAGAGATCAGGGGTAATACAAATGAATATCCTTTTATTGTATTTATTGATGATGACTTGATTGAGTTTTCTAATAAAGAAATATTGCTAGATACGGGCATGCACCATGTTACAGTGTCTTCTGAGTTTTTTAGAAACGAAGTCCAAACTTTTACTATAGAAAAAGCAAAAGATACATATGTAGAAATAGAATTGCAAGATATTGCTCCCTTGTTAACTATTTCTGCTCCTGAGAACACTCAATTCTTTTTAAATGACATTGAATATCATGATTTTTCAGAGCCAATAAAAGTAGAAACAGGAAAAAATCATTTACGATTTTCAATAGGGGAATATGAAATTATTCGTACTCTTGAAGTTCTAAATGGTAAAACCTATAATATTGATGTTTCTTTTGATGTTGATATCACAGAAGAATAAAGAAAACTTATCTAAAAATATATTAAAGATTTTTACACTTTGACCCGATATTAATAATGTCGGGTGAGCAAATCCCCTCCCACCCATTGCTCGCTCGACTGCCTTGATGGCATGACCGACATTCGTGTCGGTCTTTTTTTTGACCTTGACAAAAGAGCCATACTTTACTAAACTGTTAGAGTGGAAAGAAATAGACGAAATATTTATATTGTTTTAGGACTAAGCATTTTTTCTATACTGCTAATTGGTGGTTTTTTAGGTGTGCTTATAGCAGAAACAGTAAATATCAAAAATAATGAACACTTTACAGAGTTTGGAACAACCCTTCCTACAAGGCTCTTAGATATTAATGGTGAACTCATCACCGAATTTGCTTCTGATGAAAAAAGACAAATAGTTGAATATAATTCACTACCTCAACATCTTATTGATGCTTTGACCACACGGGAAGACGATAACTTTTTTGAACATTTTGGTTTTAATATTATTTCAATAGTACGAGCTGCAATAGGTCAAGTATTTGGCATGAATCTTGGTGGGGGAAGTACTCTCACGCAGCAAATTGCAGGTACGCTTTATCTTGACAGAACTGAAATTACCATTACTCGAAAAATATTTGAGCTTTGGTGGGCAATTCAGATGGAAAGGCGCTACTCAAAAGAAGAAATATTAGAACTGTACTTAAATGAAGTGTATTTAGGCGATGGTACGTATGGTGTAAACTCTGCATCAGAATACTATTTTGGTCATGATGCCCAAGAAATAACTGCAGCGGAAGCAGCGCTACTTGTTATTCAATTATCAAATCCAACGTATTACAATCCTTTTGAAAACCCCAACAGGGCGATGGATCGTCAAAAATATGTATTGGATGAAATGGTGGCCTATGGCTATCTAGAGCAAGAAGAGGCCGAAAGACAATATGAAGATTTTTGGCTAAACTTTGATTTTACACGAATAAGTTCCTCTGCATATTTTTTAAGGGATGATAAAGCTCCTTGGTTTAGTGAGTATGTAAGGCGTGAACTTGAAGATATGATGTATGGTACAATGAATGTATACACTGACGGATATACTGTTCACACTACTATGAATATGAAACATCAGTTAGCAGCTCAAAGTGTTATGGAGTATTGGATTGCAGAAGCAAACAGACGATATGAAAGAAGTAACACAGGGGACAGACGCGACATACAAACTTATGCGCCAATGACAGAGCTGATATCACTTGTTTTTGATATTCCTCAACTTAAAGTCTCAGAGCAACGTGTGCAAGTAAACTCATATGCTACATATAAAAATGAGCTTAATCCTGTTATTGATGTGCTTTCATTAATGTTTGATATAGATGAACTCAAGGTAGGTATTGTTAATAGAGCTAATGCACTAGCAAGTGCAGACAGTAAAAAAACCACTGTTGAAGGTACGATGATTTCGCTTGAAAACTCAACAGGATATATTACTGCTCTTGTCGGTGGAAGCGAGTATACACAAGATAATCAATTTATTAGGGCCACACAGGCTATGTTACAACCGGGAAGTTCTTTTAAGCCCTTGGTATATACAGCAGCAATTGAGTCTAGAAAATTTACGGAAGCAACCGTTTTAGAAGATGCCCCGTATGTATTTGAAAATGCTGATGGTACTCCATATATTCCACAAAATTATCTTGGTACGTGGGAAGGCTCTGTTCAA
>CAYJMR010000086.1:0-7551 GCA_964371375.1 uncultured Treponemataceae bacterium
AAATGGAACAAAATCTTTTAGACAGCCTTAATGCTATTGCGCAAAAATCAGGGCTTGATATCACAAAAGAACTACAAACAATTACAGAAAAATTAAACAATAATCATCAAGCGGCACAAACATGGCGCCATGTTGAACTTGCTCGACACTCAGACCGACCAAGAGCCCTTGATTACATCGATATGATTATCGACGACTTTACAGAGCTCCACGGAGACCGCTACTACGGCGATGATATGGCACTTATTGGCGGTATTGGCTTTTTAGATGGAATGCCAGTAACTGTCATAGGAAACCAAAAAGGACGAAATCTTCGAGAAACAATCGATAGAAATGGTGGTATGGCAAACCCAGAAGGCTACAGAAAAGCTCTCAGACTTGCAAAACAAGCAGAAAAGTTTAAGCGCCCAATTATCACCTTTGTAGACACACAAGGTGCTTTCCCTGGTCTTGGAGCTGAAGAGCGCGGTATTGGTGAAGCCATTGCAGTAAATTTGCGTGAGTTTAGCCAACTAAAAACTCCTGTAATCTGTATCATTATCGGTGAAGGTGGTTCAGGTGGGGCTCTCGGAATTGGTGTAAGTGATAAAATTTATATGCTCGAAAATGCCATTTTTTCAGTAATTTCACCTGAAGGTTGTGCATCAATTTTGCTAAGAGACTCTTCAAGAGCTCAAGATGCTGCAGCAATGCTTAAAATTACCAGCAAAGATGTTATGGACATGAAAATGCTTCACGGAATTATTGAAGAACCAGAAGATGGGGCTCATACAAACCCACAACAGGTTGCAGATAGAATTCAAAAACAAATTATTAAAGATATCCGCGAGCTTAAAAAGCATAAGGGCGAAGTTCTGGTACGCTACAGAAATCAAAAGATTAGAAGTATCGGACACTTTACAGAGTAAAAAACAACAAAAAAACCAAGCGTATGCTTGGTTTTTTTTTTAACTGTCTATAACTTAAAACCTACGGATGCAATAAGTACAGGTTCTTTGTGTTCAAAATCATATGTAGGTAATGCGGAATAAGCTAGCTTTGATAAACCAAGAACGTCTTCAAGTTTTTCATTAAATGCTTTTGCATATGTAAGCGGTCTAATCATTTCAAAAATGCGCGTTCCAATTATTATTATACCCCCCGCTACAAGTGTATATATACCAGTAGACACTTGCCCCATTGTTAAAAGATTAAGAGGCATTACAATTGCTCCATACGTAATTAAACCGGTACCTATCAAACCTCCCGCCAATGCGATACCACCACCTAAAAAATCTCTTTGCACAAAAGAACCTATCCCATACCCAAGAAAAGTATTTAATACAAACGGAAGTGTTGCATCTTTTTTATAATCAACGTACAATATATATTTTTCAATCCCTGTTAAATCCAATGATAATTGTGACAGTACATCTTCATTCTTATATAGGTCTTCTTTTAAGAGAGCATCAACCAAAGGCATAGCAGATTCTTTTTCTTGTGAAAAAGTTATGCTTGCAAGCAAAAGAAGTAAGCAGCTTAAAAAGATTTTTTTCATTGTGTTCCCCCAAAGTTCCGAGCTTTAGTCTATCAAAATATATTCTATTAGTCAACAAAATCATACCTTGTGTTTTTTTAAATAATAAACTACAATTAGTTAAAAGACAAAAAAACATAGGAGTTCTCACAATGGCAGACAAATCAAAAGTATACTTTACAAATTTTCGAGCAACAGCAGAAGAAAATTTACAACAAAAATTAACACGCCTTATGAAAAAAGCTGGTATTGAAAATATTGACTTTAAAAACAAATTTGCAGCAATAAAAATCCATTTTGGAGAGCCGGGGAATCTTTCATATCTTCGACCTAATTATGCAAAAACAGTTGTAGATATGGTAAAAAGTCTCGGTGGTAAACCTTTTTTAACAGATAGTAATACGCTATATGTTGGAAGACGCAAAAATGCACTTGACCATATTGAGGCTGCTTATGAGAATGGATTTAGCCCTTTTTCTACCGGGTGCCATATAATCATTGGCGATGGTTTAAAAGGAACTGATGAAGTATACGTGCCTGTCCCAAATGGAGAATACATAAAAGAAGCAAAAATTGGCCGAGCCGTTATGGATGCTGATATTATTCTTTCTTTAACACACTTTAAAGCACACGAGGGAACTGGCTTTGGTGGAACAATCAAAAACATTGGAATGGGATGCGGCAGTCGCGCAGGAAAGTGCGAAATGCACAATTCAGGAAAGCCCTCTGTAAATCCTGAAGCTTGTATAGCATGCAAAAAATGTGCAAAGCAATGTGCGCATGATGCCATAGCTTTTTCTCCAAAAGCAGCTATAAACCATGATAAATGTGTGGGTTGCGGGCGGTGTATTGGGGTATGTCCCACAGATGCCATTGGTGTGAGCTGGGATGAGTCAAATGATGTTTTATGTAAAAAAATGGCTGAATATACACATGCTATTCTAAACGACCGACCTCATTTTCATATTTCCCTCGTTGTAGATGTTTCTCCAAATTGTGATTGTCATGCAGAAAATGATGCGCCTATTATAGCAGATGTAGGAATGTTTGCTTCTTTTGATCCTGTTGCATTAGATTTTGCCTGTGCTGCAGCTGCAAATGCAGAGCCACTTCTCAGGGATACCATAATGAAGGACAGAAAACTATCTCATGGCGACCACTTTTTTGATCTTCACCCAACAACAAATTGGAAAGCACAATTAGAACATGCTGAAAAAATTGGCCTTGGTTCTACCAACTACGAAGTAATTACTATTTAAGCCAAAGGCTGTCACCACGAAAGTGTGTAGACAGCCTTTTTTATAATCGCAAACTAATTTCACCGGATAAAAGAGTTTCAGTTGCTCCGTTGTCTCTCTCAACTGTTAAGTGAGCTTCATCAGTTATTGCAATAACTTTTGCAGAATATTTTTCATTTGGAGTTATAACGGTAACCTTTTTATTGAGCACGAGAGAGTGTTCTCTATATTCATCTATCACGGACATTGGAGTCTGTGTTAAAACAAAAAATAAATTATTTATTATGCTTGCAACAAGAACATTTCTATCAACACCCTTGCCTATACTTCCTGCAATAGCCTTTAGCTCATCGGGAAAACCATCTTCATCTTCAAAAACGTTTACACCTATTCCAATAATATAGCTATCAACTCCTGTCGTACCTTTTTCAAGGGTAGAAAAAACCCCTTCAACCAAAATACCGCAAACCTTTTTATTTTTCAGAAAAAGATCATTTACCCATTTTATTTTAGTGAATACCCCAAACTCTGCAAGGGCTCTCCTTACTGCAACTGCAGCAGAAACGGTTATCGCAACTGAATCATTGTGTCTTTTTAAAAATTCTGAGCCACCATATAGTACCGAAATATAAATGCCTTTATTTTTTGGAGAGTAAAAACTACGTCCTAACCTTCCTTTTCCGGCACTTTGATGTTCTGCTAAAATCACTGCTCCATGGGATGAGATTTTGCTTTCTTTTAGAAGTCGTTTAGCCTCTACATTAGTAGAATCAATTGTGTCATACACGAGAAAATTATTGCTAATGGCCTCTTTAACTTTTGGTTGTAGCTCTAGAAAAATTTTAGCTTTTTCTAAAACACTGTCTGTCTCAGAAATCAAGCAGGACTCCCTCCAAGGCGCGTGCAGCTTTCTGCAGGAAGTGTAAACACAAGCCCTGAACCGGGATTAGTTAAAAGTGGGTGTGCCTTGACAACTTCAACCAATTTTTCTGCAAGCTCTCTTTCTGCCACCATTACAAGCATTTCTTTTTCAGGTACAATTTGAATCCCAAAAAAATCCATGTCTTGCTCTTTTCCTGTTCCTCGGGCGTTTATTATCGTCCCTCCGCGAGCACCAGCCTTTTTTGCTTCTTGCATTACTGCTTCGGCATATCCTGCGTTTACAATAACGCATACCAATAAATGATTCGTTTTATCCTTCACAACGTTTGTCTCCATATGAACAGTAAAAAGTATTCCTGTATGCTCGGAAGTCTTATCCATTACCGCAATCAAAGCATCACATGCACAAGTTTTTTTCTCATCTTGTACAAATGCAATCAAAGCTTTTTTTGTTTGCCCCAAGCCCAATGTTTGGAGCAAGGCAACTTCGGCCGTCCCCCGCGCTTCAAAGCTCATCACGTGCGTAGACCCATTTAAAATAATTGACTCCAGTACAGAATCCTTACATTCCATAGGAACTATTGCTATTGCTATTTTTCTTTTTGATTGCAAGTAGGTCTCCTAGTTTACTTATTTTGGGTTATTTTGACAAAAAACACGAAATATTGCAACAATACTGTAAAAAACCGCAAAAAACCGCAAAAAAAGTTAGATATTTCTTGAAAAAGCATTGACATTTTTTTTGCAATACATTATATTCATGATAACAAGAAAATTATTTAGAAAGGGTCGCATTTCCTCCTCCTTTGGCGACCCTTTTTTTTATTTTAAAGCATAAATGCTAATCTCGCAAGTAGCTTAATACCTCATTCATATATTTTTCTTTTTCATAAAACCAACTTCCAATATGGGGGGCATCCTCAATTACTACCATCTTTTTTGGTTCCCGAGCAGAAATATAGAGCTCTTTTGCGCAATCTATGGCTACAAGAGAATCTTTTCCACCATGGAAAATGAGTATCGGAATTGTCGTGTCACATGCCTCTGAAAGTACTTTTTGGGGATTACTTTTGCTAAAGAAAAAACCATTTACAAAGAGATTGCTGATGTTTGCCGAAAAATAAATCCCAAGAATTATTAGAGAACTAAACCAGCCCTTTGGAAAAAAACTTTGAATCATTTTTTTTGCATTTTGCCCATAATTTGCAAAAGAACAATCTGCAACAACAAGGCTTACGGGAAGTGAATACTTAAATGCAGCCTGTATTACTGCTGCCCCCCCCATAGACACACCATGTAAGATAATTTTGATATCTGCTCCAAAGCGCTTTCTAAGATAACTCACCCAAGTAGTAATATCATATCCGTCAGTTAAATAAGAACCTAACCCAGTGAAGCTTCCTCCACTTTCTCCATGCCCACGAAGATTTATTGATAGCGTTGATATTTCTCTGTCGTTGTACGATTCGGCAAGATAGGCTAGGCCCGAAGAAGAATCGGTAAAACCATGTACTAAAATTGCCAGTGTTTTATTAGTATTAAATTGTTGGTGCAACCAAAGGTCAGCACTCAGTGTGTTTTTTGATACAAGACTAGAAAAAAAAGAGCCTATTCCTCGAATTGACTCCATCGCAATAGAAACTTTTTCTATTGGTTTATTTTGCCATTCTTCCTTAGCTTGTAATAATGGAACCATTATTTTTTCATCTTTTACATGGCTAACTGTATCCACAACAGATTTTTTTTCATACTCAGAGCGAACAGTTAGTTTCCTAAATACTATTAGCCCAATTGGAAAGCAAAAGGATATATAGCCTAAAAACAAAAGTAAACTGCAATATAGGGCAATTAGCAAGAATATCTCCCTGTGATGATTATTTTTTTTCTGCAACTATTCCGCTTACGGCAAGTTGAATTGAATAATTCATCTCACTAATTTCTTTTTGATCTAAGATAGCGAGCTTAAATACTGCCGACTCAATAAGCGAATAGAATAGTTCATTTGCAGCCTTAACATTAATGTTTTTAAACTCTCCGGCCTTTTTACCTGCAATAAGAATTGTTGAAAGCAAGTGCCTAAGGCGTACAATACGACGGCGCACCTTTGCATTTGGATCTTTCCCCGATTTTTTCACTTGTATTAAATATGCCAAAACGACACCAAAAAGTTCTCGGTTTTCTAGACACTCATTAAAAATGCATTCCATTAGTCCGGTAAGTTTTTCTGAATAGTTTTTTTGTGTATCAACTATAACACCTTGTATTGCGCTTTCTAAGCCCTCTGTAAGCTGCTTTATGCTCCACAAAAATATCTCTCGTTTGTTTTTAAAGTATATATATAGTGTTGTGCGAGTTATGCCACATTTATTAGCAATTTTTTGAAAAGTGGCATCCTCATAACCTTCATCAACAAAAACATCCAGTGCTTTTTTTAATATCGCCTTTTTTCTTTTTTCATGATCAACAACAATTCCCATTTTATTCCTCTTTACCTTTATTTTCGTACATAAACAATGTTGTATCTAATATACCGCTCTTCAAAGCTTTTCTTGAAATAGCCTTTTTTCCAAACTTTGATTCAAAATCCATGTCTGCTGTAATAAAGCCCATTTCCCAACCAGGGAAACTTTTAATTAAGTCTGACATATCTTTATAAAGCATATTTATCTCTTCTTCTGTTCCTATTCTTTCTCCATAAGGAGGATTTGAAAGAATTAATCCTGTATCATAGGGTGCAGATAATTCACGAAAGTCAGCAATATCTATTTCAGGACGTGGGATTCTATTGTCACTTCCAATAAGCTGCAAGGCTCTTCCTGCCGTAACACAAGCCCTCTCTATGTTTTCCCGAGCTCTTTCAACTGCAGAAAAATCGATATCTGTTCCAGTAATTCTACAAACAACATCTGTACGTATTTTTTCCGCTTCTTTTTTCTTAATTTCGTCTGCTTCTTTTGCATTAAAAATGGTAAGATTTTCTAAATCAAACCTGCGACCAAAGCCTGGTGCAACATTATGTGCATAAAGCATTGCTTCACTTACAATAGTTCCCGAGCCACAAAAAGCATCGTGTAAAGGCGTTTTTCTTCTCCAACACATTACATGCAAAAGTGTTGCTGCAAGAGTTTCTCTAATGGGTGCTATTCCTCCGTCCATACGATATCCTCGACGGTTGAGAGGTTTCCCCGATAAATCTAGCAGCACACTCACTTCATTTTTTTCTATATAAATACGAATATCTGCTTTGTTTCCTGTCTCAGGTAGGACTTCCATTCCCCACACAAATCCTAATTTTTTACACATAGCTTTGTGAGCAATTTTCTGAATACTGTGTTCGGAAGTTAGCTTACTTCTAAAAGTTCTAACCTTATCTAGGTGAATACGTACATCTTTTTTAAAATAATCTTGCCAATTGATTGCATACACGCCGTCAAAAAGTGCATCAAAATCTTCAGCAATAAAGGCTGCTAGCTGTAAGTAGACTCTATCTGCTGTTCTTAAACATAGATTAGAGCGGAACAAACCTTCTTCAGGACATTCATAGCGAACGCGACCTGGAGAGTTTCCTAGTGGCTTGTAGCCAAGTAATTTTATCTCGTTTGAAAGTATCTTTTCTGCTCCGATTGAGCAGAGGGCAACTAAGTTTATCATTATGACATTATAACAGATATTGAATATTTGCGCAATTGTCATTTTAGAATTAAACACTTTTTTTATCGCTATTATAAAATAGTGTACAAGTGTTGACATTTTGTTTGATTTCGTGTATTTTATTATGACATATTAAATGTTTTCGTCATTACAATAATTTACTTTAAGGATATTGAATGCTAGTAAGAATTGCAGGGATAGGAAAAGCTCTCCCAAAAAAAATTATGCACAACAACGACTTTGATCCAAGCCTCGAAACATCTG
>CAYJMR010000087.1:0-7546 GCA_964371375.1 uncultured Treponemataceae bacterium
ACACTTTCATCGCCACCTTTAAATGTTGAAATTAAGCGTAGTCGTGTATATACAGAAATATTATCACTTTTTGTATGTTCAAAAATTGCGTCTGCGCCTCTTAAATCAGTAAGATATATAGCAAGATGTGCAACAGCAGTTCTTTTTGCATCATCACAGCCTGCCACATATGGAATTGCAGCAATTAATTGAGCAACCTCTTTTTCGACAAACCAAGCATGTTCTTCGTCTGTAAACCGAAAAGTATCAATTACAGCGGAAAAAACCTCAGTAATAAATGCTTGTAGATTTTGTTCGTTTGAACAACCAACTGTTACGTTTTTACGTGTTTTTAGCATAACTTTTTCCATAAAGCTACTCCTTATATCTCCCATCTATGGGATAAAGGAGGACGTAAATCCAAAACACTGCAGGTCAACGACTGAAATATTTTAAACGATAAAATTACACGGAGGCAATTTTATCAGTCCTCCCTATATATAAATGATATCACGTAAATTTTAGGTTGTCAAGTTAAAAATGTACTAATGTTCAATATTAAACAAATATTTATTTATCGATAAAAATATAAAGATAATAAAATATTGATTTTCTTTGACAATACAATATCTTTATGATACACTATAACATATGAAAAAGGTATTTGAGGCAATAAAGCATAACCTTCACGACCAAAATATCTATTTTGTATTTCCGACTGATATTGCTGCAAGTAGATGGTGTGAATACATATTAGAAAGTGGACTCATTGAAGCAATTTCTAGAGATCGTTTTATTGCTTGGGATAGTTTTAAAGCAGAATGCATTCGCTCAAAACATCAAGATAAAACATCAATACCGGCAGTATTACGAAAATTTTTTGCTCATGCAGTTATTGAAAAAAATAAAAGAAACAATTTATTTACAACAATAATAAATCCTGAGTATGCCTCAAGCTCTGAGTCTTTTGCAGATTGGATAACAAAAATACTACCACAATTACATTCTTGGTACGAAAAAATAAAGCACACCAATATATATGACCATGAAGATGCAGACCTTTTAACATTAAAAAATGAGTACGAATTATTCTTAAACAAACATGATTTTTTTGATCCAGCATGGGAGCGTCCTCCTTTTCGTACAAGTGAAAACAGATACTATATTGTTCATCCAGATATAATACAAGATTTTTATGAGTACAAAGAAATTCTAGAAAATACAGATGGTATACAACTTATCTATATCGATAAAGAATCACAACAAAATGAAGTATATCAGTATTCTAATTCAAGAAGCGAGATTAAAGAATTAGCATTATATATAAAGCACATATGCACGGTACCAGATGAATCTGGGCAAATTCTTCAGTGGAGCGACATTGCCGTTAGTGTCAATAACCTTGAAACTTTTGAGCCCTACTTATTACAAGAGTTCTTGCTGTATAATATACCTGTGCGTCTAAGAAACGGAAAGTCCTTGTCTGCATACCCAGGAGGAAGGCTCTTTTCTCTTATTAAAGATTGTTATGTTGAAAACTTTTCCTTTGAATCAATGAAAAATCTCATATTAGACCCAGTTTTTCCATGGAAAAATAATGAAATTGCTGAAGAGCTCATTAATTTTGGAATACAAAACAATTGTCTTTTTTCATACGATGGTTTAGATATTTGGCTTGAAGCATTTAAAAATGCATATACGGAAGAACTTTCAAAAGACTATTATAAAGCCTTAAAAGATAGCATTACAAAAATTGCAAATGCAGACACTTTTGATTTTTTAAGTATGCATTACAATAGGTTTAGAGAGACATTTTTTGATTATAAAAATATTTCTCTCGAAACCGATATTATTATGAGTCGCTGCATATCAGAGCTAACAGTATTGCGAGATTTAGAAAAAAGCTATCCAGAGGCAACACAAACGGTAAATCCCCTTACTTTCTTTATTGAACAGCTAAACTCAAAAGAGTATGTAATTCAATCAAAAGAAAATGGAGTAAATGTATTTACCTATAAACTTGCAGCATCGGCTCCATATAAGCAGCACATAATTTTACATTCTTCTCAAAACGCATTAACAGTGTCAAATAAAGTTTTTAACTTTCTAAGAGATGATAAACGCAATTTACTTGGTGTAAAAGATGAAAATACGTCTGAACATTTTGTAAATCTTTATGCATCTCATAGTAGTCGCACGATACGTTTTTCGTGTAGTCAAAACAGTTTTTTAGGATATGAGATTCCATACAACTCTTTATTACCAATTGAGGTATTAACTAAAAATGAGGGGAACACAGCAAAGGAAGAAGATAGTAGCATTGACCCCTACTTCATGGAAAAGAAATTATTTTCAAATAGTGAAGCAAACCTAAAAACAATACATTCTATGCAGCATGAAGGGTTTTTTAACTGGATTAACAAATATTCTGTAACAACAGATACCATAAACAATAGTTTTGTGAAAATGTTAAGAGATAAAATTAGTTCAAAAATTTTTAGAGACTCCAAACTAATAGTTTCGCCAACAACCTTAAAAGATTTTTATGAATGCCCAATAAAGTGGCTTTTTACTAAAATACTAAATATAGATAATTATACTTTAGAAACTGATTTAATAGATGATGTTTATATTGGGACCTTTTATCATGAAGTCTTGAGACAGATTCTTACACATTTTAAGATAGAAAATAAACCTTTAAGTATAGAAAAAGGTAACGTGCTATCAATTTCAATATTACGTTTAATTGAAACAACTACTCGAGATGTTGTAGAAGGATTTCCACTATCATGTGGGATTAAGGGACTGAGCAAGTTAACAATTGAGTTATTTAAGTCTCAAGCAGAAAGTTATGTTCAAACATTAACGGACTTTTTTACTGAGTTTTCGATTTGGTTTCAAGGTAGTTATGTTAGCAGCTTAGAAAAAGAAGTACAAATTGAGAAGGATGATTACATACTTGTTGGTACTATTGATTGTGTATTAGACTTGAAAGGCGATGAAACAACCACTGAGGGTAAATTTATTGTAGATTTTAAAACAGGTAAAACTCCAACGCGTTCAATTTGTATTAAGCAAGATAATAATGAACTAAAAGATTTTCAACTCCCCCTCTATGTTTATATGTATGAAAACGAAGTTTTTCAGGGGCAACCATCTGTACAAGGGTGTGGCTATATGAGTATACACAAAAAAAACCTCGTACCTTTAGTAAATATTCTAAAGCCTGACGGGCGCAGTATAAATCCTTATAAAAAAAATGAGCGACTCCATAGAAACGAACCAAATGAAGCAGGCTTCTCATTTGAGCCAACTATTGAAGCGTCTTTACAAGCTGTCGAAAAATTTGTTTCTGTAATTAATGATGAAAATCTTTCAATATTTACAAATCAAGATAAATGGTTATGTATATCAGAAAAACGAACGGTGAGTATTGATACATGTTTTTCTTGTAATTACAAAAAACTATGCAGAACTACATATACCATTGCAGGTGAAAGATTATGAATGTGCACCCTCTAATAAAAGTCGAATTAAATGAAGAACAACAAGCAGCAGTTATTGAAATGAAAAATTGCGTAGTCGTAGCTGGTGCAGGTGCAGGCAAAACACGTGTACTGGCATATCGATTTGCACATTTAATAATTGAACATGGATTTACCGTAGATTCTATACTTACATTAACTTTTACAAAAAAAGCTACTGCAGAAATGTATGGACGAATTCATTCAACACTTAAAGAAATATCAAATCATAAAGAAACAACCGAACTACAAAAACAAAGAGCTATCACCGCTATAGAAAATTTTCATAGTGCAAGAATACAAACCTTAGATTCTTATTGTTCAAGTATTGTGAGGTATTCATCAAGACATTATGGAATAAAACCAGATTTTATAATAGACAATGCAAAAGTCAAAGATTATTGCATAAAGCTTTCACTTGAGTTTTTACTAAAGTACAGGAAAAACACTTCTTTGCAAGACTTATTAGGACTTGAAAAATTTGAAAACTTATGCGAAACACTTTTCGTTACACCAATAATGAATTTTTCAAATATAGCATACAAAATAGATTTCTTTAGCCATGTTGAAAACCAAATACAAACAGTCTTACAGGAATGGGCAAATGCTCTCGACATAGTTACTTCGCTTAGAGATACCATAGTTGATGCAAACGAAGGAGTACGCGAAATATATAATAAAATAGAAAGTAACATAATTGACTCAATTGCTTTAAGAAAATACTTTGACTTAATGCTTGAGAATAAGAAGACATTTTCTGATAGAATTACATACGTAAATGATATAAAAACTTCTGTTGTACCGCTTTTATCTTCAATACATACAATATCAAAGTTAAATAAAACGTTGAAAGCAAATAGAATAATTAAAGCAGAACTTAATTCCATAAAAGAAGCATATTCAATACTAACATCTATTATTCAATATGTATTATATTTTCCGCAAACTCTTGAAATTTTACCCATATTACAAGAATATCAAGATAAGGTTATTGATTGGAAAAGACAATCTGGGGCTCTTACATATTCTGATGTTTCTGCCTTAGCAAGAAAAATTTTAATTGAAAACCCAGAGATTAGAAAAAATGAAAAAACAAAGATACAAGCAATAATGATTGATGAATTTCAAGACAACAACTTATCACAAAAAGAAATGCTTTTTATGCTTGCCGAAAAAATCGACAGAAATGAAAAAGAGGTGCCTAAACCTGAAGAACTGTGCGCAAATAAACTTTTTTTTGTTGGAGATGAAAAACAGTCAATATATAAATTTAGAGGAGCCGATGTAAGTGTTTTTAGACAGTTAAAAAAAGAGTTAGGATGTAGCTTAAGCTTAAGCACAAACTATCGTTCACACCCTCAGCTTATAGCAAGTTTTAATACTATTTTTGGTGGTTATGAATATAATGGTGCATCTTCAGCTTTTTATAACACTACAACACAAAATGAGCAAATAGGATCTTCTTCAGTGTTTCTCCATGATTATCAATTAGCAGACAATGTTCAATTTCCAGATTTTGAAGCTGAATATGCCCAAGTCTTTGCATATGAAGATAAAGTAATAACAGAAAAAAGTAATTTTGACAGTAAAAGAATACATATATGTTTATTAGATAACTCAAAAACACGATCTGAACCCACAGAAGACTCTATGGCCAACGCAACTAGTACTGAAAGTATAGAGAATGAGGAAGGTCTTGTAGAAGCAGAAAACATAGCTATATTCACTGCTGAAAAAATAGCAGAGCTATGTAGTAAAGGATGCAATCCAAAAGACATCGCCATACTTTTTAGATCATATTCTAAACAATACTTGTACGAAAAGCATCTTAGAAGGCTCGGGATTCCACATGTAGCAGAAAATATAACTAATTTTTTTGGTGATGCACCGGTAAATGATATCTTAGCACTCATACGCTTGATTGTTTATCCAAAAGATGTTTTCTCGTTATCGGTTGTATTACGCTCCCCATTTGTCAAGTTAACTCAACAAGAGCTTTTATCCTGCTTATTGCAAGTAGATAATAAAGATATTCTTCTTTGTTCTGACTTAGCAAATAACTTAGAACATGAATCAAAAAAACGATGTGAAAACTTTATTTTAAGATACAATGCATTAAGAGAAAAAGCTCATTCAGCATCATGTGCACAGCTCATTCAAGAGCTATGGTATATTGATGGATATAGGTATGAAACTATGTGGAATGAAGATGTTGCACTGTTCTCGGAATTCTACGATTTCCTTTTTGATATTGCAAGAAAAATGGACTTAGAAGGAAAAAATATTTCTTACTTTGTTGATTACTTACATAATTTAGAAAACGATGGCGATAAACTTGAAGATATGAATATACCTCTTGAACGCAAAGGCGCTGTACAATTGATGAGTATACATAAAAGTAAGGGTCTTGAGTTTAAAGTTGTATTTGTTGCAAGTGTTTCTAGTAGAGGAAGAAATTCAACTAATATTGACAAAATATTTTTTGACAAAAATTATGGGCCGTCATTAAATTTTCCCACACCAAGCAGCATTGAAAATTGCGAAAAAAATTACTTTTATAAAAAATCTCTCATTATTGAAAAACAAATGTCTGAAGCCGAGCTACGTCGTGTACTTTATGTAGCAATGACTAGAGCTGAAAATGAACTATATATAACTGGATCTTATACTGTAAACTCCGATTTACAAACGGTACTTAATAAAGAAGAAATAGCAAACGGTAAGAGTGAAAAAGAATTATTTACAATCTTGTCAACAATATTTGATTATAAAGTAAAAAAACAAAATGAAAAAAATACTTCACAAGTGAGCTATAATTACTGTATCCAAAATGATACCCTCTTTGCATTTTTACTTCCAATTATTGCACAATATGATGGACTATCTTCTCCATTTAGTCTTGAAGTTATTGAAAAGAAAACTAGAGACGAACTACAGTTAGCTGATCATCTTCGAAAAAAAGTAAGTTTAAAAGATGTTCAAGCAAAAATTTCTACATTTATGCATGAAGCAATGATAATTAAAACACCTACACTGGAAAGTCCATATAGAAGCCCTTCACAACTTTTAGATTCCAAAGACTTTGAGGTAAGCCGTATAGATAATATTGATAATGGCGAAAATCCGATTAAAGAACTTGATGTTATAATTAAGTCAAAAAGCGAGGATAAATTTAATTATTCACATTTTGGAACTATTGCCCATTTATATGCAGAAAGTCTTTTTACTAAGTTATTGCCAATAATTCCTCCTAAAATTATGCAAGAGCTCAACGACAAAGAACTACAAACTGTTTGCAAAATTGCAGAAGATATGGCATTAAATTTTTCACATTCTAATATTGGAAATCAAGCTCTAAGCTCAAAATGGCACAGATGCGAATATAATTTTATGCTATTAATAAAAAATAAACATGAAAAAAAAATATTTATAAATGGACAAATAGACTTAGTATTTGAAAGCGGTGATGGAAAACTTATAATTGTTGATTATAAAACAGATTCCGTTGAAGTACCAGAGCACCATGTAATCCAGCTGGCTGCATACAGACGCGCTGTAAGTAAAATATTTTCAAGGGACAAGGATGATATTATATGCTTACTCTACTATCTTAGAACTGGTAATTATGTGGATGTTACGAAAGAGACAGAAAAGGTAGATTTAGAAAAGCTAATTTTTACTACATAATCAAAAAAGGTTTGATATTTAAATCAAACCTTTTTATTTTACTTCTTTTGTTCTTCTATTTCTCGTAAACAAAATGGTAAATTACCTGCTTCTTTGTGTCTTGCAACACAATTACAACAAATGCCATGATTTTCACATGCAGTGTTAGGACACGGACATGGCCGAGTGTTTAGACATTTCATATTTTAAGCCTCCAATGTTTCGTCTACATTCAGTATAAAGGCTAAACACAATGTTAGTCTAGCTAGAAAATGTTAAATTACTTCCCTAGTCCACCTTGCACTCTTTCTTTTAAGTCTAGTATTTTTTCATGAATTGTTTTAATAGTTGCCTTAAATGTATCATCATCTTTTCCG
>CAYJMR010000088.1:0-7512 GCA_964371375.1 uncultured Treponemataceae bacterium
CAATACCTGGAATATGTTTTATTATTGCAAAAATTGGATTAAATATTGCTTTACAAATTTTTGAAGCACCCATTACCAATCCAATAAGGGTTCCTGCAATTGCAGATAAAGTATATCCAACAAAAACTCTCCAAAGACTGATACCTACATGCAATTGTAGGGTATGCTTTCCGATTGGATTTATTATGCTATCTCCAATACCAATAAGAACTTCCCAAGGAGCAGGAAATATTGTCCCAAACTCAGTAAATGAAACTGTAAGTTGCCAAAGCAATAAAAAGCCGAATATCCCAACTGCTCCATAAAAAATTGTACTAATCATTTCTTTTTTCATATCAGCCCGCTCGTCCTTTTATAAATTTTTTCTCAACTAAACCTAAAATACCTGAAAAAGTGGCTCCAAATAGACCTATTGTTAAAACGCCCAAGAAAACAATATCGATTCTACCAATCATTCTACCAACTTGAATCATATACCCAAGTCCTTTTGTCGCAGCTATTAATTCTGCGGCAACTAAGGTTACCCATGATGCATTAAGTGCAACTCGAACCCCTGCGAAAATCATTGGACCTGCCGTTGGAATTGCAATTGTCCATAATACTTGATTTCTCGTTGCCCCAAAAGTTTGCGCAACCCATAAATGCACAGGATTCATTTGCTTAATACCACTATACGAATTTATTATTGCAGGAACTAAGGCTGCTATTACAATAACCATAACCTTTGACATCAATCCAATACCAAAAAGCATAATCATAATAGGCACCCAACCAACAGGCGGAATAGGCTTAATTAAATCAAAAACAGGTTTAACTATTTTATCAAATTTATTAAACCATGCCATACATATTCCAATCGGGATACCACAGCCAATACCAATAAAAAAACCTATTACAGATTCTTGTAAACTCACTAAAATATGCACAGGTAAAATATTTCCGTCCGGCTTTGTATTGCTTAATTTATATATAAACGTATCAATTATACTTGTAACACTTGGTAGTTTTTTCTCGGGTACAAGTCTAAAAACATCTGTTATTAATTGCCATATTAATAAAAAAAGTAAAAATGAAACTATAGATACTCCAACATAGAAATATTTATTATTTTTTAATTTCATTATATGCTCCTAAAAATTACTAAAAAGGGTTCCAATTGCAATATTTAATTAAAAAGTAATTGGAACCCTTGTGCTAAAAAAGCATTGTAGTCTACTAGCGAAACTCTAATTACTTTACGTTTAATGCTTCTTTCCAGATATCAGAAACAACATTTTCTTTGAATAATTCTGCTTGATCTTCTTCAATTTGCCCAATTTCAGCAAAGAAAGTTGCAGCACTGATTTCACCATTTCCATAATCCATTGTTCTTTGATCATCACCTGTTATAAACACCCGTAATTCTGCTTCTTGTCTCGCATTTTCAGGAGTTGTTGTTAATCCGCATTCTTCATAGAACTTTAATACTTGTGCAGTTTTTAAGTCATAATCTGCTTCTAATTCATCAGCTGCTCGATAGCAAAGCTCCATAAACGCAACCAATTCTTTTCGTTTTGTGTTATATGCATCATTTGAGGCCACAACACTCATTGTTGAAATAGTGTAATCTCTAAGTGTAGAAATAGGTTTCCAACCATGTTTTTCACTAGCTGTTAAAGACCAAGGTGTTGGAAGAGCAACAATATCACCTTCACCGAGTGAAAATGTTTGTTCTGCTGTTGGGTAATCCATAGGAACCAAACTGGCATCTTCACCGTCAAGTCCGATGCGAGCCAAATACTCAAGAACTAGTTGATGTGTTGAAGTTCCAAGTGTCAATAGAATAGTAGAATCCTTAACTGATGCCGCACTACCATAAATAGGACTTGGCGTTTGAGTAACAACTGTATCCAAAATAGGACTATCACCACGCACAAACAGTGTATCTCCACCTACATCACAAAGCGTACCAATCATTTTTGCATCATTGTTTATTACCCCAAATACATATGCAGGTCCCAAAAATCCTACATCCCATAGTTCTGCAGCCAAAGCTTCATTAGCAGGAGCTCCACTACCATACAATTCTACTTCTAATGGTAATCCAATTTCTTCTGCCCACCCTTGATCTTGGATGTATGAAAGTAAAACACCATTATAATTTGACATAGACTGCACTCTAAGAGTTTGTAAACCAGTTTCAGAAAGTTCCGGTGTATCACTTCCTCCACCCGCAAATAGCATACCCGTTACAAGGGCAAGAGCCAACAAAATACTTGTAATCTTTTTCATAAGATTCCTCCATAATTTTTTATTTTTATTACAATATCACGCCTTATTAGGGAAGACCTTCACAATATAAGCATAAATTAGCACAATCCCGTCACATAGGAATAGTCCAATCATAAGAGCTCTATTTTGCAGTGGTTACAATAAAAAAATACGAGACGACGAATTTCACATAATCCATAGCCCCGTAAAACATGAAAGATTATTCTATTTTTTTTAATACCTGACTAAAAAATATTTAGTACTAACAACGAAGAAAAAACTCTACAGTACTACTGCTTTATTCCGGTTGCGGCAACACTTTGCACAATATATCTTTGTAAAAATATAAAAATTAATGCAAGTGGGATAATACTAACAACAGAGAGAGCTGTAGCAACGCCGGCATGAGCAGCTACAATATCATTTGAGTACAATGCCAATCCAATTTGTACTGTTTTTAATTCTGTTTTTGTTAATACTACCATAGGCCACAATAAATCATTCCATGAATTAATTACGGTAAGCACTGAAACAGTTGCAATTGCAGGTCCCATAAGAGGAAGGTATATCACGCCATAGGAAACTAATTTATTTGCACCATCAATTATACCTGCTTCATATAAATCGCGTGGCAAATCATCACAATATTTTTTTATAAAAAATACGTAAATAGCACTTGTTAATACACTGGGAAGAACAACTCCCATAAAACTGTTATGAAGCCCCATACTTTGAATTAATAAAAAGGTAGGCATAAGTTTTGTTTCAAAAGGAATCATCATATTTGAAAGTATAAACAATAAAATAATACTTTTTCCTTTAAATTGCCCAATTGATAAGCAAAAGCCAGTTAGTGTTGCAAGTAAAATATTAAAAATAACACTTAACGCTGCAATACTAAGTGTATTGAGCATATACCTAAATATTGGCATATTTTGAAATGCAATTTGATAATTGAATGTACTAAAATCTGCTGGGATTAATCTTGGAGGATACGGTAAACCATAAGAGCGCACATAATCAAAACTAGTAGAAACCATCCACAAAAATGGAATTAATATAACAACCGATGCAACACAAAGAACACTGTAATACACAAAAACGGTTAATTTGCTATCATGTCTTCTTATTTGACTAACTTCTTGCTTTTTCATTTTTTAACCCCTTTAATAGTTTTTTTATCTTTAAACTTAAATTTTCATCGTTTGTAATAATTGTATTCAAAAGGGTTATTATGGCTATTAAAACAAACATTACAATAGAAGCAGAAGCGGCCGCTCCTAAGTCTTTTGAAAATCGTGTTGAAAATGAATTCTTATATATAAATGACATTATAGTATGCAATGAACCTGCTGGCTCTCCAAATTCTCCGCTGATTGCAAATACATCGGAAAAACGCTTTAATACATTTATACACATGGTTATATAGACAAATATAAAAGTATTTCTCATACTAGGAATTGTAATATGTATCCACTGTTGAAATGTTCCAGCCCCATCAATATAAGCCGCTTCATAATGTTCTTGAGGAATATTTTGAAGCCCTGCAAAAAATAAAATGGTATTATATCCAATATTTTTCCATAAATTCATAAGCACAACAGTTTCTCTTGCTGTTGCGGGGTCATTAAACCAACCCATTTTTTCAAAACCTAAAAGTTGAACAACCGTATTTGCTAAACTGTTTGGATCTGCCGAAAAAAGGAATTTAAACATCAATGCAACAGTAATCATTGACATAATTATTGGCAATAAGAAAATTGTTTTAAAAAAGCTTTTGCCTTTTACTATATTATTTAGAATATTAGCAAATGAAAATGAAATAGGAATATTAAATAAAAGTGCCAATATACCCATATAAAATGTATTTCCAACGCCTTGTCTAAATTCATTATTATCAAACAAAATACTGTAATTTGTTGTACCTACAAAATTACCGGCTGAATTTTGAATACTACCGGTAACGGTATTAAAAAGTGGTACTACACTAAAAAGAAATGTTCCCAAAATAGGAATCATCATCATTAGATACCAACCTAGAGCATCTTTAGTTTTATTTTTTAACTTCATATACCATCCTCCAATAGTATCGAAAAACTATAAAGCGAACCCTAGCAAAAACAATTAAAATGTATGTTGCTAGGGTACATTAATGTGTCATTACCATACGATACAGTTTTGACACATTTTCTAAGCATATATTAAGTAAAACCTATTTACTTAAACTTTTTTTATTATTAACCCATTTTTTTACTTCTTCATAGGTTTTTGCTCTAGCATCTTCTGCACTTATAGTTTTTGCCATTACTTGGCTAACAATTGGCATAACAGGTGATCTAAAATGCCAGTAATCGTCAGTTATAAATCCTTTTTCAGATTGATATTCGTATCGTTCTTGAGCTGTTGCATTATGAGTCATAAAAGTTAATTCACTAGGGTCTTTTAATACTGGTACTTTTGAGTATTCATAATTTAACAATTGATAATCCAATGTTTCAATATCAGTTGCAATTACTTTTAATACATCCCAGCAAGCCTTTTGTGTAGCTTCATCGGTATATTGAGAAATACCCATAAATTGGAGCTCAGGGAAACCTTGCATACCTTCAGCACTAGCTGGTAGTGATAACCACTTAAATCTATCGGTAATTTCACTTACCCCTGCTCTATAATATTGACCAAACAAGGTGTAGGTACCACCAGTTGTACCTGATAAGTGAATTGCAATGTTATTGTCTTCACTAAGCCATAATTCTCCACCTGCATTTGTCGTAATTCCTTCTGGACAATATTGAACAACTTCTTCAATCCATTCAAAATATGCTAATAATTCTGGTGAATCTTTTAAAGATTCTACATATTTTTCAGTATCAAAATCATTTATATCCATTGAATCAAGTGAAACACTTTGTAGGGCACCAAAATTAATTGCTAAAAACTCTGTTCGAGGTGTTGCCAAATATAACCCATAGTTATGTTCGCCAGTAACAGGGTTAATTCCTGTCATTTCTTTTCCCAATTCTAATAAATCTTCTAATGTTGTATTTTCATCAGGAAGCTCTTTTCCCCATTGTTCAAAAAGCACTCTATCATAACCAATTGATTCTGCAGTCATTGACAATGGCATACCATAAATTTTTCCATAGGAATCTGGATACTCATATGAGCGATATGGAATATAATGTTGTGCATAGTCTACATACATTTTATTCATTTTGCCATTACCTAAATCTGGATCACTTTCTATAAATGGTGTTAAATCTGTAAACCAAGTTGGTACTTGTGTTTGGTTTGAATAACGAGCCATATCAACTTCACCAGACTGAATTAAGGTTTCAGTGGTTTGTATCCAACCGTTATTGGCAACCGATATTATTTCTACATTATGCCCTGATTTTTCAGAGAGTAATTTTTCTAACGCTTCTTTCCCGGGTGTTACAACACCAGTAACAGGGTCAATTGAATCCCTGTCTTTCATATTTAACCAGCCAATACGTACTGTTTGTTTTCCTTCTGCTACTGCAGCTTCGCTGTCAGAAGATCCTGAACAAGATAGCATCAATGATGCCATTACTAAAACTAATAAAACGACACTAATAGTCTTTTTCATACTAACTCCTTATAAATACTATATTATTACTAAATAAATTTCAAAAACCTATTTTTCTAAACACATTGAGTTTTTATTAAAACCTTATTAACCTTTCAAGCAACCCAATAAAACTTGAAATGTTATTCTTTTTTGTGGTAAAATGTCTTTACACCTCCTTCTAGTATAATAACAATTTATTACGAGATTCCCTCTAATACAATTTCTTCACCCGAAATTAATTTTACAACTGCTTTATATTTTGTCCCTGCAACATCATCAATTCCGTTTTGATCCCAGTTTTTAGTAAAATACAATAAGAATGGATCATCATAGGCAATATAAATTTGCTCATTATTTTTATAAAAGATAACTCTGTCTATCGTTGTCGGATATAAACTTGCTACTCGTATCCACCTTTTTCCTTGGTAGGTAATATCTTTTTCTAAACCTTGTAGATAATACTGATCTTTTTTTTCTAATTTTGGAACAGGAATACCTAAGTGCTCTGCCATCCTATATGCAAAAAAGAAATCTTCACCCTTTGTAATGCCCCAATTTGTTGGTGGCTCTTGCTTTGTTAAATTGTTGTAATACCCCCAAGAAACACCAGTGTCAAAGGTAACATCCATTTGGCTTAGTGCTTGACTGTCTTCATTACACAAAATTGGTTTGCCTGTTTTTTGAGCATGAATAATTTTGTTATAAAAACGTTGGCGAGTTAAGTTATTTCCATGAATAATATTTATATCAGATGCATAGCCCACTAAATCATCATACATAAAACCAAGAGAACTACAGCCAACAGGAATACCACCACTTTCAACTTGAGCCACTTTAATTAATTTGCATAAGCCCTCACCGGTAAAAATACTTGGATATACTCTGTATTCTTCACAGTCTTTTTCATTAGCTATTTCAATAATTACGTTTGTAAATGTATTATCGCGTAACCAATTAGATGTTAGTTTTATCGCTTCTATAACAGCTTCATCATTATAGAGGTGTCCAATTTGACCACTATAAAAATTACTTACAATAACAATCATGCCAAGTTCATCAGCTGCTTCTATTATGCTTTTCATCCTTGTAAGTGCAACAGGGTCTATAGACTTACCATCCTTAGAAAAAGGATTATTATCTATTGCCCTATTATCAATGGTAAAGCAAGGACCACCACCTTGAAAGCCTACGGTAAAACCTCGCAAGCCATAGGAATACCATTCGGGTAAAGCCTTAATTAAGTCGGCTGTGTTTTCATCTGGATTCCATGAGTTTTTCCCAAAGCGAACAAATCTCGAAGGATCTCGCTTGTCGTCAAAAATACCTTGAATGAACCGTGCATTCATTAAAAGCCCATGTACTTCCGGTTTTGCAGTTTCGATTTCTGAATAAATTAGTTTCCCATTTATTAGAAATTTGTCTTTTTCAATAGTTAATTTTGTTTTCATAAAAAAGTTTCCCCTTTTTCAACTGTTTTATTGGTAGAACGTCCTACGTATTGACATAAAATATTTTCTTCCTTTCTCACACTGCCACAATATATTATACTACCTACTTTCCCTCAAATAATTCTTGCCGGTATTTTTCATCAGGGCGTCCCATGATGTGACGAATGGTTTGCTCATCTAAGAGATTCATACCACCAGCCATAATTGCACCTAACCGAATTT
>CAYJMR010000089.1:0-7510 GCA_964371375.1 uncultured Treponemataceae bacterium
ACCTCTATAAGAAAATAAATATATATGCTACTATATTGATAGAATATATATTTTGGAGGACTTATGGCGTCTACATATACTCATTATGCCTTTGCTCGAGATGTATTACCAAAATTACCGGCAGCAATACAAGAAGTTATTTTGAATGAAAGGCAACTCTACGATATAGGATGTCATGGTTCAGATTTATTTTTTTATTATCATCCTCTCAAGCAAAATGATGTAAGTACCTTTGGGCATGAACTCCATGAAAAAAAAGCAACGCTTTTTTTTGCCGATTGTATACGAGTATTAAAAAAAAGAAACTACAACAGAGCTTCTCTCTCCTATATTTTTGGTTTTATAACACATTTTGCTTTAGATAGTTGTGTACATGGGTATGTAGAAAGAAAAGCGCAGAGCCATAGTGATGAAGACTTTGACCACGGCACGATTGAAGTTGAGTTTGACCGTTATTTACTAGTAAAAGAAGAAAAAGATCCAATTCGCACTTCACTCATAAAACATATTGTTGCTAGTAAGCGAAATGCTTCAATTATAGCAGGCTTTTTTCCAAATGTAGGTTACAAAAAAACAAAAGTTGCTCTTAACTCTATTATATTTTTTAATAATATCCTAAATGCACCTTCTAAGTTAAAGCGGCAAATTGTATATTTCTTATTAAAGAAGCTAGGTAAATACGATTCGCTTAGAAGCCAGCTGATTAGTTTTGATGGTGATAGTCGGTGCATAGAAACCAACAAAGAACTGCAAAAACGGTATGATAAAGCTATTCCTGTCGCAGTAAAGCTTATTAAAAATTTCAATGCTGTATTAAAAACCACTGATCCATTAGATAACCGATTTAACAAAAGCTTTAGTTGGGAAGATAACGATTAAGAGGCGAAGGAAATGTACGAACTTATTCAAGTAGGTAAAAAAACATTTTATATTGCATGTCCCTCTAAAGTAGGTATATATATTATTGACAAGGATAATGTTTGCTTAATAGACAGTGGGAGCGACAAGGATGCCGCAAAAAAAGTGTATAAGGTTCTGCAAGAAAAAAAATGGAATGTAAAGATGATTATTAATACACATTCTCACGCAGATCATATAGGTGGAAATGCTTTTTTTCAAGAAAAAACAAATTGTTCTATTTATTGTGCAGGTACCGACAGAATGTTTGTGCTTTATCCAGAGCTTGAATCAAGTTATCTTTTTGGAGGATTTCCAAATAAAGATTTACGTAATAAGTTTTTATCAGCACCAAAAAGCAATGCATTAGAACTTACAGAAGAGGTTCTTCCAACAGGATTAAAAATGCTACGCTTAGATGGACATGCTTTTTCGCAAGTTGGTATAAGAACAGATGACGATGTTTGGTTTTTAGCAGATGCAATCACAACGCAAGAAATTATAGAAAAGTATCATATTGTGTTTTTATGTGATGTAGAAAAAACATTAAAAAGTCTTGAAGTAATTAAATTGCTGAATGGAAAACTCTTTGTGCCATCGCATGGAACTGTTAGCGAGCATATTTTAGACTTAGCAGATAGTAATATTGCAAAAATGAAAGAAATTATTAAGTTAGTTTTAAATATTTGCAAAGAGGCAAGAAGCAGCGAAATTGTTATTCAAAAAGTCTTCAATCACTATAATCTCAGTATGACCTTTGCACAAAACGTTTTGGTTGGAAGTACTATTCGCTCCTACCTTTCATATCTTTATGATATAGGAAAAATAGAAGCATTATTTGAGGATAATATTCTTGTTTGGAAAACCGTGTAGGGCATAAAAAAGACCGACACAGAGCCGGTCTTCTCGGTTATAAAAGGCTTATCTTAGATAGCGCCGTTGTTGTCTGACCATTTATCGGTTAAACTAACAACCTTTGCTTTCAATTCAGGATCAATATCATCGCTAAAATCGCTGGCCACATATGACCATTCAATCCAAGATCCATCATAGTTATATACATCTTCTAGATCAAACATTTCCATTAAAACGCGTTGTGTGTGAGATGAACGCACGCCAGATTGGCATATTGTAATTACTTTTTTACCTTCAATAACATCGCCATAAATTTCTTCAAGCTCTGCTTTAGATTTTAAGGTTTTAGTATCACTATCTACAGCTTGAGTCCATTCGATGTGTACGGCATTTTTCATAGCACCTGTTCCATATGCTCCACCTGAAGATCCAGTTCTTTCTCCATTATATTCACCAGTGCTTCTGGTATCAATAATAACCCATTCATCAGGATTTTCAATAGCTTCAATTACATCTTCTATATCAGCATTTAATGCTTCTACATTCCACTCATCTGCTTCAAAGTTTGTTACTTTATCTTGCTTTGCAAGTTCAACATCGCTCCCTGTATCAAAGCCAGCGGCTTTCCATGCATTTAATCCACCATCAAGGAAGAGAACATCAAGTCCAAGTAGCTCTAACTGCCAACCAAAACGAGTTGCGTCATGCATTGAACCAGTTGAGTATACAACAAAAATATCATCTTTAGAAATATCAGCCCTAGATAAAAGGTCTTCCATGGCTTCTTTGTCTTTTCTAAAACCACCGTATGCAGGGCTCAAAGCTTCTGAGTTTCCTGCTCCTGAGTAGTCGGGGCGCCAAACACGTAATGTTCCATCAATAGGGGTAGATTCATCAGTTAAAGGAATCATAGCCTTTGCTGAGCTTAAAACACCAAATAGAGCAATGTCTTCACCAGAATCCATTAAGCCTTTTAGGTCAGAGGCTGTAATAAATTTTGTACCTTCAAGCTCAGGGTTGTCACTTACAACAGCGGGCTTTTTTGCACAAGAAAACGAAAGAGCTATCAGTAAAACTGATACAGATACAATTAGTAGTTTTTTCATATTAACTCCTATAAAAAGTCATGAAAAAAACATCAGTTTTTGAACATGACTTTTTTCAGCCATTTTTTAAGCATTGCGCAAAAAAATGGCAAGATTATACTAAGTTTGCAACGCAAACTGCTAAATGAATGCAGAGGCACCATTTGTGCCGAAGCATTCATTAAACTCCTATAAAAAGTCATGAAAAAAACATCAGTTTTTGAACATGACTTTTTTCAGCCATTTTTTAAGCATTGCGCAAAAAAATGGCAAGATTATACTAAGTTTGCAACGCAAACTGCTAAATGAATGCAGAGGCACCATTTGTGCCGAAGCATTCATTATAACTCCAATTTTTTTTATATTTTCACCTAACAGGTGACTTAACTACTAGCAACGCTGTACATACGTCAAGGAATATCAAACATTATGTGTCGAGCTTAATACCTTTTTTCTTTGCAATTGCTTTTGGAATAAGCGAAATTAAGAATAACACAACCCCTGCAATAGCAAATTGCACAAGCAAGGTCACAGAGACACCATTTTGAACAATTTCTCCTGCCATGTATGCGTATATGAATGAGCCTGGCATCATGGTGATAAAAGAAATTACAACATAGGTCAAAAGATTCATTGACGTACAACCATAGGCATAGTTTTGCACGTTGTATGGGAAAACAGGAACTAAACGGGTGAGAATTAAAAAGCTTGTTCCGTTTTCTTTTACTCCTTGATCAATTTTCTTAAAAAATTTATTATCTTTGAATTTATCTTCAATAGCGCCTCTGGCAATATAGCGTGCAACTATAAATGCTGCTGTTGCACCTGCTGTACCTGCAATCATTGAAAGAACGCCACCAATAATAGAACCAAATACAATTCCTCCTGCTATGGTAAGCATTGAACCTGGTATCATAAAAATTGCAATAACCGTATACAAGAGAATATATGCTAGGTATCCCCAAATGCCAAGGCTGTTAAACCAAGCTTGCATTGCCGGTACATTCGATAAAAACTCAAGTAATCCAAAATAGTTTGCTAAGAAGATTCCAAGTCCAATTACAACAACGGCAATAATGATTTTTATTAAGCCTGTTTTCTTTTTTGTTTCATTTTTTTCCATTTCACATATCCTTTAGTTAATTTTTTTAAGTCCCATCTTTGTTTTAAATCTATTAGACCAAGCTGTTACGGTTTGCGATAGTGTATCAATAGGTGGTTCTGCTCCTTTTTCAACAACATCACCCCAAACAAGATCTAGTATATGCCATGCTTGTGCCCCACCCATGAGCATTGATTGTCTACAGGCTGCACAATATGTTACTACTTGGTTTGTTGGAAAATCTCCAACCCGGCGAATCATAACTCGTTTTGCTGTTTCGGGGTTTGCAGGAACAACCATTCCACCAAAGCCACAACAACGTGTTGTTTCACGTGTTTTCTCTGGCTCTACTGTTTTATATCCGAGCTCATTCATAATCCAGCGAATACCGTCATGAATATCTGTGTATTGGCGCACAGAACATGAGTCATGCAGTGAAAAAATAACGTCACTGTTTTTTGCTTTCCCAACCAAGTCTTTTGGAAGTCCTATTTGTGGAAGCAGGGACCATAAAGATGTAACTTTTATGTTTTCATTTAAGCTCATTGTTTTATAACAACTTTGGCATGCTACAATAAGCTCATCTACATCTAAATATTTTAAGTCTTCTGTTAAGCCATCGAATCGTTCGTGAAACTTGTCTTCTTGCCCTACAGCCTTTGTTGGTTTTCCGCAGCACTTTTGTATAAGAGATAAATCAGGGTAAATTGATTTTAAATATTCAGCTGTTTTTAATACTAAGGTAGGATTGTACGAAGCTAGCGCACAACCACCCATAAATGCTTTTCTTCCCATTATTTTTTTTCTCCCTTGTATTTTCCGGTAAATATTTTTGAAAATCCTAAAAGTTGATGCATGTTAATGGCCTTGTGCCCTTTCATTGGGGAATTTCCGCCGTTTGCTTTTACCATATCTTTTCTAATTGCTCCAAATAGTTCTGCAAACTTATATTCTTCAGGGCATACGATGGTGCATTGATCGCACATATTGCAAGAGTAAGCAATAACCGGTTTTAAATCTTTGTCTTTAATAAATTGTTTAAAGAGTTGCCCAGGATATTCTGTATAGTCGTTTAGCATTATACATTCAACCATGCATTTTTTGCATTCGCACACAAAGCATCTTCCCGCTTCTTTTAAAGCTTCTTCTTCTGTAAAGCCAAAGTCACATTCGTCAAATGTTTTAATGCGCTCTTTTGGATCCATTTGTTTTGATTCCACTCTTGGAATGTCTTGCGCATCTTCGGGTAGAGGTATATCAAGCTTTGATGTGTAGTACCATTCTTCTTCAAAATTTCTACCTTCGGCAAGGTCTTTACTTGCAAGAAAATTAATTGCAGAAAGGGCGGCCTTTCTTCCTAAAGCCATGGCTTCAATAACAATTACGCCGCCTGCATTGTCGCCTGCAACAAAGACATTTTTTACAGATGTTGCAAGTGTATCTTTATCGTTAATGTAGCGACCTGCTCTTCCTTGTTCTATCATACCATCTGTGACATCTTCTACAACTTGCCCTGTTGCAAAAATAATCGTGTCACATTCAATTTTTTTTGTATTTTTATCGTTAAATTGCAGATTAAACTTTCCATCTTTATCAAACATGCTGGTACATTCATGGACAAGAACAGATTCTACCTTTCCATCTTTACTGTAGATTTCTTGCACACCAAAACCTGCATGCATAATAATGCCTTCTTCTCTTGCTCCGTGTTGCTCGTGCTTACTTGCAGGAAGAACATCTTCTTTTTCTAAGGCAACCATGTTTACCGTAGTTGCTCCTAGCCTGAGTGAGGTTCTTGCACAGTCCATTGCAACATCTCCGCCACCAATAACTAAAACGCTCTTGCACGGTAAATCAGTTTTTTCTTCTAAAGAAGCTTTTTTGAGGTAATCTACTGCATTGGTAATATTTTTACAATCATCACCCTTTGTGGGTATTTGACTTCCTTTATGGGCACCGTTTGCAACGATTACAACATCATAGTCCTTTGCTAGGTCAGAAAACTTAATGTCTTTGCCGATTTCTACGCCCATCTTAAACTCAACACCAAGTTTTTCAAGGTAAGAATACTCAAAATCTATTACTTTGCGTGGCAAGCGATAAGATGGAATTCCAACTCTCATCATTCCACCAACAACGTCTAGTTTTTCAAAAATAGTTACCGCATGGCCTTCTTTTGCAAGGTCTATTGCAGCTTGTGCACCTGCAGGTCCTGCACCAATAATCGCAGCCTTTTTACCAGTTGCATTCTTTTTTTCTAAATCCCAAAGTTTTTCATTGTCGGCTTTGTCGGCGGCGTAGCGCTTTAAGGCTGCAATAGAAATAGGCTGCTCATACTCTTTGCATCTTCTGCACTCAGTTTCACATGGGTGAGCACAGATACGCCCAAGCGTACCGGGTAAAAAAACTTTTTCACGAATTTTTAATAAGGCTTCTTCTATTTTGTTTTCTTTTATAAGACCAACATAGCCGATAGCATCAGTGTGCATAGGACACCGTGCTGTGCAGAAGGCATGGTTATGACCTTGACACTCCTGCGCAATAGTCAGTGCTTTTTCAAGCACCTTTTCGCTGAATTGCATATTTTTTTTGTCTCCTCTCTCTCTTCCGTTGATGTGAGATTTTTGTCTCTATAATTATATCACGGAAAAATGGATTTGCCAAATTTTATTTTTGTTATTTTTTATTTTTTTTTGTTACTTTGAGGCGCAATGATTGTTTATTTTTAGAGAATTATAGAGATCTTTAGAGGGTTAAGTCTTTTTGTTAAAATTAAAAAAACAACATATTGACAAAATTATATTGATTGTATATATTTTAATAATAACCTATGGAGGTATATAATGAAAAAGTTTTCGCTATTATTTGTGTTATTCGCCGTGTCTTTGGTTTCTTGCTCAACTATGGGAAGCACAGCGGGTATGGCTCCTGTTCATGATTCGTCAGGCTCAGGCCCAGTTTTAAATGCAATGGATTCAGATCCTGCAAAGTTGGGTTGGATGGTGGGATCCCCGCCTCCTGTAGATAAACGACTCTTTTTTTATGATGGCTCATATTTTAATTTTCCTGCCAGTCGTTGGACATTTTCAAACTTTAGACAGTTGATGCCTACGATAAATGTTTCAAGAGGCTTAGGAAACCCATCCGTATTACCAGTTGCTCTTGATGAAGAAGCAATTGATGCTCTTACATTTACGCCAATGAACACAACTGATACGATGACATGGGAAGAATCTTTATATGCAAATTATACCGATGGAATGATTATTTTGCATGATGGCGAAATTGTGTATGAAAGATACTTTGGTGTATTAAAACCAGACGGACATCATGGTGCAATGTCTATGACAAAATCATTTACAGGTACATTGGCTGCAATCTTAGTTGCAGAAGGTGTTATTGATGAAAACGCTCTTGTTATGGACTATGTTCCAGAATTAGCAGAATCTGGTTTTGGGGACGCAACGGTGCGCCAAGTTATGGACATGACAACCGGTATTAAGTTTAGTGAAGACTATGCAGACCCAAACGCTGAAATCTGGCAACATGCGGCTGCAGGAAACCCTCTTCC
>CAYJMR010000090.1:0-7253 GCA_964371375.1 uncultured Treponemataceae bacterium
GGATATATAATAATTGGTCTTGGTTGTGTTGTTATTCAAAATCAAACACTTTGGCGTTTTTTGTATGCTGTTGTATGTTGACACAACCCGATTACTGAGTATAATAGAAATATGAAAAAAATAGTGTACATATTTTCAATTTTTTTATTGGTAATGACTTTTTCCTCTTGCCAAACTATGATTCTAAATGCCGTAGGTGACTCTCTTTCAGGAGCAGACAAAAATGGCATTGCACCAAAAGCATCATCAGATAACGATATGATGTCTGTTCTCACTGGTGAAGAAGACCCTATTTTGATGGGAGACTTTTTTCCTACAGCACTTAAACTATATGAAGTAATGCTAGCACAGAATCCTGAGCATCAAGGCCTAGCCACAATGACAGGTTCATTGTATGTTATGTATGCGAATGTATTTGTGCAAACAGATGCTGATATGCTAGGTGTTGAGGATTATTTACTCCAAGCATCTGAACTACAGAGAGCAAAATTACATTATCTTCGTGGAAGGGATTACGTTTTCCAAGCCTTTGATGGTCGCTACGAAGGTTTTTCTGAAGCTCTTTTAAGTGGAGAAATAGAAAAAATTACAAAAGCCCTCGAACAACTTGAAGTTACCGATGTAAATGCTGCCTATTGGCTAGGCGCCGGTTGGCTTGGTGCTTTTTCGGTTGACCCATTAGATGCGGCACTCTTGCGTACTCTTGCAGGCCCAGTAGCCCTATTGGAAAAAGCAGCAGAATTAGATCCGGATTACTCGGATGGTGCAATTTGGGATATTTTAACAGCATTCTATGCTTCAGCTCCTGTGGAGTTTGGCGGCAATATAGAAAGAGCATATGTTACTAGTGAAGAAGCTTTTAGAGTTTCTGAAGGGAAAACTCCAGGTCCCTATGTAACCTATGCCACATCATTTTGTGTTCCACAACAAGACCTACAAGGATTTGAAGAAAATTTAGAGAAAGCGCTAGCAATCAATCCTGATGATAATCCATCTACACGACTTGCAACAATCATAACTCAACAAAAAGCAGCTTGGCTTTTGGAACATGTTGAAGACTACTTCATCGTGTGGTAACAACTTATAAGGAAATCAATATGAAAAAAACATTGTTATTATTTTTTGTACTTATAATGGTACTAGTAGGTGCTCATGCACAAAAAATTACTGTTAAAATAGCTTCTGTAGCTCCAGCTCGCTCCCCTTGGGATATAGAACAAAAAGCTATGGCTGCTGAATGGCTTGAAATAACTAATGGACAAGTTGAACTTAAGTTTTATAATGCAACTTCAATGGGTGGAGAATCTGGCGTAATTCAACGAATGAAATCAGTTAGACCTGGTCAAAAAAGTCCCATCGATGGTGCTATTTTTACCAATATTGGACTCTACGAATTAACCCCCGACTCATATGCATTAACATTGTGTGTGCCATTTGTATTTAGAAACCAAGAAGAGCTTTCATATGTCCTAGAAGAACTTAATCCCGAAATTGAAGCAGCAGTAGAAGAAGAGGGATTTCAAATGCTTGGTTGGTTTAACGTAGGCTGGGCAAACTTTTTTACAAAAGAAGAGGTAAGTACTCCTGATGAGTTAAAAGCCTTACGCATGGGTTTTTCGGGTATAAATTCGCCTGGTCTTATGAATGCCTTTAGGTCTGCAAATTTTAATATGTATGATGTAGTACCTGAAAAAATGATGCAAAGTATTAGAAGCTCAAACGGGGTTAAGGTAGTGTATTCAATTCCTATGTTTGCTTATGCGGCACAATATTATACAGCTTTACCCTATGTTGTAGACATACCATTAAATCCAATTATGTCTGCCTTTGTTATTTCTACCGACACCTGGAACTCCATTCCAGATCAATATAAAAACGAACTTCGAGAATCAATTCGACGAACCGAACAAAAGTTTATTTCAGTGCAACAAGAATCTGACCGTGAGTATTTAGATAAAATCGAAGAAGAAGGGAACACTCTTGTTAAGTTAAGCGCTGAAGAAGTTTCTCTATGGGAAAGAACTTTAAGAGGTGATGCAGAAAAAATGGCAGAAGTTTCAGGTTCTGTAATTAATGGCGATGTATACAATAGAATTGTAGAATTGCTTGAAGAATATAGGGAAGTGAATGGAAATTAAATTGCATAGTTTTTTTCGCAAATTTGAAGGCACTGTAATTGTTTCATTAATTATACTACTTTGTGCCCTTCCTTTTATACAATTGTTTTCTGAAAAAGTTCTTGCCATAGTTATACAAGATATAGATGTAATGATGGTAAACCTTGTTTTTTTGTTTTCATGTTTTGCATCAATGGTTACATGGCGAAATGACAAGCATATTTGTATTGCAGCAGTAGATCAAATTGCTACTGGAAAAGTTAAAAGTATCATTGCTGCAATAAAGGCTTTTATTATTCCCTGCGTTCTTTTTGCCTTATTTTGTGCTTCTTTTTCTGAGTTCTTTGTGCTTTTTTACCCAGAAGACACTATTTGGGGCATACAGTTACGTTTTATATTTGCTTTTTTACCTCTTCTGTATCTTTCGATGATTGTGATGATTATTCGAAAAAAAGAAAAACTTCTTTTTTCTATTTTAGGTTTAGTTGTAGGGTTTTTAATTTCATCGGGTCAAATTGCAAATATTTTATATGCTCTATTTCAAATTGAGGACTTATCTTTTTTTGATAATCTTTGGTATGGCTGGATAGCATTCGCTGAAATTGCAATTGTTCCCTTAGTTATCATATTAATTATTTGTGCTTTTTTAGGCGTTCCTCTGTTTCTAGTGTTAGCAGCTATTGCATATGTTGCTTTTTCAGTAAGTAGTGGCGGCTTTGATATTAGACTTATACCTGTTGGTACCTATTCAATTCTTACCGATAAGAGTATTGCCGCAATACCATTATTTACAATTGCTGGTTTTATTTTATCTAAGGGTAGTGCTGGTAGGCGTCTTGTAGATATTTTTAGTGCCTGTTTTGGTTGGTTTAAAGGTGGTATTATAGTCGCAACTGTTCTTGTTGCAGGATTTTTTACCACTATGACAGGGGTGTCGGGAGTTACAATTTTAGCCTTGGGAACTTTGCTTACATCAGTTTTAACTGGAGCTGGTTACTCTAAAGACAGGGGCGAATCTTTGGTTACATCATCGGGAGCGCTAGGTCTTTTATTTCCTCCTAGTTTGGCTATTATTATGTATGGTACGGTAAACTATTTTTCTGTTGATGTAATCCAGCTTTTTGTGGGTGCAGTTATACCAGGAATTGTGTTAGCTGTTGCAATGATAGTAGTTGGAATTTTTTATAGCAAGGGCTCTCAAAAAGTTTCCTTTTCTTTTGAAAAAGTAAAAATATCCTTGAAAAATGGATTTTTTGAGATACTACTTCCGGTTTGTATTATTGGTGGTTATTTTAGTGGACTTTTAACCTTATTCCAAACGGCTGCTTTTGCAGTTCTATATACATTTGTTATTGGTGTATGGGTTAGAAAAGATTTTACTTTAAAAAAGGCAGTGTCCGTAATAATTGAGTCTCTACCTACTACTGGAGGAGTTCTTGCAATATTTGGTGCCGCTCGTGGCCTTTCGGACTTTATCCTTTTTTCAGATATTCCGTTTCTTTTAGAAAGTTTTGTACTTACTTATATTGACTCAAAGATAGTATTTTTATTATTAGTTAACGTTGTTCTTTTAATAGTTGGCTGCCTTATGGATGTGTACTCTGCAATTCTCATTGTTTCACCTCTGTTAATTCCAATCGCAGACTCATTTGGAATACACCCAGTGCATATGGGTGTCATTTTCTTAATGAATATGCAATTAGGATTTTTAACACCACCTGTTGGAATGGATCTTTTTATATCTTCGTATGCATTTGATAAGCCGGTTATCAAGGTTGTTAAAGGTATTCTTCCATTTTTATTAATTCAATTACTTGTTGTTCTATTGGTAACATATGTACCATGGTTTACAACAGCATTTTTATAAGCTTATTGTAGCTTGAAGATAGGCATCTATATACCAGTCTTGGTATATAGATGTTTTATTATTTTATGGATTTTATGATTTTTATTAAAAGATTTTTTACTGTATGTTTACTCTTTCTGTTCTTGGTTTCTTGTAATGATGAACCTGAAATAATTACTGTTGAAACCGAAGAAATTCCTGTTCTTCCAAGCAAAGAAAAGGTTTCCGTTTTTGATTTTGTTTTAAATTTAACACTGGAGCAAAAAATTGCCCAACTATTTTTAGTTTCTGTTGATGGAACAAATGCATATCTTTCTGCTACTACACACCATGTTCCACCAGGTGGATATGTTCTCTTTTCTCGAAATACAGCCGATGGGCCTGAAAAAATAATTTCACTTATTGGGGATACCATTAGCCATTATGCTAAAGCTAACGAAGTCCTACCATATTTTTCAATTGACCACGAGGGTGGTGATGTAAATAGGCTGCGAAGAGTTTCTAGCCCCTTGCCATCTGCACAAGCTGTTGCAAAAACACTTACAGTACAAGAGGCAGAAGAGCTCTATTCATACTCTGCCATGCAATTAAAAGCCTTAGGAATACATGTAAACATAGGCCCTATGGCAGAGGCGGGTTATAAGTCTAACCTGGATTTTGCAGGAACTAGGAGTTACGGAAATCGAGAAAAAACAGTGCAGTATTCTTCTTCTTTCTTAAGTGGTTTTCGAGAAAACGGCATATACTGTGTAGTAAAACATTTCCCAGGAAATACAAATGATGATCCACATTATTTTTTACCACAACTTATAGGGGATAAGCAGGCTATTATGTCTCTCTACGTTGAACCATTCTCAACTTTAGTAGGTGATGATGGCCTCTTAATGAGCCATGTTATTGTTCCTGCATATGATGAAAAAAATCCTGCATGTCTTTCTCCCACATTAATACAAGATTTAGTTAAACAAAAGCTTGGTTTTGAAGGACTTATTTTTTCTGATGATATACTTATGAGTGCTTTACTAGAGAATGGTTATCCACCTGAAGTTGCTATTTCTATGGCACTAAAAGCTGGCGTAAATGTTTTAATGATTTCTCACCCTGCTTATTGGAATATAATTCCAATTGTTGAAGAGTTAGTAGAAAAAGATGCAACACTTCTTTCATACATAGATACTTCTGTTTCAAAAATAATTGAAGCTAAAATTCAAATGGGCTTATATACAGTTATAGAATCTAATGATGAAAACGATAATGTAAAAGCTCCCTTGGAAGCAACATCTCTTGATCTAATATATAATGCAGAAAACCAAATATCTCAATTTAACACAGCAAAGAATTTAGGAGATGCTTTTTATGATACATACTGGTAACGATAAAATTTTGGATAATGAAAACATACATATGGTGAGTGATAAATTTTCTTTTAATCGAATCTTATATAAAGATGATTTTCTTGCTGTTTTTAATAAGTTGCCAGGAGAGATATGTGAGTCATGGACTAAAGAGAGTAGGGAAGGTAAAACTATGTATGTTCCTGAGGCCTTTTGTAAATGTATCGAAAATAAAAATGATATCCCCAAATTTTGTCAATGTTTCAATAGGCTTGATAGACCAGTAAGTGGTGCAAATCTATTGGTTTTTAATAAAGATTTATTACCACTTTTACAAAACCAATTTACAAATAGCCAAAAGGATGTTCAAACTGTAAAAAAAACATACTGGGCCATTGTCGAAGGAGTTTTACCTGTAATGAACGAAAGTGAGTTACTTGAACACTATATTAGGTTTGATTCAAAAAAGCAAAAATCCTATATATTTACTTCAAATGAGCGAAAAACAAAGCTAGCTCGTTTAACATGGCGGTCAATAGGTCATGGTGAAAACTATTCTTTTTTAGAAGTAGGCTTACTCACAGGAAGAACACATCAAATACGTGCGCAATTATCGCATATTGGCTTGCATATTAAAGGCGATGTAAAATATGGTGCACGAAGGCAAGATACACTACCAGGGATTCGCCTCCATTCTAGATACTTACAATTTCAACATCCTAAAACAAAGGAAAGTCTTTGTTTTACAGCGCCCATACAGAATATAGATCCACTATGGAAAGCATTCGAGGACTGTGTGCAATGAGTACTCTGCGGGGAAGCGATGGCTTTGAAGCATACTACAATAACCTCTTTGGAGACAGGTGGCAGGAAATAAAAAAATCTTTTCCTAAGGAACCTTCGTATATTGAATGGAGGGAAAGATCCAACAAAAGCTACTTTTTAGATAGTGCAAGTGTTTTGGCAGCGTATTCACTTCCCTTAGATAATGCAAAAAATATTCTTGACATGTGTGCAGCCCCTGGTGGAAAAAGTCTTGTGCTTGCCAATCGAATGAATGAAGATGCAAGCTTACTGTGTAATGAGCGTTCAGCAAGCAGACGAAATCGTTTGTCGAATGTACTTGATGAGCATTTAGATGAAAGTATTAGGAAGCGGGTACATATATCGTCAAATGATGGTGCTCTTATGTGTAAAAAAGAACAAAATCATTTTGATGCAATTCTTTTAGATGCACCATGTTCATCTGAGAGACATGTTTTTTTAGATAAAAAGTACTTAGGCCAATGGTCTTCTGCACGAATAAAAAATTTGAGTATAGCCCAGTGGGCACTTCTTTCTTCAGCATTTCGACTGCTAAAAGAGGGTGGATATATTCTGTATTCAACGTGTGCCTTGTCAAATACAGAAAATGATGAGGTAATCAAGAAATTACTAAAAAAATTTGAAAATGTCTCCATAGACTGTATTGATGTACCATTAATTTTGAAAAATAATAAACATAATCTTCCTAATGCCGAAAAAACTGAGTTTGGCTACCATGTTTTACCAGATGTAGAAAATGGGGCGGGACCTTTGTATTTTTCACTTATAGCTAAAATATAAATTTGTATTTTGTGTATAGACAATTTTGCATTTTTTCAGTATACTAAGAATGTATGATTGATGATTTAAAAATAGAAAGTAAAGCCGATATGGTACAAGAGATTTTTTCACTTGTACATCCTATGTCAGATGTAGAAACAATTCTAAATACTCTTTTAATTGAAACGAGGAAAGTGTTTTCATCCGATGCTGCCTCAATTTATTTGCACGAAAATGGGCGCTTGGCAATACGATATTCGCAAAGTATTCAAGCAAACAAAAAGACGGAGAATGTTCCCTTTACACATTTTACTTTTGAAGTAAACGAAAAATCAATTGCAGGTTTTACTGTAACAAGTAGAACAACCATAA
>CAYJMR010000091.1:0-6992 GCA_964371375.1 uncultured Treponemataceae bacterium
GGTGATGCTATTTGGCCACAACTTAACACACAGTTTATTCTTTACTGTGAAGAAAAAGACGTAGATGTTTTGTTTAATATAATTGAAATGTTGCGAAAGCAATACCCAACAGAGGGGGCTTCTTTCTTTGTTAGCGAAGGAACCTTTGTAGAAAGATAAGTGAAGCCGAGCAGGGTATACTCAATTTGAGTATACCCTGTTTTATTGTAAGGTAAAAGAGTTATCCAACAAGACAATATCGCTGCGTAAATTACCTGTTGAAGTTACTTCGCTCTCAGCATTTATACAAAAGCCTTTTTCTCCAAGAGAGTTTAATAAGGCAATTCCTTGTTCTTGTCCTAATATAAAAACGGCAGTAGAGAGAACATCTGCCAGCATCGAAGACTCTGTTACAATAGTTACCGACATAAGATTATTGTTTACTGGATACCCTGTTTTATAATCCAATAAATGGTGGTAACGAATATCATTTTTTTCAAAAAAACGCTCATATACCCCAGAAGTTACAACGGAGCTGTTTTTTACATCAAGCCGAACTGCGGGGCTTCCTGTTGAATTAAAAGGATTTTTTATGCCTACACGCCAAGAATCACCACCTGCTTTTTCCCCGACTGCATAAATATTACCGCCTAAATCAATAATGGCGCTTTCTATTCCATGGCTTTTGAGGATGCTAACCATCTCATCAGCGGCGTATCCTTTCGCAATGCCTCCAAGGTCTAATGCCATCCCTGTTTCTTCTAAGTATACAAAGTATGTATTATCTTCACTCGTAGTTCGAACTTTTTCCCAATCTGCCAATTGAATAGCACTTTCTATCTCACTAAAATCAGGAACCCTTGCATTATCTGTTCCGATTGCCCACATACTTACAAGTGGTCCTATTGCAGGGTTAAAAGCACCTTGTGTTGCATTTGCATACTCAAGAGCTTTTGTTAATACGGTATAGGTATCATACGAAACCTCAACTTTTTCTTTTCCCGAAGAGGCGTTCACCATTGAAATTTCTGAGTCTGCAATATTTACACTCATTAAGTTTTCAATTTCTTGTAATCTCAAAAAAAGTTCATCATATATTTCTTGGGTACCGTTGTCATACAAACTGATGGTGCAAACAGTGCCAAGAACAATTCGAGTTTCGCTCGGAATATTCTCTTGTGTGTTAGTGCATGATGCAAAAAACACTAACAGTAGTACAAGAGAAACTTGAAACAATAGGTTTTTTTTCATGAAGATAGTATAACAAAAAAACAACTTTTTGAGTAGTGAAAAAGCCCTTATTGTGATTTTATTACTGTACAGAAAAAATAAGTGTGGTATATTTTTCACGAGAGGCCAAAGTATGGAAGAAGTACGTGAATATATTGTATGGGAAAAAAGATTCGAAATAGGTATTCCTGTAATCGACGCACAACATAAAAAACTCGTTGATATGTGTAATGATCTCTATCAGGGATTGTTACGCCATAAAACTAATTCTATAACTTCAATTGATGCACCCCTAAAAAAAACACTTCATGCAGCTGTGGATTATGTTAAAGAACATTTTGCGGCAGAAGAAAAACTCATGCTACAAGTAGGATATCCGAAATTTGAAGCACACAAGAAGAGACATGAAGTGTTTATAGCAAAAATACTTGAAACAGCGATGCATATAGAGACAACTCCTGTTTTGCAGTCTTTTCAATTTGTCAAATTTATTTACGACTGGATATTAGAGCATATTGCCCATGAAGATACACTTTATGTAAACTCTGTTTTAGAGTACGCAAGAAAACGCCAACAAGAAAAAACGGTAGCATAAAGAGCGCTCTTATATAGTAAGTTCTACTACAATGCCTGTAGAGCCCCCTTGTGAATATCCTAAGCGTGCTAAATTCGACGAAAAGTGTAATTTATTTGGTAATGCCTTTCTTAAAAGTTCTGCACCTGTTTTTCGTACGTAACCCAATGTATTCTTGTTTTGTCCTGCAAAATCTTTGCTCTCTTCTGCATAAAGAGCAACAGCATTTTTATCAAAGGTGTTGGCTGTGTCGGCTTCTAAAACAGTCTTAGTTTGTGAAAAAAGTTTTTGTCGGCATAAATTCTTTTGTTGCATATCGTATAGATTTTTTTCTACCCAACGGTAGTGGTTTGTTCCGACAATACCTAAAGTCATAGTTGTTCCCTTATGTGTGCGAAGGTAGTGTATCATGCAGTCATCAATACTCTCAAAAGAATTGAGGGTAATAGTAAACCTTCTTCTTGCAGCAGTAAAAAAAGTTTCTGCCACCCCCCATTGACTAAAGGGCTTTGTGCATTTTCCTTCAAAGATTGTTTGTACATCGTGCATAGCTTTTTCATCAAATCTTCCCCAAATCCAACTAAAAAGCCCCTCTACGGAAATGCTCTCTAAGAGTTTAATTGTCGTTGTAGGGTATTGCATAAAAAGGTGTGCTCTTTTGTGAAAGATCTCTGTTGCTAATAAACTGTCCTTGTATTCAATTGCAAGAAGTAAAGGTGCTATATTAGAAAACCATGCAAAAGTTTTTTCTTTTGGGCGTTTTGAACAGTTTCGCACTTCACAGTTTGCAGAGGCTATAAACTGTGAGGGAAGATATGCATATTCAGTGCAAGGAAAAGAAAAATTTGCTTCGATGCAAAACTGAGCCTTTGTTTTTAATTCAACCGCCTTGTATAGTTTTTTTACAGGTTTCTTTTTTTCTACAATGGTTTTTCCCACAAAGGTAATGGTGTTTTCGTTTTCCATAACAAAATCCCATGCAAATATCTTTTCACCCATGGCTTTTATAAGAACAGTAAAAAGAGGTTTTTCTTGGGTTTGTTTCGGTTTTTGAATCTTATTCATAAAAATATTATACCTGCCATGAAGGACATATGATGTCCCTTTTATCTTTTTTTACTTGACCTTAGCTTTTTTTACGTGTACTATGTTTCTTATGGATGCATTGCTTTTTTCGATGAATACTATTTTACCAATTTTACTTCTTGCTGTATTAGGTTTTTTGTTAAAAAAAATCGGACTTTTTACTTCGGAATTTTTAAAAGTTGCGAACAACTTTGTATTTAGGGTGTGTCTTCCCACACTGCTATTTATAAATGTATATAGCGTAGAAAACCTTGATACGATACCTTGGGATGTAGTAATTGTTGCAGGGGCTGTAACATTTATTCTTTTTCTTTTGGGTGCTGCCTATGTAAGCGTATTTATAAAAGAAGCTGAACAAAAGGGTGTAGTGTTACAAGGTTTTTTGCGGTCAAATTATATTGTTATAGGCTTGCCCCTAGCATTTAGTATTGCAGGTTCTGAAGCCCAAGAGCTTGCCTCTATCCTGGCAGCCTTTATGGTTCCTTTTTATAATATTTTAGCAGTTATCTCCCTGACGGTGTTTTTGCCTCACCACACCAATAAAAAATCTTTATTTGCTACAAGCACCGATATGCTAAAAAAAATTATAACAAACCCTCTTATACTGGGGGCTTTTGCAGGGTTAGCTTGTCTTGCAGTTCGCCCTTTGGTTGGAGACTGGCGCTTAAAAACATCTGAAGTGCAGTTTGTGTTTAAAGCGATAGAAAGTTTAACCGGTATTGCAACTCCTTTGGCCCTTGTTGTACTGGGTGGTGAGTTTTCTTTTTCTGCCGTTAGGCGCTTGCTTCCTCAAATTTCACAAGTTGTTATCGTTCGGTTGATAGTGCTTCCTGTAGGCGCCTTAAGTTTAGCTTCATGTCTATTTCCGGAATATGGAACAGTTGAATATGCAGCCTTGCTTGGACTTTTTGCGGCCCCCACTGCTGTAAGTAGTGCAGTGATGGCACAAAGTATGGGTAACGACGGGGAGCTTGCCCGCCAAATTGTTGTGTGGACAAGTGTATTTTCAGCCTTTACCCTCTTTGCCTTTACTGCTTTTTTTCGCGCAATCGGTATTTTTTAAAACCCGTATTTGCGAAGGTTCTTTTTGGTTATCTTCGAGTAAAGATTTAACCCTAGTTTTATAAAGAATACCGAGAGGGGCAAGCACACTATGATGCTCATAACGGTTACAAAAAGATAATACTGAAAAAGGTGCTGAGACGGCTCTTGCTTTAAGGACATAAAAAATCCTAAAAAGAAAGGAAGTAAAATTCCCAGGCTAATCACTAATGCCGAAATAAACGAAGCCTTAAAACGGATGGTTTTCCATGATTGGCTTTGCATAAACTCTCTGTAAAATACATACTCACCGGCAAATTGTACTTGTCTTTTTTTGTTGTTAATAATCATACATTCCTCACTTAGTGTTTTGATATAGCTAGTATAAAATACTCAGTGCGACATATAATGTCTCATTAAAAAAAATTATAAAATAATTTGTCTGTATATCCCTTGACAGAAGCATGTTTTTAGGCGAAACTAGAAACCATGCAAGGAATTATTATCAGCGGGTCAAACAATGTGTTTGAAGTTGAATGTGAAAACAAGCAAATACTCAGGTGTTCTCTAAAAGGGAAAAAACTTAAGAATTCAGGAAACTATTACAATCCGCTTTGTCCCGGTGATTATGTAGAAATCGAAAAAGATGCACTCTCAGAAGACGAAGGCCAAATCTTGTCGTTAATAGAGCGTAAAAATTATTTTGTGCGTTACAATGTTAAAGGCCGCTTGCCTCAGTTATTAGTGGCAAATGTTGACCTTCTTTTTTGTGTAACGAGCCCGGATGAACCTCCTTTTAGGCCTCGTTTTATTGACCGGGCTCTTGCTCAAGCGGAGCAAGCTGGTATTACACCAGTGATTATTTGTAATAAGTGTGATCTCAGTAATATACATAACGATAACATAAAAAAACGATTGGAAAACTGGGAAGATCTCGGATATACAGTGCTTGGAGTTTCTGCAAAAACTCAAGAAGGTTTTGAACAGTTGGCGCGACTTATGGAGGGTAAACTCTGTGCATTTGTTGGACAGTCTGGTGTTGGAAAGTCAAGTATAATAAATGCGCTAGACTCTTCTTTCTTGTTACGAGTAGGTGGTATATCGGAAAAATATGGGCGAGGGACACATACTACAACAAAGGGAGTGTTACTTCATTTGGAAATAAATGAAGCGCTCACAGGTGGAAGACACGGTGTAAAGACAACGGTAATCGATACACCAGGGGTTAGACGCTTTGTGCTGCATGGTATTGAAGCAGACGACCTTGCTCTCTATTTTAAAGAAATGAAAGATCATGTAGGTCAATGTACATACGGAATGTCATGTTCACACACTCATGAATCAGGATGTAAAATACTTGAAGCTTTAAACTCTGGCAGGCTAACCCAAGAACGTTACGAAAGTTGGGAGCGAATTTGCCATGAAATAAGGACAGGAAGCTGGGCAGATTAGATAATTAACAATTAATAATGCATAATTAATAATTACGTAAAAATTAACCTTGTGTCAATTTTTACTATTGAGTTTTGCGCTGCCGAAGATAATTGATTAGGACAAAACTCGAAGACTTTTTAGTTTGAGCAACTTCCATGTTGCGATTATCGAACTTTTTACAGATGAAACAAAATATTTAGTAAAGAAAAATTATGGAAAAAAAGACTTTAGAACAATTAGATTATTTCAGAATACGAGACTCAATAGCAGGCTTTTGCATGACAGAAGAGGGTAAGCAATCTCTTTTGATGCGAAGCCCCTTTATTGATAAAAAAGAAATGCAGCTTGCAAAGGAAGAAGCTCGCGAGTGGAGCCAATATATTTCATCTGGCGCGTCGAGAATTTTAAACCGATGGAATCCCGTGCAAGCCTATTTTTCAACCTTAGGAGTTGAAGGTGCCGTTCTTGAGCTTGAAGAAATATATGCTCTTGGACAATTTTGCCGCTCCTGCATAACAATTAAACATTCCCTTGGAACAAGAGAAGGAGGGGATTCTCCTTTTGATTCAATAGAACTTCCCCACTTAACAAAACTTGCAGATTCTGTGGAAGATTTAAGCGGCGCCGAAGGTGAAATTTTTAAAATAATTGATAACTCAGGGAGTATGAGAGACCTTCCCTCCATAAGAGAAATTAGGTCAAGTATCGTTTCAATCCGTTCAAGTATAGAAAAACTTATAAAAAGTTACACGAGCGACTCAAAACTACAAGATGCCTTACAATCAAACGTACCAGCCCTTAGGGGAAATAGGCAAGTGCTTGCGGTAAAGGCAAATTTTAAGGGACGATTAAAGGGTATTGTGCATGAAGTTTCCCAAACGGGACAAACCATTTATATTGAACCAGATGATGTAGTACAAAAGAACAATGACCTCATACAAGAAGAGTTTCGCCTTTCACAAGAGGTTCGTCGTATTTTAAAAGAGCTTACCGCAACCCTTAGTCCATACAAAGAAGCTTTTGAAAACTCAATAGAAAGTATGCTTCGCTTTGATTGTGCGTATGCGTCTGCTCGCTGGGGCTTAGACAATAAGGCAACCTTTTGCCAAGAATGTACTGAAAAAAATAACTTAGCCCTTATTCAAGCTCGCCACCCACTCCTTGGTGAAAAAGCCGTACCCATAGATGTTGAGTTTAAGGGCGATTATCGTATTCTTATATTAACAGGCCCAAATACCGGAGGAAAAACGGTAACCTTAAAAACAATTGCACTTTTTTCTATGCTTAATCAAAGTGGGTTTCCCATTTTAGCAAATGAAGGGAGCCGCCTTCCCTTTTTTACCTCTATTTTTGCAGACATTGGGGATGAACAAAGCTTAGATAATTCACTTTCTACGTTTAGTGCCCACATGAAAAATCTAGGTGAAATGACAGATAGGGCAAACGACACTAGTCTTTTACTTTTAGATGAACTTGGAAGCGGTACCGACCCACAAGAGGGAGCCGCCATTTCAATGGCTATTTTAGATAATCTTATAGAAAAGAATGCCTTTGCGCTTGTTACTACGCATCAAGGGGTGTTAAAAAATTATGGGTATACACATCCTACGTGCATAAATGCCTCTGTTGAGTTTAATGAGCAAACACT
>CAYJMR010000092.1:0-6990 GCA_964371375.1 uncultured Treponemataceae bacterium
CCTAGTTTTGCACCGGCAGGTGAAAAGGTAGTACCTATTGAGTCTTGTGCAAATAAAGCTAAGGGGGCATAACCCATATTCACATCAAAACTTACCTTTTTTGGTTCTGTTGTTTCTTGTGCACCGAGTAATCCACATATAGTGACTGCTAGTACTACACAAACCATTTGTTTTTTTGTCATAAAAACTCCTATAATGACACGAGAAAATCATGTAACAATTGTCTAGTTACATCCACTTTAAGAAAAGTAGAAGATATTTTTTAACTAAATATAAAACAAAAGTATCGGTAAAAAGTAACAAAAAATGCATATAAATAGATAAAAAATAGATAAAATTATATTTATAAAAAACTATTGTTGCATTTTAAATATATTATATGATTTTGAAAAGGGAGGATGTAATTACAATGTAAGTGAATTTGCGGATATAAAAAAAATCTAAATGAAACATGAGGTTGTTTTTAGTATCCTTTATAATAATTGTGCATTATAAACTATATAGTACTAAGTCTTTTTCTCTTTCGTTCAAAAAATTTCTCTAAATTTTCAATGCTCGAATTTATAACTAATTCTTTTGGAAAGTCAACTTCTTGTAATAATTCTAGCGCAGGTGAAAAATCGCCGATTGTCCACTTTGAATGAGAATCGGTATTAACAGCAATATGTACACTGTTTTTTTTACAAAGTTCTGCTATTATTTTACAGTTTGCAAAACTTCCAGGGCGAGCTTCATCTGAGCTTGCATTTATTTCCACGATTTTATCGAGCTTCGCACATTCTAGAATTACTTTTTCATAATCAAAACTGTAAGAGGGATTTCCACAGTGGCCCATACAATCAACGTATGGATTTCGTATTGCTCCGAGCCATCCATTTGTGTGTTCTTCAACTGTTCCCGAGCGAACTACTTCATGATGATAAGAGGCAATAACAAAGTGAAGTTTTGATAGAATTGCATCGCCTAAATCAACGCTCCCTGCATAATCCATGATATTAAGTTCTGCACCGTGAAGTACTCTTACTCCATCAATAATTTCTGGTAGTTTTGTAAGACACTTAAAATGGAGGCGATGAGCCCCATCATCTAAACCTGGGCCATGGTCGGTTGTGGCAATTGCATAAAGGTTTTTCTTTTTTGCTTCATCAATGAGTTCCGCCAAAGTGCTATAGGCATGATGGCTTACAAGTGTGTGAGTGTGTAAATCTGCTATGATATTCATACTATCTCCAAAAATCCTCTTCAAATACAGTATATCAAAAATATATAATAATGTATATAATGATTTATTCTTGCACCATACTAAAAGCTATGGTATAATTTTAAATACACGTAAAAATAAAAGGAAAAAATAATGGGTGAACCGGTAGTGCTAACATTTGATGTGGGGACGCAAAGTATGCGCTCTGTAATTGTTTCAAAAAGAGGAGAACTTTTAGCCTTTGAACAGTTGTTTTATGATGAACCCTATTTTTCCCTGCAACCAGGGTGGGCTGAACAAAAACCTAATTTCTATTTTGAAAGACTTTGTGAACTATCACTTAAAACCAAGAAAAAATATAAAGACCTTTGCAGTAACATCATTGCCGTAACTATAACTACATTTCGAGATACTACTCTTTGTTTAGATAAAAACAAAAAACCTCTGCGCGATATTATCCTTTGGCTAGACAAACGCGAAACCGACCATGCAGTAACGAGAACACCTTTGTGGCTTAATATAGTACTTCGATTAACCGGCATGAAAGATATAATCGAAATGCAGCAGAGAATGACATCTGCAAATTGGGTTATGGAAAATGAAAGTGCTATATGGGCTAACACTGATAAATATGTGTTGCTTCCAACTTATTTAAACTATTTAATGACAGGTAATTTAAAAGATTCTGTTGCGAGTTTAATTGGACATATACCAATGAATTATCAAAAACGCAAATGGGTAAAAGGGTTTGGTATAATGAAGTTTATCGCTAATATTCATGGTGATAAACTTTGTGACATATGTGAAGCCGGCGATACCATCGGCCTAATTACAGAAGAGTGTGCAAAACTTACAGGGCTTGCGGTGGGGCTGCCTCTCATTGCTACAGGCTCGGATAAATCTTGTGAAGCACTCGGTTTATCAGTTTTACAAGATCACCAAGCTGCAGTATCCTTTGGAACGGCTGCTACCGTACAAATCTTAACTAAAAAATATTATACGCCTGCTCCATTTGTTCCTGCTTATCCGGCAGCTGTTAGGGGGCATTATAATGCAGAGGTACAAATATATAGAGGGTTTTGGATGCTTTCGTGGTTTAAAAATGAATTTGCAAAAGAAGAAAGCATTGAGGCCAAAAAACTGGGCGTTTCTGTAGAGAGCCTTCTATGTAAAAAACTTTTTGATGTTCCTGCAGGAAGTGAGGGCTTAGTTTTACAACCTTATTGGGGCCCAGGAGTTGAAACCCCAAATGCAAGAGGAGCAATAATTGGCTTTTCAGATGCTCATACTAAAATGCATATTTTTAGAGCAATAATTGAAGGTGTTATTTTTGCACTTTTGGATGGAATGTATATACTTGAAAAACGTGCAAAGAGAAAGGTGACTGAACTTTATGTAGGCGGGGGAGGCAGCCAAAGTGATGAGGTATGTCAAATACTGTCAAATATGGCAGGACTTCCAGTGTATAGAACACAAACGCACGAAGCATGCTGCATAGGATCTTCGATGGTTGCCTTTATTGCAATGGGAGAATTTTCTTCACATTATGAGGCCTCTAAAGAAATGTGTCACGTAACAAAAGTATTTGAACCCAATATGTTCGAAAATAAAATGTATAGAAAAATATTTGCCAATGTATATACTGATATGTATAAACGGCTCGAGCCTTTATATAAAAGAATTAAACGAATTAAACGAAGCAATTCTATAGGAGTAAAAAAATGAAAACAAATACGCTTGGTAGAACAGGATTAGAAGTTTCTCTTATTGCATATGCAGGAATTATTTCTATGGATGTTGGACAAGAAAAGTCTGATGAATACGTAGCATATGCAATTGAAAAGGGTGTTAACTATTTTGATATTGCGCCATCTTATGGCGACGCACAAAAAATTATGGGAAACTCCATTGTGCCATATCGAAAAAACATTAACCTTGCATGCAAAACTTTTGAACGGGATGCAGAAAATGCTAAAAGGGAGCTCGAAGAATCTTTGCAAATGCTTCATACCGATACCCTTGAAGTGTATCAAATGCATTCTGTTCAAAGTGTTGAAGATGTTGACAATGCCTTTAGAAAAGGAGGGTCGTTCGAAGTAATTCTTTCTGCAAAAGAGCAAGGAATAGCAAAAAATATTGGCATAAGCTGTCATAGTGAAGAAGCAGCATTGAGAGCCTTGGAACTCTATGATTTTGACACGGTATTGTATCCAACAAACTGGGCTTTGTATGAAGCAAAAGGTTTTGGTAAAAGGGTAGTTGAGATAATTCGAAATCGAAACCTTGGATTTTTAAGTATGAAGTCTATGATTGAGCGTTCATGGTCTGATGATGAAAAAAATGCTTCGTCGTATCCAAAATCATGGTGTAAACCCTTTTCGCCAGACAATAAAGCATTACTTCCTGCAATGCGCTATGTGACTAACGAAATACAGCCACACTCAATAATTACTCCCGGCAACTTTGAACATTTTAACTTTGCAGTAGAACATGTAGATGAAGTATTTGCAACCTTTACACAGCAGGATAAAGAAATTCTAAAAGATGAACTAGAAAAAATAGGAGACCAATTCTTTTTTTAATGGTGAAAATAAAAAAACAGCTACGCATGGATGCGTAGCTGCAAATTACAAATCGTTATGCTCTATATGGTAAACACTGCCACAGTTATGACACGTAATCTCTAGAGGGTTTTTATCGTTCTTTTTTATATCGTCTATTTCAGCTTTTCCTAAGTTTTGAATAGATTGCGTATAGCGCTCTTTTGAACACGGACAATCAAAGCGAACTTTTCTTGTTAAAGCAACAGATGGTCTAAACTCTCTAAACAGTCCATAAATAATGTCTTCCGCTTTTTGACCTTCAGAAAACCATTGGCCCAAAGATGGACATGCGCTCAAGGCCCGTTCCATGTTTGTGGTGAGCTCTTCATCGGTAAGCTTTGTGTTCTTTTTAAGCTTTCCACCAAAGTCGGGCATTTTTTGTATAAAAAGACCGCCAGCTCCAATAACTCGTCCATGTGTATCAAACTGAATACTAGTATGAAATGCTGTGTTAATTTGTTCAGATTGAGCAAAATAGTAGACAAGGTCTTGAGCAATATTCTTATATTTTATTTCTACTACACCGGTTTGACCCTCATGCATTTTACCATCTTGTGTATCTCTAAATCTGGATACTGATAAGGTTCCTTGTCCAAAAAATGGTTCTAAATCCCAAGATTCTAATGGCTTTGAAAGAGGAATTGCATTTTGTAAAAGGTAGCCTCTAACAAAACCTGTTGAGTCTGCTTCTACAGAAAAACCCTTGCAATCTCCATCTGTTTCGTATTTAAAAGAAAGGTGGCCTTTTCCCTTCATGGTATTTATCATAAGGGCAGCACAAAGGGCTGCTTGTCCCAAGACGTGTGTTTCTAAAATGCCTAAATTATGCTGGGCTCGTAATTGATTTATAAATCTTGTGCCGCTAAAAAGTGCTCCTCTAAAAAGCCCATCTTGTGCTACGAATACGTGCATTTCATCTTTTTCAATATTGTCTAAATGAGTAAGTAATTCTTTATCTAGTATTTCTGCTTTTATCATGATGTAAATATACTAAAAAACACATTTTTAGTCCACAAACAAACATTAGGAATTTCGCTTTACCTTAGCTATTCCTAGCCTCTGTAAAATAGACCTGTAGTATATGTAATTCGTTCTAAAAAATTTGTTCATAATAATTATTAATTATGCATTCTTAATTATCTTCTACATTCCGATACCTTTTTTTACAACATTATATGCACCATCATACTTACCAAATTTTGCATTTTTTATAATATGCTTACAATACATTTCCAGCAAGTCTTTTTCATTAACTAACGAATCTAGTGTTCTCTTTAAGCCAGTTGCAGTAGTTGTTTCAATTGTACCATCTCCACCTTCTGAAGCGCAAATAGCACCCCAGGCTTCGTGTCTTCCTACCCGTTGAATAAACAGTTTAGGAACTGGATAAAATGAAAGTTCACTTGGTTTAGTTATCATCACATCGCTAATACGCATTAAAAGATTTGTTGCGTAAACGGCGGCATAAAAATCATCATGTAAGAAAATGTGTACGCCAGTTACTGTATCTTTTTCGGAAGCTCTAATAAAGTCCTTTGTAGAAGCCCAGTCATCGTGCATAACCCATTCAACACCCGACTCTTTTAATTTTTGTGAAAGTTCTGCCCAGCGTCCTTTATGATCTCCCATATTTACAAAAAAAGCAAGTTTTTTTGCATCTATTTCATGCTTTGTAATGTTAATAATATCTGCAAATTTTTGTACTTGAGCGCCTGCTCCTCCCATGGTTAGTAAAAAACGCCTCGGTTTTTTGTCTTTCATTCGCTTTAGACGCATATCACAATCGTTATCAATGTTATGACGTATTTCATGGTCAATGTAGTGGCCGCTTTCAAATATATCTTCTTGTGGCATACATTGAGTGATTGGATATTTTTTTCCCATGTGCAAAAATGTTCTGTATCCCATGTATTTGGAAGGTGTTTGTACCGAATGCACTGTACCTTCTACAACATGAAAACCTAAAGGGTAGTTATCGGGAATAATGGTTATTACGTTTTTTAGTCCTGCTTGACTCGATGCATAGCCAACCCATGGGTGAGTTGATAGGCAAGGCATATCTTTTGGAATTTCATGATAGAGTGGGGTGAATATTTGAGAAATCATTTTATTTCTGTATGATGCCGATAAAAACTGACCAGCGTCAGAGGTTACTTTTTCCCAAACCTTATCATTAAAGAATTTAGATTTTTGAGAAATGCGAGAACCAAAATTATACCAATATTCAAGTTGATGAATTGTTTTGCTTGCAGCAGTATTTTCAAATGAAAGCATATCAAACCAATATGGTGTATATCCAAGATACTTTGCAGCAGAAGCAATTGCAAGCGACATTCTACAGTGGCCAAAACCCATGCGCATTGTGCCTAAAAGAACACTCTTTTCGGTATTGATTGGATTAACTTTTTCACCGCTTGTTTGTTCAACAATAGACATAAGTCCAAAGTCATCGTACCCATTTTTATACGGTATTGTCGTTAAAAGGGGATAATCATTAGGATTATATTTATTCTTCTTTGCGTAATACTTAAACATAGCCTGTGAAGCTTTTGCTTTGTTTGGTGGGATTTCGTTTCCATAAATAGTTTCTTTTGACATAGTTTTAGCTCCTCATTAGTTAAACAAGCTGTAGGAGGATAAGTTACAGGGTATAATAAAAAAAGGTGAGCTTAAAAAGCTCACCTTTATAACATTTTTTTCTGTTGATTATTTCATTACCAATACTGATGCATCATAATCGGCTGGAGCTTCGAATCCTAAGAAGTTTATAACCGTTGCTGCAATTGAGCTAATGCCTAAACCTTCTTTTAGTTCTGCCTTGTATTCGCCCTTGTTGTCTGCGTCAAAAATTACGCATGGAACAGGGTTTAGTGAGTGTGATGTTTTTGCTTTTGGGCTACCATCTTCTTTTGTTGAAACTTCGCCAGTTTTTTTGTGTTCGTACATATCATCAGCGTTTCCGTGGTCGGCTGTTAAAATTAACACACCACCAGCTTTTTTTACTGCTTCATAAATGCGACCAATTTGAACATCCATTCCTTCCATAGAATCGATAACTGCTTGGTATACACCGGTGTGGCCTACCATATCGCCGTTAGGGAAGTTTAAGCGGATGTTGTCATATTTTCCATTTTCAATTGCAGATACTACTTTGTCTGTAATTTCTTTACATTTCATAAGTGGTTT
>CAYJMR010000093.1:0-6906 GCA_964371375.1 uncultured Treponemataceae bacterium
CTTGTTTCAATGTTTTTTACTAGCTGTTCGTAATTATGGAGTGCTATGTCATAGTCCAATTGAGCAATTTTAATCGCGCTTGGCACGTGTAATCCAATACCTGAAATGCTTGCAGATGCACTTGCTCCCCAGTCCCAATTTCCATCTGTTGCGTTAGGAGCAATTTGATGTCCTGCATTCCCATAGTTTGCACTTACGCTTAGTGATGGCAAAAATAAATTCCATTGGTTTGAAGCTGTTTTTCTTGCTTGCTCTAATGCGAGTGCTTGCTTTTGAATGTCTGCATTGTTTTCAAGTGCGGTTGCAATGCTGTTTTCTAAAGTTATTGTTTGTGCAGATAATCCTGCTAAAATGCAAAGGCACAAACAAATCAATAACGTTTTTTTCATACTACCTCCAAAGTTGCATGTTCTTTTGTATATATTCATACTATACTGTCAACCTTAAACAAACCTTAATTAATTTGTAAAATTGGCGTAAAATGTAAATTCTTAAAAAACTTTAATCTTTATTACAATTATAGCACATAAGTTATTCTTGCAGTTAGAAAATTTTATAGATTTATTGACAATTGGAGGAGGGAAAAGTTACAGGGAGTAGGTAATGTATAATGTACAATTAATAATGTATAATGGTACGGTGTTTATGCATGAAAATTTTTTCATATACCACGCGGATTTTTTTATGTAATGATTTTCACCAGTGAAACAATTATACATTATGCATTGCAAATTATTAATTATTTAAATTCTCTTCTGCTTCACTCTTCCTGATATATAGAGGACCATCATAGTCTTTAATAGGTTCTTCTTTATTAAGAAATTTTTTATTTCCTAATTCCAAAAGAGTAAGTGTTGTGTTTTTGTTGACAGGCAAAAATATTCGCAAGTCTTGCTCTGCTCGAACTGCAAGTGCTTTTTCTGCAAAAAGTTCGGCATCACTTCCAACAACTAGAACAGATTCTTCTTTGTCTAAGAGGTTTAGAATATCTTCAGGGGAGGCATCAATTGGTTCTACGGTCATTTCCCCGTTTCTATATATGCTTGCATAAAATCTACTTTTTTTTGCATCAATTACGGCTAAAACAGCACCCTTCCAAGTAGAGTAGGGGTGGGCAATTGCTTGTAATGTTGGAATCGCAAAAATAGGAATATTGTGTGCTAATTCTAAGGCTTTCAAAGCTGCATATCCGAGTCTAAGCCCTGTAAAAGAGCCAGGACCTTCACAAAGGACTGTAAAATCTAAGTCTTTTGGTTCTAGCTCTACTTGAGATAAGACATACTGAATAGAAGTGAGAAGCTTTTCACTTTGCCTCATTCCTATATCAAGTGAAATAGTTGCATGTTTATTATCATTGCATGCTGCGAAGGATATACAATTTACTGAACTATCAATTGCTAATGCTTTCATAGTGCTATATCTCCATATGCCCAGTTTTGTATAGTAATTTTCCGCTTTTCACTTTCATTTTCATTTGGTACTTCTAACTTAACAGTAATTACATCATGTGGAAGTTCACTCATAATTTTTTCACTCCATTCAATTATGCTTACTCCTTCCCCGTAAAGTAAATCGTCTGTTCCTAAATCAATAAAAGAATCTACACCATCGAGTCTATATACATCTAAATGATATAGAGGCATGCTTCCTTCGTATTCACTGATAAGAGTAAAAGTTGGGCTTGTTATGGGTTCTTCAATGCCGAGAGAAAGCGCTATTCCTTTTGTTATGGTCGTTTTTCCGGCAGCAAGTGTACCTTGAAGGGCAATAATATCGCCCTTTTTCAAAAAAGAGCCCAGTTTTTTTCCGAGCTCTATTGTTTCTTCGGCCGAACTTGTATAAAACACTAGCAAAGTAATTGGTCCTTTTTATCCATATCGATAATAAAATCTTTAAGAGCTTTGTTAATTGGTAAAAGTGGATAGTCAACTGTGCCTTTTAAATTTAATTCCACCGACATTTGACCCATAGGGTCCATCTCCAAGGTAAATTGAATAGGAAGATCTGTCATACCTTTTGGTAAAGAAATAACAGCATCACCGTGATACGTTCTTCGATAGTAAATGTGGCCAGGTTCTCTTTCAATGTTTTTTATCTCTAATATTTCCATTTTACCTCTTTAGTTTTCATTATCTTTGCGTATGACATCATAATTGTATACCAAAGCAAAAATATTATTTTGCATTTTTTTCTGCATACGGATAAAACGAATGTTTAACACACACACATTTTTATTAACTTCTTTTCGTGAACGAACAATTATTCCAATCATGCTACCTCTATCCCCATTTGGAAGTAATACCGATATTTGCATATATTGGTCGGCCTTAATTGGTATACTGGTTGTCATACGGCAGCCACTTGCCGAAATATTTGCAATTTTTCCGATATATTCACGATCATGCGTAGTAAAGGTTTTTTTACCATCGCTTGTTTCTTGTACGGTAACGGCCTTAAATGTACAATCTAGAGAAAGGTCTTTTCTTCTAAATTTTCTTCGTTGAAAAAACTCAACATCATGGCTATGAATAAGCACTAATTCTTCAATGCCATTTCTTGATTGATAGCGCATTACTCGAGTATTAACTTGATATGCGATTCCTCCGTGTAATTCAAAATACAATTGTATTTTTGAAAGAGCTTGAGGTTGTACTGAGTGACCATTTGCATTCTTTGCAACTTCTAGAAATAGCCCTGTTTTATTATTTTCAATTATTCGTGAATGATTATGAGATCCATCTTCTGAAATGTACGATATGGGTAATCCTTCAGAAAATGCAACAGTACTTGTTAATAAAGAAAGACTTCGTTTCGCTAATTCTATTTTATAGATTAGCATAAAGAGAGCCAATTTATTGTTTTCAAGTTCAAGTTCACTAAGGTTCTCATTGTTTTCACACATACCTTCAAATATTTTCTTAAATACAGTGCTTGTACAATACTCTGTATTAGAAATAAGTGGAACATAGGTAATATCAAACAGTTTGCATTGTGTTTCAAAAAATGCAATGTCCTGTGCTGAAAATCCAAGTCGTATTGCTGTTTTTCTGAGAGAACGTGTATCTAGTTTTTTTCGAGGAGATTCTTTTTCAGCTTCTGCAAGTTTAGAAAGAAATGCGGTATAGAGTTGTTTTGCTATAATAATTAAGGCAATTACTACAATTACAATGAGCGCAATTTGCACTGGCAATGAGTTTTGTCTTGATGGAATGATGGTAGAGAATTGTAGTATTAGCATATGGCCCCATAAAGTGTTGTAGATGCATTAACGAAAGCTTGTAGTCTTGGTACTATTTCATACTCAGCTAAATCCCCTGTTAAAACGGTATCATGAGATGCAAGAGATGATTCAAATTCTTGCAAAATTGGAGTGAAGTCTTGAAAAAAGGTAGAAATATTTTGATTTTCTATGACAAAGTCTTGAAATTTTTCAGGAAATAAACCGCAAAAATAGGCAAGCTTTTGAACTAGATTAAATTGTTCTGTAAAGGCCACAACAATTGAAGATACTTCATTATCCTTGCTACTTTGTAGTAAAATAGGAATTTGCAATAGCTGATCTATTGTTTTTTCAAGGCTGCTTGTTATATCCTGTAAGAGCTTTATAACATCATCTTCGCTCATTGTTTCAAGTTGCATTGTTTTTACTGAGTCTATAGAACACTCAAATGTTTTTTCAAAATCATCTTCATGTACGAGTTTATCATCAATGCAAATGCGAACAATAGTTGCATTATTTTGTAAACAATCTTGCTCAACAGCATGTAAAATATCGCCAACAGTTTTTTCATTTTCCAAAGAAAAATCCAGTTGTTGTCCATTAATCATTATATCCATCTAGCATCCCCTCTCTACTGCCTTGAATTTTGGTTTGAAAAATTTGTTATTGAATTGGATTGGCTTTCAAGTGAGTTTAAAGCACTTTCCATTCTACCATATTCAACTCGTAAATTTTGCTCTGTTTCCTCTAGTTTATCCTCTAAACTAGCAATTTTTGTTTCAGACGAATCAATTTGCCTGTCTAATGTTGAACTCTTTGTTGCAATAATCCCCCCAACCTGTGTAAAAGATTGTAAGTGTCTGTCCATTTGATAGGCAAGGCCTGAATCGATAACTAAATCCTCGTCGGTATCATAACCAAAAAGATTTTTTATATCGTTTATATTATTTGCCAGAGCTTCATCTAGCATATCTTCATTTATTTCTAAGTATCCTCGTAAACGACTTTGAGAAACTCCAGAAAATCCGCCTGTACTCGCACTTGTAGAAATTCCAAGTTGTGAAAGCATAGAAATTTCTGAGTCTTCACTTGATTGATACGCATTTGCGGCAATTTGTTGTAAATTGCTTTTTGTGTTTGTTAATGAAAATTCGCCCGAAAACATTCCAAGTCGTTCGTTTGCGGTTTCTATTTCATCGTCACTTAAATATTCCAATTCATCTATTATTTCTGGTTTATTTTGGGTTAAAATGTTTACATCTGCAATAAGTCTATTATACTGTGCAACAAAGGTGATTAACTGTTCTTTTGCAGTTTCTGTGTCCGGGTCTATGGTAATTGTTGCTGCTTTGTCTGTTACATCATGTAAATTGAGTGTCACATTTGGAATAACATCATCGATTTCGTTTGTAGGCCTCGTTATGGTAATGCCTTGGTATTTTATTTTTGCATCCCCGGCAGATTCTACTGCATTGCTTGCAACATAATCCGAATCGGTGCTTGAATTTGTAACTTCAAAAGGGGATAAGCTCATGTTTTTATGAGTATTATTATTTTTTACCACTATTGAATCTATGCTTGGGTAATCACCGACCGTAATAGAAAAATTAGTGCTTGTGCCGTCTGCCGTTAAGTCTTGTAAAGGTATTTCTATTCCTTCTGTTGTTTTTATAAATACTGAGCGCAGGTCTTCAACTGGCGTCACAGGGACAGTTTGAGGAATAGGTGGTAGGTTTGTTGCCACTTTTTCATTTGCTAAAGTAACATCCTTAAAACTAACTAACCCAGATGAGGGTAGGGTAGGTTCTGTTGGTAAAGACGCTTCTTCGGGAATATCACTTAAAGAAGCAGAGAAGGTAATAATATTTCCTGAATTTGCTTTTGCGTTATCGGGAATTTTAGTTTCAAAGCCTGAGTTAGGGGGTAATCGTAATTCTGTATCATTTATTTCAATAATTTTTGAAGATAAGCTACCTGCATTTTTCATAGTAGAATCGGTTAGGGGAAAATTTGTTGCAGGAGTATCTGGTGCGGGGCGTATCATACCAATATCTTTTGCGAATTGTTCTGCTGCCCCTTCAAAATGTAGCTTGTTTTCTGCCCCAGGTACCAGAGCCTCTATTAAAAGTGATTTTGTGTCACGAGTTATTCCGATTAATGAAGCTTTTACGGTATTTGCCGAGCGCCGGTTTATAGCGTTAACAAAGTCCTGTAGCTTTCCACCTTTCCAATTAAGTTTTATTGTTTTATCATTTACTCTAAAAGCATATTCTCCTGCTTCTACTTGCATGTTTGAATCAATTTCGCCTGATAAAAATCTATCGGCAGTTGCTGTTTGGAGTACCTCAATTTTAAATGTTTCAAAATTTGCATCCCTGTCGGGACTTGCTGTTATTGCGTGCTCTTGTGAGGAAGTTGCTATTTTTAAGCTAAAAGGGTTATCAAATGAATAGAGGTTTCTTGTTGTATCTCGTAGAGTTGTCATTTGGGCATTAATATCCCGCCACGCGTCTTGCTCAGAATGAAAGCCTTCCAAGCGAGTCTCTTCGCGTTCGAGAGGGACTCGCTCTACTTCCATCAGGCCACTAATGATGTCTTTTGTACCATACCTGTCGCTGACACCCGGGATATTTATATCGGACATATACTACGTTTCCCATCCCCTCCAAGAATTACCAAGCTTCGTCGATAAAATTACCAATTGCATCTTTAACGCGAACTCTCATATCTTGCATTTCAGCGGATGGAATCTCCCTTACTATTTCGTTTGTTACCGGATCTACTACTTTTACAACTACTTGATCCAGTTTTTCATTAACGTTATACTGTAGTTTTTTTCCAACCGATGATTGGGTAGAAGTGCTTATATTCTTAGATGCCACTTCTTGAATGCTTTGTTTAATTGCGGCATTCTTTTTTGCTAAACTGTCTGCTACTGAGGCAATCCTCGTGCTAACAGGATTTTGAGCAATAGGTCCACTACCAATTCCGTTTGTAGATATACTCATGTCGTTTCCTCCTTGAAACGTTATTATTATTACGATAAAGAAACGAAAGAGGGGCGCGCCCCTTTCGCTCTTCATTATAACCTTACTAAAAAGACGACATCCAGATCTCTCTTTAATAAGTTTTGCACACCTAGCTCAAAAGCGTAAGAACATTTTGTGGTATTGCGTTTGCCTGAGCCAACATTGCTGTACTAGACTGTGTAAGAATTTGGTCCTTTGTGAACTCAACGATTTGGCTTGCCATATCGGTGTCTCGTACTGTTGATTCAGCTGCTTGTAAGTTTTCAGCTGCTATTGCAATTCCCTCTGCGGCTAATTCAAAGCGATTTTGGTAAGCACCAAGATCAGCTCTTTGTTTGTTTACAGAAGTCATCGCAGAATCTACTGTTGCAAGCGCCATATTTGCTGATTCTGGATCGGCAATACTAAGCTTAGATGTAAGATCACCTTGCGCACCAATAAGTCCTAAAGACTGTGCAGTCATTGTACCAATGAAAATGCGTTCGTTCTGGTCTACGTTTGCTCCAACTTGTAGCTGCATAATTTGTCCTGTAACAGAATCTGATGCAAAAGAACCTGTAAGCATGTTCATGCCGTTAAATTGAGCAGAACTTGCGATTCGGTCAACTTCATCAATAAGTTGTGAAACTTCAACCTGAATTTGCATTCTGTCTTCAG
>CAYJMR010000094.1:0-6902 GCA_964371375.1 uncultured Treponemataceae bacterium
TACACTTCCAACCCACCTTTACCTTTCAAGTGTTTTGCCATAACAAAGTTTGTGTTAGATGGAATCACTTCCCACCCATTTTCGCGTAAAGTGGTACTAAATACATCTCTATCGCGTGAAATTGTCTTAGATGTCGCAGCATAGTCTTTCCAGTTTTCACATACTAATGACCCAAACTTTTGAGCAAATGCATCAACGGGAAAGTGATTGAAGCTGTTTTTAACTTTTGTAATCGCGTCGATTAACTCAGGGTGTGCAATACAATACCCAAGCCTCATTCCTGCAAAAGAAAAAGATTTTGAAAAGGTTCTAACAATAACAAGATTCTTATATTTATCTAAAAGTGATAAAGCCGTTTCGCTTGCAAAATCCACATAGGCTTCATCTACTACTAGTACTCTATCTTTGGGAAATTGTTGTAGCATTCCTTCAATTTCATTAACAGAAAGAGCAATTCCTGTTGGTGCATTTGGATTTGCAAATATCATGCCACTTGTGTCTTGTACTGAAAGCATAGCTCTAGTATCTAATGTCCAATCGGCTTTTAAAGGTATCTTTTTTAATGGTATATTATAATAATCTGCATACACAGGATAAAAACTGTAGGTAAGCTCTGGCAAAACAAGTTCTTTATTAGAATCAAAAAAGGTGTAAAAAATAAACGATAGTACTTCATCAGAGCCATTACCACAAAAAATCATGTCTTCATTTATGCTAAAATTAAGCTTAGATTTTGACTGCAAAAAACCACCCGAATCATTAAGCATCGTTGCAATTGAATTTCTAAGTTCTGTTGATTCAGGATCAGGGTACAGGGCAAAGTCCATTCCGTTTTGTTCAATATGGGCAGAAAGTTTTTTCAAAATATCTTTTGAAGGTGCATAAGGATTTTCGTTTGCATTAATTTTAATAAAATCACCCTCTGGTTGCTCACCTGGAACGTAGGGGTTTAGTGTATTTAATCTTGTTGAAAACATATACACATTTTACGCAATACAGTGTAAACGGTCAAGCACCAAAAACAAAGAAAAAGAACTAAATAAAAAAATTGTAAATATTTACAAAACAATATTGAGAAAATATTCTTTTTCTGCTATAATGGCTTCATGGCAGCCAAGAAAAATCTCTTAACAATACTTGTGCTTTTCGCACAAAAACAAAATAGTCCTCATGTGCACTTTGCAGAATTTTGTGATTACATGAAACGCTATGCACAACATAATATTGATACCCAACCTGAACTAATTTCTTATACAGCAAACCCTGAATCGGCAATGCATGATGAACTTGAAGCTTTGCAACATAGCGGTTCAATTATTATAACTAATCCTGAAAGTGATAAAAAAGGTCTCATAGTAATTCCACATTACGTAGAAAGATATGCATCTCGATATAGAGAGATTGCAAATAATCCAACGATTCCATTTCCAACAGTAAACGATTTACCTAAGCAAGCCCCTTTTGAAATGATTGAACAACACCAAGCTTCAACATTTATGCTTGAGCTTTTTGAAAAAGAAGAGTCAGAGGAAAAACAACAGCCAGCCAGTGCAATCGAAAACGAAAATAAACGACTATACGGTTTAACATTTTCAAATAACGTACCGACCGTTATCCTACCATCAACAATTACTGCCACACTCGTTTTTGACATTGCACTTTCAAAGATACGTCAAATGCTTAGAAAAGAAGAATTTCATGATTATTTTCTAAAGAGATTACGCTTATCAAATTCGGGAAAAGAATTGTCAGTAAAAACATTTTTTAACCAAGTTATCCAAAAGCCAACAGAGGCTCTTGAGTCAATAAAAAATTCAAGTGATTCATTCTATTTTTGGAGTCAACTAGGGTTCTTTATAAGACAAGACTATGAAAAAGTAACAGATTACACTTCAGAGCATATTACAATTCTACAAAGTGTTGCAATAACAGATATTGCTATAGGGTACTATAAAAACAAGGCTCAACAAACATTTCAAAGAGGAACAGCCCTAAGAAACCTTGAACAAGCCCTCAATGTTGCTCCACACTACTTTAACCGAAAAGCAATTGAAATGTTTACTGATACACGTGGGATACCTCTCTTAGGTCAGTATACTGCAGATGACTTAACAGAGTTCTTAAGTACGGCAACAACCCAAATTTCTGATGGCGATTTGCCAGAACTTTTGACTTTCAAAATTCATACAGGTGATAGATACTATATTTATAAAACAAAAGTTATCCCTCTCATTATTCGTCTAAGCAATGATGCAAGAGAAAATGTTAAAGAAATTCTAACAAAGAGATGGTTTGAATTATATAAAAAGTTTGATTCAACACCAGCTATGTCAGATCAAAAGGCTTTTGAAACATGCTTAGAAAATGAAGTAAAACATACCTCACCCATTCTCTATGCACTCTTACAGTCAAATTTTTTATCCTTAGTGCATTATGATTCACAAAACAATAAGGAAAAAATACATTTGTTTTCAAATGGAAAACTGATTCCATACAGTGAACTTTTAATGCTATCAAGAAGAGAAATATCAACTGATGCAAAAATACTTTTACCTGTGTGGTACACTATACCGGTAATTTCTTGGATAGCTAGAATACTATTTAGACCACCAAAACGAAGGAAAAAAACTGGATCTATTGAACCAGTACCTACAGCACAATTACAATTAAAAAATGCCGATGAGCCTTCTAACTTTAGTAATGCAACAAAAAGTCAAAGAAGAAAGGAATTTCATGATGCAGCACAGGCAGCAGAAGCACAAATTGTGCCTGTTGGATCAACGTTAGACCGTGAAATGGACTCATATATTCGGCAATGGAATAAATTACTAGACAAGCAATTGAGCAATAATCTCACAGAGGATGTAAACTCTCTACTGAGGGACTATATGCGAAAAACAGTACGGCAAATAAAAGCCAGTACATTTACACTTGAAAGAATGAAAAACCTTGCAGATAATGTAATGCAAAATCCAGCTTTGCAAAAAATTTCAGATAAAGAACAGCTTAGAATGTACATTTTATTATACATTGTAAAGCTTACAAAGACACTGTAATATTTAAAAAATCACGGTACATACCTTTTATTTCACAAAAAAAGCATATTTTTAATAAAATATGCTTTTTTTATGTGCAAATCATACTTTTTTTTTACATTAATCACTATAAGTATATATGTACGTACAATAAAATTTGGAGGCAAATTATGAATTCACTAAACACAATTATCGTTGAAGGAAGCGTTGTTCAAGAACCTGTAATGAAAGAAACAGCTAAAGGCACTCATGTTTGTACCTTTTCAGTAATGACAGTGAGAACCTACAAAAAAGACGAAGCTTACGAAAAAGAAATTTCATTTTTCGATGTTGATGCGTGGGGAAAGCTTGCTGAACTATCTATGAAGCATACTGCAAAAGGAAGGGGCATCCGGGTTGTAGGTAGGTTAAAGCAAAATAGATGGGTAAGTACCGATGGGAAAAAGCATGCTAAAATCGGTATTATTGCCGAGCACATTGAGTTTAAACCAATGTTCTTACAAAAGGATAGTGATAAAGAAGCTACTAAAGAGCCAAGTAAGGTTTCAGAAAGTGCTTTAATCAGTGCTGAAGAGGCCCTAGTATTCTAGTCAAGAGAAGAAGTCTGTTATTTATTCTCTTGATTGACAAGTTTTGAATGTATATTTTAGTAACCTAATAATATACATTCAAAACGTCGATTATACATTTAAAGAAAGCAGTGTATAACTAACGTTATTCACTGTACTAAAAACAAAGGTTTATCTTCGAAGTTTATCTGCGTTGTAAAAACCATCTTTCCAGTTAAAGCGAGATGCTCCTGGAATAACCTCACCCTTGTGTAAGGCCCTCATCATTTGTTTAAAGTCTGAGCGTACTACCTGTGTTTTTGACATATCAATTAAAAAGTGTGTAAACCCGAGCGTTCGCAAACTATTCACTTTATCGATAAGAGAAAATGGAGTTTCAGGCATTACATACGATCCATCAGGGGTAGAAAGGGCCCTAAATGACATTCCCTCTTTATCATTAAACCAATGAAAATCATAGTTTTCTGGCAAACGAAAACGCATTCTAAAAAGCGCAGGATATGAAAAAATATTTATCATAGCACGTTGACGCTGTTCTTTTGTTAATATTTCTTCGAGATTATTTTGAGAAGTTTCATGACTCATAATAAATGCATCAATGTTTTGATTTTCAAGCCATGATACGGACCATCTGTTAAAGGTATAAAGATAGGGACCTGCAATCATTGAAACTCTTTTATTTTTTAGCATGTTAATATGTGCAGGATTATTTACAACAAACTGAGTAAACTTCATACTTATTAACTCATCAAGTTCTTCTTGCAACTGTGCTTCTTTTTCTTGTGGGCAAAAGGGGTCTAGTGAAATAAATACTTCCTTTTTTGAAAACGGTAATACTTGTTTCTTTTGCAGTAGTGAGCGCCTAGAATCAGCATTTAATTCTAAAATTATTCTCGTTGGGCGCTCTGATAACACAGCATGCATATCATTTACGGTACTTACTTGCACATAGAGACCTTCAGGGAAATGAGAAAGATTTACCTTTTTTATTGGTGTTAAATCTAAAATAGGAAGCCTATCCCCACCTGGTTGCTTTTTAAAAGGTGAAATATCAGCAGGCAGGATTCTTTTGTAGCGCTTTGACATCGACTTCGTTTGAATAAGATATACACTGTCTCCAGGACCAAAACCTTTAGGGATATCAATCCATTGTTCGTTTCCTGTTTTTGCAAAAGTACGAATTATTTTTACCTTATGACTTACACGCCCTGAGTCATCTTTTTTATGGAGACGAATGGAGTCTCCAATTTCGGGCTCATACGTTCCACCACGCAAAAGTGCAAAGTTTTGTCTTTCAACATAACTTGTTTTTTCTTCTTTTTTCTTTGTTTTAGGTGAATCGTCTTCATTTCCTTCTAACACAACATAATCATCTTCAAAATCAGATTGATCTTCTTCAACAGCTTCGTTACGCACTTTGAAAATTTTACCTAGCGCAATACCTGTTCCGCCTGCTTGACCTGGATTTAAAACATGGTCAGCATCTTCGCCTTGATACCAAAAAAGTGTTTTCGATCTAGCAAAATCTCCCGATAAAAGCCTTTTGCCTGTTGCGATTGCGCCCTTTTTATCTGCTTCCCAATTGTCAAGCACATAGCGATAGGCAGCAGTTACACTTCCGACATACTCAGCACTTTTCATTCTACCTTCGATTTTAAATGAGTCAACACCTGCATTTACAAGCTCAGGAATTTTTTCTATTAATTGTAAGTCGTGTGGTGAAAAATAATAACCACTTTCGGTTCCACCACCAATTATTTCTGCATTATAATAGCGCCTACATGCTTGAGCACACATACCTCTATTTGCACTTTTACCACCAAGGTAACTTGAAAACAGGCAAAGCCCCGACTCACTTACACAAAGAGCACCGTGTACAAACACTTCTAGTTCTACATTTGTTTTTGAGCGAATATCTTGTATTTCTTGTAACCCAAGCTCGCGAGCTAAAACAATTCGTTTTAAGCCCTCTTTTCCCATGAGGTTGCACGCTGAGCTTGATGCGATATTCATTTGAGTTGATGCATGTAAACGCAAGTTTGGAAAAAACTCTTGTACCATACGAACAGTACCAAAGTCTTGTACAATAATGCCATCAGGCCCAACTTCGTTGAGATATTTTAAAAATCTATAAAGACGTTCTGTTTCTTTTTCTTCACAAACGGTGTTTACTGTAACAAATATTTTTTTATTTCGTCTATGTAATGATTGAACTGCAGCTTCAAATTGATTCCACGCAAAGTTAGATGCTCTCATTCTGGCATTAAAGCTTTTTAATCCCATGTAAACCGCATCAGCACCTTCACCTATTGCTGCTTCTAATGTTTCTATGTTGCCCGCAGGGGCTAATAATTCTGCCATATATTAATAATACATTAAAAAGCAAAAAGTTACAACAATAATTAATAATATATAATGTATAATTAGTAGTAAGGGCTTAATATATGAAAAAAAAATTACATGCACCACAAAATATTCGTAGCACATGTAACCGTTTTTAAGAATTTCATTGTATTAATTGTTAATTATTCATTATTAATTGTAAATTAATTACCTAATTCATTTGAGCATACATGCCGAGCATGTGAACTTCATCGCAGGTGAGCTTTAATGCTTCTAATGCCTTTGCTATACGCTCATCTTGTTTCGCTTTTTCTATATTAACCCCATCTTCTGTAAGTTCAATATCAACATAGAACATGTATCTCCATGGCTGTCCTTGGACAGGGCGTGATTCCAAACGAGACATGTTAAGTTTCATATTTTTAAGAACACCTAAGCACTCGTAAAGCGAACCACTTTCATTTTTAGCTACAAAGGCAATGGAAGCCATAGAAACTCCTGCATTTTCCTCTGCAACAGATGCAATTTTTTCACTTGACTTTACATCATTTGTGGCTTGTATAATTAAGAACCTTGTATAATTTCTAGGATCATCTTCTATACCTGATTTTAATACTTCTAAATCTTTTGCAGCTTTTACAGAAGCAATTGCTGCGCAATCTTTTGAGCCTTTTTTTGCAACTGTCTCTGCTGCTAGTGACGTTGAAGCACATTCAATTTTTTCCCAATTTTGTTGCTCTAAGAAGTTTGCACATTGACTTAAGCCTTGCGGATGTGAGTACACTGTTTTAATTGAATCTAACGTTGCTCCCTTGTTTGCCAAGAGTGCATGTTCAATACGTAACTTTATGCTTCCAGCAATACTAACATCAGCAAAACGCACTAAATTATCATAGTTTTCATATACAGAGCCAGCAAGTGAGTTTTCAATTGGAATAACAGCGCAATCTGCTTG
>CAYJMR010000095.1:0-3384 GCA_964371375.1 uncultured Treponemataceae bacterium
AAATTAATAGACAAAACCTACCCATTCATGTATACTATAAGCATACTATGTAGGAGAATTACAAAAGTTTAAACAATGACACCAAATAGAAAACGAAAACAATTTTTACTCTTCTTAGCAGATTTACTCATTTTGTGTGCATCACTCGTTATTTCACTCCTGTTACGATACTTTGAGCTTCCAAGTGTAGAAAATTATCTTAGGCATATTATTGAATTTATCCCGCTAATGCTGTTTTGGCTTATAATGCAGTATATATCAGGCCTCTATTCACTAGAAGGAGCATATAAGCGTTTTAAAAGTGGTATCAATCTCTTTTTTGTAGCCGTTTGTTCGCTGTTTGTTGGATTTGCATGGTTTTACTTATTCCCCTTTACATCTATAGGCCCTAGAACTGTTTTAATTATATATTGTGCAGTCTCCTTTGCTGTTTTACTCATATGGAGAAATATATTAACGATAGTTTTTTCAAAGATTTCACAAACGCCAAAAATTGGTGTAATAGGTATTTCAGATGCACTGGATGAATTAGTGCAGCACAGTAAGGGTCTTTCATACATGTCATATTCTATTGTGGGTATTTTTGATGAAAAGACAGATAAAACAGTATATCAAAACATTCCTGTATACAAAACAATCGAAAGTTTTTTGCAAATAGTACAAACAGAAAACATTTCACAAATTGTAGTAATTGAAAAAAAAGGCCTATCTAGTAAAATTCAAACTAATTTATTTTCACTACTCAAAAATAGAATTAACTTTGTTTCAATAGCAGATTTTTATGAAACATATACAAGAAAGATTCCGCTAACAGAAATAAATGAGTTATGGTTTTTAGAAAACATCGATTTAAATAATAAAAGAATCTATGCCCCCATTAAGCGCTTTTTTGACATTTTACTGTCTGGACTTCTACTTCTCATAACACTACCATTTTACCCACTGTTTGCACTTATCATAAAGCTAGAAAGCAAAGGACCGGTATTCTTTAAACAAGTTCGCTCAGGATATCTTGCTCAAGATTTTACCGTATTAAAATTTCGCTCAATGTCTGTATCAAACAATAACTTTGCACCTACAGGCCAGAACGATGCTCGAATTACAAAGTTTGGAAATATAATGCGAAAGACGCGTATCGATGAGCTTCCACAGTTTATTAATGTATTAAAAGGCGAAATGAGTTTAATAGGGCCTCGTCCAGAACGCCCAGAGCTTATTGAAGAGCTAGAAAAACAAGTCCCCTACTATCGCCAAAGACTTCTTATTCGACCAGGCATATCCGGTTGGGATCAAGTATCGGGAGAATATCATTCTCCTTCAGTCGAAGATACTACAAAAAAATTACAATACGATTTATACTATGTTAAAAATATGTCGCCAGCGTTGGATGTTTCTATACTAGCAAAAACATTAAAGACAGTAGTGTCTAGAGGTGGCTTGTAAAGTATTAATTCTTTATGTAGTATAGACTTTTTTTAAGAATGGGTGTATAATAAACTGTATATAAAGGATTATTATGAAAAAAATACTGTTATCTTTGTTCTTTTCTTTTGTTATTTTATACGTACATGCCCAAGAGTATAGAATAAACTCTGTTAGGTATGATATCACTGGAAACTTTTCAGGAACTACAAGAGAGTATCCCCTAAGACAAGCAGTTGAAATTGATACTGAGCGTGTCTTTATCTCTCAAGATGAACTAGAAACATATTTAGCCGATATAAATGTGCAGTTTAAGAACATACGGGTATTAGAAACATCAAATATTTTTACAACTTTTAATGCACCAGATAAAGATGGCATTATACCTGTAGATTTATTAGTTACAACAGTAGACACCTTTAATCTTTTTGGTCTTCCCTATCCAAAATACGATTCAAATTATGGCCTTGAGTTAAAACTTGCAATTAATCACTACAATTTTTTAGGATCAATGCTTCCTTTAGACTTTGATATTACATACGAATACGATACAGAAGATGAAGCAAGCGACCATATTTTTGGATTATACACGTCATTTGCAATACCATTTGAACTTGGCATCTTAGATGCAGAATGGGACAATGAGCTAGATTTTTCGTATACAATAGGTAATGATTACCCAGAAGCAGGCTTTGAAACATCATTAAATATGTCACACAAATTTAACGATGTTATATCTTTAAGTGCTGGTGTCAGCCAAGGTATCGCATACGAACCAGAGTATAAACAATATAATGACGAGTTTTACCTAACAGAAGGTGCAAACATTTCAATGCCTGTAACGCTCGCTAGAACAGAAAACTTAGGCAATATTAGATGGACTCCTTCATTAAATATTGCATATTATTGGGATCCAACAGACTTTATTATAGATACAGGCAACTCAGATTTAATTGATACCAACATTACATATAACCATGCTTTTTCCCTAGGTAGGGTTAACTGGGTTGGTAACTTTAAAGATGGAGCAACTTTTTCTTTTTCACAAAGTCTTATTCAAGAAACATATAAAGAAAAGTTTAATATTTCATCAAATATCCAGTTTGCATACTTTAAAGCATTTGAGCATCTTGGCTTTAAGTCACGAGCGTATATGTATACAATTGTAAACGATACAAGTGAGCTTGGTTCAAGAGTTCGTGGTATACAAAATGATGATATCGATACAAATAATGCCATTATATTAAATTTTGACCTACCTATAAAAGTATGGCAAACGGACTGGGTAGGATACGGATTATGGGATTGGACTAGTTACCTTGACTTTGAAATGCAAATAAGTCCCTTTATTGATATCGCTATGGGATATAATAGCATAACAGAATCCACGTTTTCACTAGAAGATGGGTGGTATGCTGCTGGTATTGAAATAACCGGTTATTTAAATAGAGCAAAGAGTGTTGTTGGTCGAATTATGGGTGGTGTAGACATTGTTCAAATATTAAATAATCCCATTGGCAATAGAATACCAGCAATAAAAACATTTACAAATGACTTATTTGATACATCATGGCGAAAGGATAACTGGTATGAGTTTTCATTTGGCATTGGATTATTTTATTAACAAGGAAGGTATTTCGTGAAAAAAATTATACTAACAACTATTATTTGTTTTTTAACAATTTCGATTGCTTTTACTCAAACAAATCTATCAGTTTCATTGGACGATCCTGCATACGATATTCTTGAGTATATACAAATTCGCAACTACACAAAAAGATTACACACATCAAAACCCTATACACTAGACTTAATTTTAGATACCCTATATGAATCATTAACACACGAAAACATGAGTTTAACTGAAAAAGAAATTATTAATGGTACTATTGATAGGCTCACTCCAAAAAAAACGACAGAGTTTAAAGAAGATGCAAGTTTTTGGCAAAACCTTGGTACATT
>CAYJMR010000095.1:3484-6846 GCA_964371375.1 uncultured Treponemataceae bacterium
GAGTTTAGAGCAGCTTTTTTTGATAATAAAATAGGAATTAATTTCTCAAGAGGTCAAAGAGATTGGGGAACAGGTAGTGGCAACTTAATGCTATCAGAAACTGCTCAGCCATTTACCGCCCTTGAAATGTACTTACGTCCAGTAGATTTTATTAGTTTATCTTCTCTTACAGGTGTTTTAGAATACTACAGGGAAACAAGTATTAAAGGTGATGCAGAAAACTTTCAAAATGCCTTTACAGCCTTTATGGGAGAAGTATTCATTGGTGACTACGGCTATGCTTCACTTCTCAGCTCTGCTGTGTGGCCAAAAAGATTTGAACCTGGTTATATTATTCCTGGGATGATACCATTTATTAATCAAAATTTAATTGGTGACTATGACAATGTACAAATGGGCATTGGTTTAGGTATAAATATTCCTCAGTATGCGAGCTTTTATTATAATGTGTTTATTGATGAACTTAATTTTACGGTTGATGATTTTTTTCATAAAGACAGAAACATGTATTCATACCAAACAGGCTTAGATGTTGTAATCCCAAATACTCCATTAGTAACATTTAGCTTTCAATATACTAAAATTGAACCATACATGTATACTCACCCAGGAGCTTACACTCCATGGTATGATGAAAACTTATTAATGGAAATGAACTACGTTAATCATGGCGAAAGCTTAGGCTACTATCTTCCGCCAAACTCAGATGAGTTAAAAATTACTGGTACAGCTATGCCGTTTTGGTTTTTACAAACAAACCTAAGCTATTCTCTTATACGACACGGTCTTGATGTAGACGGAAGCTCACTTGATGATCATCATATCTATGATACGAATGACCCTGACTATGAACCACTAAATGAAAAAACCAAATACTTCTTAACTGATGGAACATACGAATGGATTCATTCTATTGGCGCTAATGCAGAACTTGACTTACGCTTTGTAAAAGATATACCACTATCGCTAAATCTTGGCTATACCCTATCCTTTACACACCATACTGAGCCTGATACGCTTAATAAGTCATTCAAACCGGTTAATAATTCCGAGTATAAAGACACTTGGGGAAACTACTTAACACTTTCAGTAAAAGTATGGTAAATAAAAAAGGAGCTTAAAGCTCCTTTTTTAGTGAAATTATAAAGCCCTTTCTGCTAAAACTCGCCACTCATAAACAGGACATTCGGTTGCAAGGTTTATAAATATTTTTTGTGCAAATTCTTCATAGCCCTGATCTCGTGCTAGTTTTGCCAATATATAAAAGCCTTCCCAAAAGAAATTGTTTTCTGCCCACAGTGCTACATCCCCAAATAACTTTACATCTCTAAAAAAACTTTCAAGGGTGGTATAGCTATAGTTAATATCTCTATCCATCAATACTTCATCAATTCGCTGCAATGCAGAAGTAGTAAATAAGAGAGCAGTTTCTAATGCTTTTTCATTGTGCCCCATATCTTCATAATAGTATGTTAAATAGTTCCATGCTTGCAACGTTTTATAGTAATCATTTCTAAATAGTAAAAAGAACCTATCTGGATCCATTCCATTATTTAATGCTGATGTTACTGAATATAAAAAAGCAGATGGCATACCATTTTCATAATATGAATTATCTTCAGAAGCAATAAGCAAAAGCACCTCTTCAAATGCATTCCAATTTTGTCTTACTGCATATAAATCTGCCATCGAATATAGAATATCAAACTGAACATCACTAACATCTAGTAATGTACGGTTTTCATATGCTCTCAGAAAGTATGAATCAGATATGCTTAGTTCGCCTTCATTAAAATAAAGCCGTCCTAAAAGGTAATCAGCTTCGGGATAATTCTCTGATTGTTTTAGATGATCCAACAAATTATCAATTGAATAGTCAAAATATTCATAATTATAATCATACAGTACATGTTCCATTATACTTACAACTTTACTATCTTGCCTACCCCTAAAAAAATAAAGAAGTTGCTCAATATCTTTTCCTATTTGTTGCGCAGTCGGTTTTCTAAGCTCAGTTTCTAATGTATATACCGACCAAGCACTCTCTGCTTTTCTTGCATCAACTGCCTCTTGAGCTAAACTAAATGCTTGGGGAAAATCGCTATTTTCAAATGCTATTTGAGCATCGGACAAAATATACTTTGCCAACCTGCTCTGATCGGGTGGTGAAGGTATTAGTTCTTGACAAAAAGCCGTTGCAAATAGAAATAGTGTCGTAGTTATTACCAAATATTTTTTCACAATGTATTTAATTCCTCTATAAATGCATTATCGGCATCTTTTATGAGTATATTTATATCATCATTCTTAATTGTTCTAACAACTTTACCTTTTTTAAATATAATGGATGTTGTGCTACTTCCCGTAATTCCTATATCGGCATGTTTAGCTTCACCGGGTCCATTAACACTGCACCCCATTACCGCAACGGTAATATCTTTATCCATCGCCATAAGGCGGTTCTGCCAACGATCCACAAAGGCATGAACATCAAACCCATTTCTTCCACACCTTGGACATGATACAATATTTACCCCACCCTTTGTAAGACCACATGCTGATAATATTTCCCTACCAGCAATTATCTCATTTTCAGGGCTTGAGGATAAACTTACACGAATGGTAGAGCCAATTCCTCTTGTTAAAAGATGGGTAAAGGCTACGGTGCTTTTTACAATACCACCAATTAAGGGGCCTGCTTCCGTTACCCCTATATGTAAAGGTATAGCAGGATGCATTTTTACAAAGGTTTCATTAGCATCTATTGTTTCTTGAATACTAGATGCTTTCATAGAAACAATATAGTTTTGAAAATTCAACTCATCAAAAATTTCAATTTCTCTTTCAGATGTAAGAGCTAAACCTTGAGCTCGTGTAATAATTCCGCTTATTACCCTTTCTTCAATATCTTTAGGAAAACTTCCAGCATTAACTCCAATACGAATGGCTGTACCTTTTTCTTTACAAGCATTTACAACTGCTTCTGTCTTATCTTTACTTCCAATATTACCAGGATTTATACGGATCTTTGCAACGTTACCTTTTAAACATTCAAGGGCAAGTTTATAATCAAAGTGAATGTCTGCAACAAGTGGCATTGAAGAGTTTTCAGCTATAAGACACAAAGCTTTTGCACTTTGCATATCAGGAACAGCAAAGCGTAAAACACCGCAGCCCAATTCTTGAAGAGATTCTATTTGTTTTAAAACAGAAAAAAGGTATTGTTTATCGGTAATCACCGTATCAATACCCTCTTTCCACATTGTTTGAATACTCACGGGAGATGACCCCCCAATAGTGAGCTTCTTAGTTATACCCAAACCGCCAATGGTGACAGCTCGGATATTATTATCTTTCATAGT
>CAYJMR010000096.1:0-6841 GCA_964371375.1 uncultured Treponemataceae bacterium
GGTCTTTTCCATTTTTCAGTACAAGACCCTGACATTGAAGGTATGGTAGAAAAGATTGTGGCTCATGGTGGCAAACAACGTATGCCTATAAAAGAATATTACCCTAATGAAAAACCATACAAAATGTGTTATGTTGAAGACCCATTTGGCATTGTGTTTGAAATTTATACTCATAGCTATGAAGTAACATACTCTAAGGGCGCTTACTAATTTTTTGTACATTTAAATCCCGTCAGGAACCCAAAACACAAAAGACTTCACAGAATTGTGAAGTCTTTTTTATTAAAAAAATTACACAAATTAAAATAACTATGCTATAATATTTTAAAAATGAAAAACATTCGCCTATTTTTAAGATACACTGCATTTTTCTTTCTCATTTCACTTGTTTTGTCAGGAGAGTCTTCACAAACGGCATTGCTGGTATGTGCAATTGTAAGTGCTACTTCTTCATTACTCGTACTTTTTATTTTTAAAGTACCTACAAAAATTGAACTGAATTTTTTTAAGGTTATTCGGTTCATTTTTGTCGTAATTGGTTCAATATATACTAGTACAATACAAACACTATTATGTTATGTTAAAAGGAACGGCAAGATTCCAACATACATAGAAAAGCTTCCATTAAAAACAAAAAGCGGTGTATATAGGCTTTTTATCTGCCAAGCAATTACACTCACCCCTGGAACAGTTTCGGTTAAAAGCAAATCAGGGTCTGTCAATGTATTAAAAATCAAAACTGAATCTCTTGAATCAGCAAAAAAATTTGATGAAATTTTTAAGGCAAAATCATGATAGACACTATATTCTTTTGCACTATTGCACTTATATTTATCATTCTAATTTCTACAATACTCAAAGGCCCAACACTTTGGGATAGAGTTTTAGCTGCAAATTTATTTACATCAATTATTGCCATGTCAATTATTCTTTTTGCACTAGTTACAGAGATTGCATATTATATCGATGTAGCCCTTGTTTTTGTACTCGTAGGTTTTGTGGGCACACAATTTTATTCTATTTTCATTTCAAGATTTGGAAGATTATAATAAGGAATATTGATGATAATAATTGCAAACATACTAATCGGAATGGGTCTTCTCTTATGTTTAATCGGAAGCCTATGCATTTTATTTACAAAAAACTTTAAGCAAAAACTTCTCTTATGTTCAATTATTGATTCTTGCGGTTTTTTAACCTTTGCAATTGGTGCAATGCTTAGAATGGGAATATCGTTTATGACCTTAAAAATACTCTTGGTTTTGTGTATTGCAATACTCATTAATCCAATCACATCAAATAAAATAGCTTACAGTGCATTTTATCATAAAAACTCAGAGGGAGAAATTGAAAATGATAATACTCTATAATTCTCTCCTAGTTTCTTTGGTTGTATTATCAGCCATTATTGTATTTACACATAAGCTTAGAATTGCAATCATTCTCTCCGGTTCATGTTCAATGATCGCAGCTCTTACATACATGTTTTTAGCAGCTCCTGACGTAGCCCTTGCCGAAGCAGTTATTGGAAGTTCTCTTTCAACAATTATACTCTTAGCAGGAACTCAAAAATACAGAGTTTGTACGGTTTGTGCTCTCCCCTCAGAAGCAAAATTGGAAGCAAAGCTTTGGTCCAGTATTAATCGATGTGCAGCAAAAAAGGAACTTGAAGCAAATTTGGTTCATGTAAAAACACAAGAGGAGTTACATGACCATTTTTACGACGTTGGCTATGAATTACATAAAGATAAAATCATTCTCTATGGTGAAAAAGATAGTTATTTTATCCAAGATGTTTTTGCTGATGTAAGTAAGGAATTCCCACAAAGTTCAATAATAATTACTAAGCCTCTTGCTAGGAAATTATAATGATTAGAAAAAAACTATTGTTCCTATTTATGATTATAATACTAGCGATTTCTATATATGCGGCGAGCATTTCAAACTCTATAACATCAAGTTCACTAATGCAATCCGTTTTAAGCAACCATACGGCAACAGGTGCTGTAAATGCAGTAACAGCGGTATATTTAGACTTCCGTGTTTTTGATACCCTATTTGAAACCTTCTTATTATTAGTGGCTGTTCTTGGTCTTAGTCAATTTTTACGCCTTGAACAAACTGAAAGAATACATATTGAAGCCGAAATAAACGATAATTATAAACCTTCAACAATTGCTTCGGGAGCCCTGCACTTGATGTTGCCGTTATTTGTTATAATAGGCATAACGATTACTGCCTTTGGACCAAGCTCTCCAGGTGGTGGTTTTCAGGGAGGGGCCATTTTAGCTGTGCTAGTGATGGTCTTATATCTTACTGACAGGCATATGAATATTCCACTTTTAATATTTACTTCTCTTGAAAAAATATTATTTATTCTTTTTTTATTACTCGTATCATTATATTTTTTATTCTATACTTACACCGGAGAGCATGTACGCTTTATATATATGGTCTTAAGTAATGTAATTATTTGCTTTAAAGTGTTTTCAGGTTTAATTATTATTTTCTTACGTCTCATAGGAGAAAGTCAACACAGAACAACTGGAGATGCTTATGAATAGTACTGAAATTTGCGCATTACTGCTATTCTTTATAGGACTTTACGGTGTTATTGCACGAAGAAATATTATTAAAACTATTCTCTCTATTGCCATAATGGAAATTGGTGTAATTTTATTTTTCTTGTCAATTAATTATTACAAAGGTGCCAATCCTCCGATTGGAGAGACACTTACAAGCTCGGCAGATCCAATACCTCAAGCTTTGATGATTACAGCAATAGTAATAGGTATTGCTGTTACAGCTGTTGCCATGTCAATGTTTATTGGACTCTATCATAAATACGGCACTACTAATTGGAAAAAAGCGCTTGAAGCAAGAAAACGAGAGGAAAAAAAGTGATATTAGCTCTTTTAATTTTTACCCCAATTCCCATAGCTCTTCTAACATATTTACTAAATACAAAGGTTACCCGAGTTATTGCAGGCATATTACAGACAACTGTATTTGTTTTTAGTATTTATATATTTCTTGAAGTACGCTACTATTCAGGAGATATTCATTTCTTTACTGGATCTGTTGAGCGCCTTGGCATACACCTTATTGCAAACAATATATCATCTCTGTTTGTCCTCTTAAGTGCCTTTATTTTTACCATTTCTTTTTTATATACACTTACTCGAGAAACAACACATGGTCTTTTTGTATTTTTACTTTTTTCTCTTCAAGCACTTATTTTTACGGCATTTTTATCGGATGATATTTTTAATATTTACCTCGTTTTAGAAATAAGCGCCATACTTTGCTCAATGCTTATATTATATAATCGAACCATTCGCTCATTATATGATGGCCTAGTGTATCTTTTAACAAATATGGTTGGCATGCTCTTTTTTTTAATGGGTATTGGCTATATGTATAAAATATTTGGGGAGTTAAGCCTTTCAAGACTAGCACCTCTCATAGCAAACATAGAAAACCCAAAAGTACTTGCACTTCCCTATGCTTTCTTATTTACCGGTATAGCTCTTAAATGCGCCTTTTTACCTTTATATTCATGGCTCCCAAAAGCGCACGGTACCCCCGGTGCTCCTGCGGTAGTATCTGCGATTCTATCTGGCATTTATGTGAAATGTGGAATATATCTATTTATGAGAATGAGAGAACTTTTTATGCCGGTCATAGATGCAGATATGTTTTTTTTGATAATTGGTTTTGCAACAGGTTTAATTGGAATTATACTAGCCCTCTTACAAACTGACATAAAACTCATTCTTGCGTACCACACAATCTCACAACTTGGATTAATATTAATTGGTATTTCTTTAGACAGTGAGTATGCATTAAGCGGTGCAATTTTACATATTGTAAATCATGCGTTTTTTAAATCACTTCTTTTTCTTTGTGCAGGAATTCTTATAAAACAATATCAAACGCGAAATCTCTATGATATTCGAGACGTAATGAAAAAAATGCCCGCTGTTGGGATAGCACTGCTATCAGGCATTTTGGGTATCACGGGTGCACCATTTTTTAACGGAAGTATTTCAAAGTATTTCATACAAGCAGGTGGCAGTGCTACTATTGCACAAATTCTGATTATAGTTATCAATTTTGGAACGGCACTTTCATTTGTCAAATATGGTTCTATGCTTTTTGGAAAAACACCAATAAGAAGCTTTGTAAAGAATGATATTCCTGCTGTTATTGCGTTATTTGTTTTGGCACTGAGCTGCCTATTTAGTGGAGTCTTTGGCGAAGAGTTTATGAGAATAACGTTGGGCTATGCATACAGTATTGATGTTGCAAGCTATGCACAAAAAGCAATTCAATGGTTTTCGAGCATTGGAGGTGCAATTCTTTTTTATATTTTTATAATTTCTAAAAGAGATTTTTTTCATCATGCGCATAACCCAGAAATGCAATTTGGTACAATGAATTTATTAACAGTTAGCTTTTTTGCGAGTGTATTACTATATGTCTTGTTTCTTCCTATGTAAATTTTTTGTAAACTTATTCCAAAAGACACACTTTTAGCTTGTCTTATCATGAATCATAGATTATACTAATTGAGAAGACAAAAGCACGAGGAGTGTCAAAATGTTTAAATTTACAAAAGTTGAAAAATCTTGGATTATGTATGATGTGGGAAACTCTGCGTTCATACTGCTTATAACTGCAATTATACCCATTTTTTTTAATTCGCTAGCCGAACAAGGTGGATTAACATCGGTAGAATACCTAGCCTATTGGAGCTTTGCCTCTTCAATTGTGACGGTAGTGGTAATTTTATTTGGGCCAATTTTAGGAGCAATTTCAGATAGAAAAGATATGAAAAAACGTATCTTTCTTGCAAGTGTACTCTTAGGAGTTTTATCAGGAACTATTATGGGCTTTATGCCATCTTGGCTTAGTTTTATTATTCTGTTTATTGTTGCAAAAACATCGTGTCAATTAAGCTTTATTTTTAGTGATGCAATGCTACCTGAAATTACTTCAAACGATAGAGTAGATATTGTGTCGTCTTATGGTTATGCCTACGGATATGTTGGGAGTTGCATCCCATTTATTATTGGATTAGGTTTAATTTTATTTGGAGAAAACATAGGGATTGGAATGGTGCAAGCGATTCAAATTACAATAATACTACACATGCTCTGGTGGCTAGTATTTTCCTTTCCTATCTTTAAAGATTACAAACAAACAGCCTATATAGAAAATAAGGGAAACCCTTTTACGCGTGGGTTTATTGAAATTGGCGATACCCTAAAAAAGGTTCTTAAAGACAAAAAAATGCTTTTATTTTTGCTCTCGTTCTTTTTTTACATCGATGGCGTGTACACAGTAATTTCACTTTCTACAGCTTACGGTTCAGCACTCGGCTTAGATTCAAATCAATTAATTATAGCACTCTTGGTAACACAGCTCATTGCTTTTCCTGCAGCAATTATTCTAGGACGTATTACCTCTAAGATTAACCCCGAAACTATTCTCACTATTTGTATTGTGGCATACCTCGGTATTGCACTATATGCAATTGGCTTAGATACAACAACCGAGTTTTGGGTTCTTGCAGTTTCTGTGGGCCTATTTCAAGGCACCATACAAGCCCTCTCTCGCTCATACTTTGCAAAGTTAATTCCGGCGGAAGACTCAGGCAAGTACTTTAGCTTTATGGACATTTGTGGAAAAGGTGCCTCATTTTTAGGAACTTTTACCATAGGTATTGTTACCATGCTCACAGGACAAGAGCATTTAGGCGTTGCAGTATTATCACTATTCTTTGTTATTGGACTTGTGTTATTCAGAATAATGGTGAGCGTAGAAAAAAAATAAGGTGTGGTTTTATATGTAGGGGGAAGTCTCCCCCTCGGCCAAGCTAGCTTTGCCATCTTGGCCTACCCCCTCTTTTTGTAGCAAAAGGCACAAGAACACTTTAACTTCGGGCCTTTTGAGAAAAAACTTATACAGTATAAACAATGCACCTCATAAAAAGTTACAAATCCCAATTAACACCAAATTGAACTGAAATGCCAGTACGCGACAAATTGCGGCCTTTAACTTCAAGAAAACCTGTTAACATGTCTACTTTTTTTTCTGCATATATACCATATTCAAGAAACCCTTCTACACTTTGCTCAGGAAGAAGTATGTCATTGGCAGAAAAAGATTGAGCCCCTTGGACATTCCATGAACCTTGTATGCTTGTACCAATTGTTAAAGTTTCATCAAGACTATAATCAATGAAAAGTGAAGGCAAAATAGTAATACCATGAAAAGGCTTTGATGTAATAGAAACACCTGCCGCATTACTATAGTCAAGTGTCTTTATAAATGTATAAGAGGCTTTTACATTCGGAGTAAGTTCAAAAGATCCATCAAAAAAACTAAAAGTATAACCGAGTGCAGCCACAATACCTGCTGAAAGATTATTAAATTGTTCCATCCCATACATGCTTTCGGCATTACTTACATCAAAGCCACCATGTGCACCAAATGAAAAGAAAAAGTTATTAGTAAAAAACTCGCCACTGAGTCCAAGAATTGCACCATTTTGAAATGCAGATATTCCTTCAAAATAAAAATAATTTCCAATGTAGAGGGCATCTACCGTTAAAGAAAAACTTCCTGCTTGCTCTACAATTAAAAAATGTGCTGGAACACCGTAGCCAACGCGTTCTACTTCTGATACATTACTTAAACTAAAAATATCATAGTGAAAAAATGGTTGAATGCTTACATCTTTTAAGTCATTCATATGTACAGATAATGATTGTTCATATCCAAAAAGACTATTTGCATATGAACCTGCTAAGGAAACGACTGATGCAATTTGAAC
>CAYJMR010000097.1:0-6795 GCA_964371375.1 uncultured Treponemataceae bacterium
ATTAGAGAAAATTTATCCTTGCTAATTCTTAAATATTAATTATCCATGTGTTTACTTTTTATGCTCGAATTGATATAATTGTATCTATATGAGAATGACTTCTCTTATAATTTGTAACCATATTTTTAAGGAGATTAATGAATGTCGTAGCACAGATGGTGCCACTCCATTCATTTAGGAGTTTGCGTTGCAAACTCAATATAGTATGCCATTCTGCGTTACTCGCAAATGGCTTAAAAAAAGGCAAGTTCAAAAACGGATGCTTTTTCCTTGCCTTTTTAATAGGAGAATAACATGATTAAGACAGTAAAAGATGTTGAATTAAGTGGAAAACGCATTGTAATGCGTGTAGATTTTAACGTTCCAATGAAAGAAGGTGTTGTACAAGACGATACTCGTATCCAAGCAGCACTTCCAACAATTAAGTATATTTTAGAACAAAACCCAAGAAGCTTAGTATTAATGAGTCACTTAGGAGACCCTGCAAAAGATGCTAAAAAAGCAGAAGAAAAGGCTGCAAAAGACGGAAAGTCATTTGATAAAGAAGCATTTATTAATGGTAAAAACAGAATTAAACCTGTTTGCGAATATCTTGCAAAACTTCTTGGAAAAGATGTAGCTTTTGCTGACTCATGTATGGGTCAAAAAGCAGCAGTTGATGCACTTCCAGAAGGTGGCATCATGATGCTCGAAAACACCCGTTTCCACAAAGAAGAAACTTCAAAAGATTTAGCTGAACAAGAAGTACTTGCAAAAGAACTTGCAAGTTACGGTGATGTTTACGTAAATGATGCATTTGGAACAGCTCACCGAGCACACGCTTCAACTGTTACAGCTTCAAAATTTGTTGACGTTAAAGTTGGCGGATTCCTCATGGAAAAAGAAGTTAAATACTTACAACCGATGGTAACAGAGCCACCTAAACCAATGATTGCTATTGTTGGTGGAGCAAAAGTTTCATCAAAAATTGCTGTGTTAGAAAGCTTACTTAAAAATGCATCTTCCCTTATTATTGGTGGTGGTATGGCATATACATTCTTAAAAGCACAAGGCCACACTGTTGGTAAATCTTTAGTAGAAGATGATTTTATCGATACAGCAAAAGCTCTTTTAAAAGCAGCTGACGAAAAAGGTGCAAAAATTATTCTTCCTGTAGACCACCTATGTGCAGAAACATTTAGTCCAGATGCAGCGGCCCTTGCAGTAGATGCAATTGACATTCCAGATAACCTAATGGCTATGGATGTTGGACCTAAAACTATTGCAATTTACAAAGAAACTATTCTTAACGCAAAAGCTATTGTATGGAATGGTCCTGTTGGAGTATTCGAATTTGAAAACTTTGCAAAAGGTACCGGCGAAGTTGCACACTTTGTAGCTGAAGCTACCGGAAAAGGTGCTGTAAGTGTTGTTGGTGGTGGTGACTCTGTTGCAGCTGTTAACAAGTTTAAGCTAGCAGACAAAATGAGCCACGTTTCAACTGGTGGTGGTGCATCACTAGAATTCTTAGAAGGAAAAACACTTCCAGGAATCGCAGCATTAGACCAAAAATAATTATTAATTAACAATTAATAATTAATAATTGTGAGAAATTGAAAATTTACTAGTCTGCCGTCAATAGTATGATGGCAGATGTTTTCTATTCTCAAGCGTTGAAATAGTAAGATTACATATTAATTATTAATTATACAAGGATTCAATTATGACAATACATGAAAAAGTTTCAGCATTTTTAGGACGTCACGGGATGTATGTAAATGCACCCGATGTTTTGGCAACTGCAGAAGGTATTTTGTTTGACATGCAACTTGGCTTAGATGCAGAACCAGGAAAGGGTTTTTTGCAGTCTCAGCAAGAAATGATTCCTACATGGGCAAATCCTCCAAAAGAATCTCCTAAAAATGAATCTGTAATCGTTATTGATGCAGGTGGAACAAACTTTCGTGTAAGTCTTGTAACCTTTGATGAAGATGGAAATCCTACAATTAGTGATTTTCAAAAATCTTCTATGCCAGGAATTGAAAGAGAATTTTCAAAAAAGGAATTTTTCGACACGATTGCTGCAAATCTAGACCATGTGAAGGGGAAATCTACGAAAATCGGTTTTTGCTTTTCATATGCAATGAAAATTACTCCCGAAGGTGACGGTGAAGTAATTAGTTTTTCAAAAGAAATCAAAGCTCCTGAAGTTATCGGAAGTCTTGTTGGCGCTAGTTTAAGTGATGCACTTGTTGCTAGAGGGTGGCAGCGCCCTGAAAAAATTGTACTTTTAAATGATACAACAGCAGCCCTTTTAGCGGGAGCATCAACAGCAAAAGGTGGTATACAGTATTCCTCATATGCAGGACTCATTCTTGGAACAGGAATGAATACTGCTTATATTGAACCAAATCCTATAAAAAAAATTGCGCATTTAGGACGAAAGGAGCTTAATTCTCAAATAGTTGTGGCAGAATCAGGACTATACAGTAAGCTTCCAAGGAGCGAGTTTGATGTTGCTTTTGATAAAACAACAAATACGCCCGGAACATATGTAATGGAAAAAATGTGTTCAGGTGCTTACTTAGGTGCAGTAGCATCTTTAGCAGTAAAGCAAGCGTGTGAAGATGGTCTTTTTTCTCAAGCTGCATCAAGTGCATTACTTGCAGTAGGGACATTTACTCTTTTTGACATGGATAGATTTTTTTATACACCGTTTAATACTGAAACAGTACTAGGGGGTGCTATTGCAAAAGGTAGTCAAGAAGATAGGGATATACTTTTTGCTATTCTTGATGTCTTTGTTGATAGATGTGCCCGTTTAACGGCTTCTTTAGTTTGTGCAACTGTGCTTAAAACTGAAGCGGGTACAATGCCTAGTTTACCAGTTAGTATTTTATGTGACGGAACTACTTTTTATAAAACTCATAATTTAAAAAGTAGAATTGAAGGTTACTTAAATTCAGAACTCTTGCAAAAAAAACATCGCTATTTTGAAATTGTGACCGTAGACAATGCCATAACGCTTGGAGCCGCTGTTGCCGGGGTATGCTAAAAAATGCTCACTAATTATTTTATTACTCATTGTTTGTTGTAGTATTTTATGGTCTCAGTCGAGTAGTGCTGTCTCTATTCTTGAAAAGCTTTTTGTTATTGAAACTGAGTACTTTGATATAATTTATCCCAAAGTTTCAGAGCAAACAGCACAACATTTAGCAAATGATGCTGATGACTTATATATTAAAGCAGCTGATTTTTTAGGCGTAAAAAATCTTGTTCGAATGCCTGTTGTTATTACACAAAAAACGGATGTATTAAATGCGTATTTTACAACAATACCTTATAGCCGCATTGTTCTCTATGACACACCGCCTACAGAAAACTTAGCCGTATTTAATGATACTTTACTATCTGTATTTTATCATGAGTTAATTCATGCAGTTTCTTTTAAAAACAATTTACGAAATATATGTATTCTTGATGATTTTTGGTCTTTTATGACCATGTTTGATATGCCACCTTCAATGAGTGAGGGAGCTGCTGTTTTAGCCGAGAGCTCGGATGGTTTTGGCAGGCTCAATGATTCTTACAGTATGCATGTGGTTCGACAAGCAAAAATTGAAAATAAGTTTCCTGATTGGAGTGATGTTGCTGGTGCATATTCGTTATATACCGATGGTTCCTTACCCTATATTTTTGGTGGGGCTTTTATGGAATACATGTATAGAAATTATGGGGCACAAAAACTTACAGACTTTTGGAACGATACTGCAAACATAAATCTTACAACGTATGCATATTCATTTAAAAAGTCTTTTGGAATTTCTATTTCGGATGCATGGGCTGACTTTGAAAAATCTATCGAAGTCCCCGTACTAGAAGAAAAATCTTTAGATTTTTTTGATGATGAAAATAACAATTATTTGTTTTCTAATTTAGCTTCTTCATCTAAAGGTCTTGCATGGCAAGATTTGCATTCATCAAATGTTTATTATTTGCCATTTGATGAGAAAAGGAAAGAACAATTTTTATTTACAACAGACTTGGAATCACGTCTTTCGTTTTCTAAAAGTGGGCAATACCTTATTGCCTCTGGAGGAACTGGGTATCCAAACGAAGATAATAAGGTAAAGGTATTTGATTTTACAAAAAATACCTTTGTGAGTATAAAATCTCATTTACGAGATGCAACGGTAGTGGATTCTTTTTCCAATAATGTACCGATGCTTGTTGGTGTTGAAACTGAAGGACAGTTAACTACTCTTGTTGGGTATGAGTTACTTGCAACCAAAGATGACCCGGTTTTTTCAATTCCCTTTGAGTATGGCTCTGTTGTATTTAACCCCGTTGATATTGGGAACAATACTATTGCTGCTTTGGTTCACACTTTTGGTGAATGGCATTTTTTTACCTATAATTATGTAAATGGAGAGCAAAAATTTTTTGAATCAAATTTAGAAAATGAGCGTATATCAAATATTGCATCTTTACACGCAACTGATACGAGGCTTTACATGTCTTTTGCAAAAGACGCCCAACATCAGCCAGTATTTGCTTTCATTGAACTAAGTGATTTTGGTACAGAAAGCCTGACTTTACAGGTGGAAAAAGGTGAGCGATCAGGTGGTGTTTTTGCACCTGTTGAAATCGAGATAAATAATGAGAGCTATGAAGTTGCCTATATTTCAAGATTTTATGAAACTCGCGAGCTATCAAAAATGACAATAAGTGATAATATTGAATCAATACTTTTTACAAGCTATAACCCACAAAAATCAGTAGATAAAAATACAGCGTTTGAAGTTACAAACTATAATCCCTTACGCTATTATTTTGATGGGACTTTTATTCCAGTAATTGGTTCTGTTAATTTAATGAACATAGATGAGTCAATTTCTCCTTTTTCATTAGGCGCTACGATGATTTTTTTAGACCCTGTTGAACGACTTTTGTTTAATGCAGGTACGGGCTACGATATATTTAAGGATAGTTACACCATTGCGTTATCAAGTATTTTTACAGAGCAAAACTTTACATTAAATTCCGAAGGTTATTTTGAAATGTCTACTGAAGGTTTTGAAATGGGAGCAACAAAGCTGGATGCAGATGTTTTTATGCCTATTGGTTCTGACTTTAATAGGATTGGACTTTCAAATGCATTTAGATTTTTTTATAAGCGAAATACAGATGATTTTTTTGCTAAAGGCAACACTATAGACAATGCAACAATGGCATATTTTACTAGGCTCAGAAGAGCAGGATCTTCTTTTTATGAATTATTAGGATTTTCTTTAATTTATCAATTTCAGTTTCAACAATATTTTGGCCCAGATACTCACTTTACAAATGATTTTTTATTTGGACACATAGTTATGATTGATGCACATCTTCCAAGGCTTTTGCCATTTAATAATCCTAGTCGTTTTACGGTAAACCTTCCTTTAACAATTAGTCTTGCTAAATACTTTAATTATTTTGATAGGTGGGAATTGAATACAAATGTCGTATTGTTTTCATACGAGATACAAAAGGCAATACCTTTTTTACATGTATTTTTTAGACGCGTTACACTCGATGGTGGGATTTGCTATACTCATTATGACGATAATACTAATAGTTTACTTGTTTTGGGAAGCCTTTATACTACAACAGCACTAAATGCAAGCTTGGCGACAGGGTACCCATTAGATTTAGGAGTGGACTTTACTTGGGACACAAGTAAGAAAGCTAGTGAAGCTCTAGAGCTTGGGTTAAAATTCGAACTAAATTTATAAGTTTTATGTAGAAATAGCTATACAATTTGTTAAAACATGTTGTATAATGAATTATAGGAGTTTATTTTGTCACGAGGAAAAGTAATAGGGAAAATATTTGCAATGCTAATACTCATTGTAATATTAATATTGGGTGGAATGATGTGGTTTGACTATTTGGGAGTAATAAATGCCCGAACAATGTTTGCCCCAGTATATTCTATGCTTGGCTTACAAGTACAAACTTCAACAACGGTTGGTACAACTGACTTAACCCTCATTGCAAACCTAGAAGATGATAGGTTTGCCAAACGCTTAGAATCGCTTGAAATTTTAGGCGAAGAACTTGATCAAAGAGAACAAAATATTATTATTGCTGAGGATCAAAACCTACAGATATCTTCAGAGTTGGAAGAAATGCGTGTTGCACTAGAGCAACAACAAGTCACTTTTAACAATGAAGTGACTCGCTATGATGACAGAAATACAAATATAGAACAAAATGCTAGAAACTTAGCTTCTATGAGACCCAATGACGCAGTTGAAATATTAAATGCGATGGAAGATCAAGATATTATTGACACCTTGCGAAAAGTTGATGAAATTGCAGCTGCTGAAGGTGCCGCATCCCAAGTATCAAACTGGCTTTCACTAATGCCACCTGATAGAGTTGCAGAAATTAATAGAAAGAGTTCTTCAAAACCAGCTTCGATTAATTAATAATAATAATTAACAATGTACAATCTATAATGTAAAATGTATAATTATGTGGGTAGAGCAGGTGCGGAAGTTTTAGCTCACCATAATCCGATATTAACCTAGTTATTCTTACAGCTATCTCATAACCAATCTTCATGGCACTCTCAAAAAATAAAAATCCGACTTCATCCTACTCATCTGCAGCTAACTCCTGACCAATCTTCGTGGTAAACACAAAAAACAAAAATCCCATAAATCTTTATAATCTGTGGTTTAAAAATGACCAGTCTTCATGGTATACACAAAATTAAGCTTGGCTACGCTACAAAAAAGATACCTCGACTACGCTCGGTATGACAGGCTA
>CAYJMR010000098.1:0-6751 GCA_964371375.1 uncultured Treponemataceae bacterium
TTGATTATCTAACATTAGAAAGACAAGCTGCTACCCTCTCTGGTGGTGAAGCACAGAGAATCCGACTTGCAACACAAATAGGCTCTAGCTTAGTTGGTGTTCTTTACATATTAGATGAGCCTTCAATTGGGCTTCATCAAAGGGATAACCAAAAACTCATTGACACCCTTACCTATTTACGAGACCTTGGAAATACTTTAATTGTTGTTGAGCATGACGAACAAACGCTTCGTACCGCGGACTGGATTATAGACCTTGGTCCGGGAGCTGGTGTACATGGTGGATATATTACCGCACAAGGAAGTCCAGAGGATGTTGCAAAGGTAAAAGAAAGTTTAACAGGCCAGTATCTTGCGGGTACTTTAAGAATGGATATTCCTAAAAAAAGACGTCAGGGTAATGGTCACAGTATATCTATACAAGGTGTAACAGAGCATAACTTAAAAGATGTCAGTGTTGACTTCCCTCTTGGAAAGTTTACCTGTGTTACCGGTGTTTCAGGCTCTGGAAAATCCACGCTCATAAGCGATTGTTTATACCCTTCTCTTTCTAATAAGCTTATGAGAACGAGTCATCAAGTAGGTGCTTTTAAAAAGATTGAAGGCTTCGAGAACATAGATAAAATTATTAACATTGACCAAAGTCCAATAGGAAGAACGCCACGGTCAAATCCTGCAACATACGTTGGTGTATTTAATGGTATACGAGACCTCTATGCAAGTTTACCAGACGCAAAAGCAAGAGGCTATAAACCAGGGCGCTTTAGCTTTAACGTAAAGGGTGGAAGATGCGAAAATTGTCAGGGAGCCGGAACTATAACTATAGAAATGAACTTTTTGGCTGATGTATATATTACTTGCGATGTTTGTAAAGGTAAACGTTTTAACCAAGAAACTTTGGATGTTCACTACAAGGGCAAAAATATTGCCGATGTTCTTAATATGACTATAGAAGAAGCAGCAGAGTTTTTTGCTCATATTCCTCATGTAGCAAAAAAGATGAATACGCTTTTGTCGGTAGGTTTGGGATACATAAAACTTGGACAATCTGCCCTAACCCTTTCAGGCGGTGAAGCACAAAGAGTAAAACTTGCAAATGAGCTTGCACGTCCTTCAACCGGAAAAACATTTTATATTTTAGATGAGCCTACAACTGGCTTACACTTTGCAGATGTTCTACAGCTTATGGATGTGATTAAGAGGCTTGTAGACCAAGGAAACACGGTAGTAATGATTGAACATAACCTAGACGTCATTATGCAAGCGGACCATATTATTGACCTTGGCCCTGAAGGTGGCTTTAGAGGCGGTACTATTATTACAACGGGAACACCTGAAGAAGTTTCAGATTGTAAAGAATCTCACACTGCTATCTTTATTAAAGAAATGCTGGAAAGAAAGTAAAGAATGAAAAGCAGAGTTTTATGTATACTGTGTATAGTTTTTCTCACGATGGTATGCACCATACCGATTTATTCACAAGAATCGCAGGAAAGTGAAACTTCTATCATAACAATAGAACATGCCTTAAAAACAACCTACATGCAAGATGAAGAAAATGAAACAGATATTATTCGCTTTGAGGGTGAAGTACAAGTTTCAGTAGAACAGGGTACTTCAAAAACTACCATATTTGCAGATTTTGTAGACTTTGATAGAAGCCGTAATTCTCTCTATGCTGAAGGCTCAGTAACTATGGAGCAGCTCACAAATAATGAAGTAACTGAGCGACTTAGTGCAGATTCATTACTTTTTAATACATCAACACTCGAAGGTTTTTTTAATAATGGGAGAGTAGTACAAGAACAACAAGAATCTCTTAACCTCTCAGATGGATCAGTTTTGATCGTATCCTCAGAATTGTTTGCAAAAGGAACATCAAATAGTGTTACATTTAAAAGTGGAAACCTAACGTTTTGTGACGATGAAAACCCACATTGGGAAATAAAAGCAAGTAGAATCTGGCTCCTTCCTGGAAATGAGTTTGCATTTGCAAATGCATTACTTTTTGTTGGTCCTGTTCCCGTTTTGTATTTTCCGTTTTTTTACTACCCAAAAGATGAGCTTGTGTTTAACCCAGTTTTCGGTTTTAGATCTCGAGAAGGTTTTTTTATCCAAACTACTACGTATTTGATTGGAAGAAAACCGCTTAATCCCGATACTGATACTGATGACGAAAGCAATGCAGGCTTTAATTTTATGCAACAGAATCAACTAAAAGAACAAGAACGCCACGGTCTTATTTTGCGAAACCTCGATGAAAATGCAACGATGCCAACAAACTCACTAAAGATAATGGCAGACTATTACACAACCCTTGGCGGAATGGTCGGACTTGAAGGATATTTTGAGCCTAACAATGCAATCACTAATATTGGCTTTGATGCACGTTTAGGATTTAGTAATGTTGTTTTTCAATTAGATGATTTTCCTCTGTATGTTTCATATGAAAATGATCAAAAGTTTGCCGATTATGGGTGGTTTTTTGGTCAAAGACTTCCGTTTAGGTATGGCTTTTCATTTAATACTGATATACAACTTAGCGATTTTAGTTTTTCTGTTGACTTGCCTTTTTACTCAGATCCATTGTTTAATACAGACTTTGATGATCGCCAAGAATCAATGGACTGGATAGACTTTTTTCTAAGTGGCGCATTAATTGCGCCGCCAGTTGAAGATGATGATGATGGTGACAATGACATAAGTGGCTATACTTGGGATATTACGGCATCTTATAGACCTACAATACCAGCAATTGAACCATGGATATCTGAATTATCTATTAGTTCCTTAAATTCGGCGGTTGTGTTCGATACACAGAATGCACCTTCAAGCGACTTTGAAAATGCAAAGGTGCAACAGAACAGCCCAAACAAAGAATTTTTCTACACCTCTCAAATAAAGCCATTAAGTGCAAAAGTAAATATTAACGGTACTCTTCTTAACTGGAGCACTACTGAAGAAAGTATCCAATTAGCAAGCACAAGTTCAAATGAAAACATCACAGATGAACAAAAAAATATCTTAAACATAATGAGTATACCTTCTGATATTTTACAAGAGAATATTCAAGATGACCAAAACGAAGATACTGAAATTAGTGAATTTGATGAAAATATACTTACTACAAACACTCTTCCAGAAATAGACGTAACAAGTGCACAAACTTTGCATGAAGATAAAGAAAGCTCATATAAACTCACCTATTCAATAGCACCTGAAGTATCATCTCTATATACATACAGCGCAACAAAACCTTTAAGTGAGGAGGCAATATCTCCTTCAGATTTTAACATAAATGATCCAAAATCGGGACAAGTATTTTTTAAATCTCCTGTAAATCTTACAGGGGCACTTAACATATATTCGTCTCTTGTATCACTTACAAATACTTTTAGTTTTTTACCTGAGTATCAAAATCACCATACATTATCATCTTTATACTATTCCCAAGATGAAAAAGATGATATTATTGAAGATGATTATGAAACACAACAATTAGATTTAAAGAACACAAATCGACTATCAATTAAACCACTACAAAACTTTGAAATGTTTAAAAACTCCTCTCTAAACTGGAATACTGCAATAAATGTTGTGCGAACTGATTTTATTGGTAGTACAGATAGTCCGGAATGGGAATACAAAACACCCGAGTGGGATGATGATTCTATAACACAACATAATTTAAATGCAGCTTTTGAGGCAAATCAAGGTGACTATTATCAAAAACTAACACTAACAACAAATTTACCTCCCTTGGTAGATCAATACACAGGGACACTGGCATTTGGGTTTCCTTTTGGAAATCTAACTGGTACAACCGGATATAAAAAAGAAAGTGCGACATCAAATGATTGGCTTTTGCAACCATTTACTCAAAGCTCAACATGGACATTTTTTGAAAAGACACAAAACGGTGAAAGCAATCCTCATAAAATTACATTGCGACAATCATATGAGTATGATTTCGAAGAAAAAACTTCAGATTCTTTAACTGCAAGTTTTGGCTGGCAAGGTATCTTACTTTCATATAACATGCGATATGAATATGATTATACACTAGATCAAACAAGTGGTTGGATAGCCAGTAGCGATAAAAAGTTTTCGCCCTATTCACTTTCGTTAACTTGGAATGATAACCATGAGTTTAAGAATGTTTCTGAAACAATTTCTATAAAGCCAGGGATTTCAACAGCATTATCCTGGGATATGGTCATACCAACTAGAAGCTATTTTAGTTTTTCTCCATCTTTTTCGTTAGATATAAAAGACTTTTTAACGATAACCTTTTCATCGCAAAGTAGAAATGATCAGCTCGTACGTTATGTGCAAGATGTAATCGGCTTTTCGCAAGAAATTCCTGGGGAAAAAAATATTTTTATAGACCTTTTTAATTCATTTGCATTTTTTGATGAATCAAAGCGCCAAGAATCAGGTTTTAAAATTGAAAGCTTCAATGTAGAGATTACACATGATTTACATGACTGGACACTTTCTTCTGAATTCGAAATTGAGCCAAAAATTATTACTGAAAGCGATGGAAGCCAGTCATTTGACTATAGCCCATATTTTACACTTTCAATTTTATGGAAACCAATGGCTGGTATTAAAACAACAATTGAAGATGAATACGGCGAGTTTACGCTTAATCCGTAGTTATAAAAACAAAAAGGAATTACTATGATATTTATTCACTACCCAAAATGTTCAACCTGTCAAAAAGCGAAGCAATGGCTTATTGATCATAATCTTGCTTTTACTGAACGAGACATAAAAGGTGATAATCCAACAAAAGAGGAACTTATCGCATGGCATAAATTGAGTGGCTATGAGCTAAAAAAGTTTTTTAATACTAGCGGTCTTATATATAAAGATTTAGGATTAAAGGATAAACTTCCTACTATGTCAGAAGATGAAAAATTTGAGCTTTTGTCCACAAATGGAATGCTCGTTAAACGCCCAGTTATTGTAGATGATACAACAGTTTTAGTGGGTTTTAAAGCAAAAGAATGGGAAGATAGGTTGTTATCCGTTTAGCTTAATAGTCTTTATGATTTTTTAAAAGCTCAAAAATGGTATAGTACGTTATCTTAGTATCTTTTCCTCGCAACTGAGCAGTAAATTTGTTTTCTTTAGATATAGTGAGTCCAATTTCTTTTCGTGTTTTATCAGAAATAACAATATCCCCATTTGGGCATAGGTGCTCTAAACGAGAGGCTGTATTAACCGTGTCGCCTATAAGGGTATTATCGTAGCGCCTATTGCCGCCTACATTACCACGAATAACAGGACCTGTATGTATACTAATTCTAAACTGTATCTCGTCTACTTCTTGACTTCTTTTTATTTCATTAATCTTTTCTAGTTCTTTTTGAATTTGAACCATACAATTAACAGCATCTGAGGGAGATTGGAAAACAGCAAAAAAAGCATCTCCAATGAATTTATCGATATCACCATTATGGTCATATACGTATCTAGTTATAACTTCGTATGCTTCATTTAGAATTGCAATAACTTCCTTTGGGCTTAAGTTTTCTGACATCTTTGTAAAACCTACAATGTCACCAAAAACAACGGTAGCTTCTTTTTCCTCTCCTGGTAAAGAAAGAACTTGTAAGTGAGCACATTTTTGAGCAACTTCCCAAATAGTTTTTGGAATGTAGTCTTTTATAAGATCTAACATAATGAAGTCTGTAATGGCTTTATCTTGGAGATGAGTTGTGCGATGAATTTTTTCAAACATAACAAGTGCATTGAACAATAAGGGCTTAACTGAAAGAAAAAAGGTTGTTTCATCCAGGCGGTCTAAGGGAACAATTCTATCTGCACCAATAAGCAACAATTCGTGCAACTGTTCTTTTTCATAATGAGGTACAATTACCAAAACAGAAATATGATGCAAAACTACTTCATTTTTAACCGTAGTTATAAAATCTTTAACTGACTGCCCTTCAAGCTCTGAGTCCACAATAATAACCCCTACTTTTTGCGAAAATAGGTGGTTATATGCTTCATCAATACTTGTTTCACAAATTATATTTATTGTTTTATCTTGAGCTTTAATAAACTCATTTAATTCACTTATCCACTGTGTTACGTCATGCTTCCCAACATATAAGATGTCCATACTCATAGAAAAATAGTAGACTAATATTGAAAAACTGTCAATATAAATTGAAAATATTTTACCTATTTCAGATAGATTTTTTATAATTTTGAATATAGATGTATTGACCAAAAAGGCTCTTATTTGTTATAATAGCTTTACTTACGCCAAAGTTGTAAGTACATGGTGCCTGTAGTTCAGGGGTAGAGCGCAAGATTGTGGTTCTTGTTGTCGCGGGTTCAAATCCCGTCAGGCACCCAAAAGACAAAAGTGTAATTCTTTATAATATAAGGAATTACACTTTTTTTATGCCTTAATAAATTGCTAATGTAAGCACTATGTCTGCAAAAACATAAAACGCGTCTCATAGCTTGCTGGATAAAGAAATCTAAACCACTAAAAAAACCATTGAGCAAGAAAGAATAGAAGTACCAGAAAGTTTTACTATTTTAGCAATAGCATTTTTATATAAATCTATGATATAATGATAAGGTAAAGAGTTGCCTTAAAGATGTAAGATTATGTATATTAGACATGGAGTAAGATATGAAAATAAAAGAGCAATATACTTGTGCATTACTATTATCTATGGACTTATTAGGTGGCAAATGGAAAATGAGAATACTATGGCATGTTTTAA
>CAYJMR010000099.1:0-6746 GCA_964371375.1 uncultured Treponemataceae bacterium
ACTTAGAAACGTCTACAACACAGTCGTCTTCGTCCATAACAATCATACCACCTGACCCCATCATAGAGCCAAGTTTTACAAGGGCACCAAAGTCAATTTGTGTATCTAAGTGTTCTTCTGTAATAATACCACCTGAAGGTCCACCTGTTTGTACACCTTTAAATTTCTTTCCGTCCTTGATTCCACCACCAATTTCGAAAATTATTTCACGTAAGGTTGTTCCCATCGGTACTTCAACAAGACCAGAGTTTTGAATTTTTCCTGTTAATGCAAAAACCTTCGTTCCTTTAGAGTCGTCTGTACCGATTTTATTAAACCAGTCGGCACCCTTTGTCATAATTACAGGAATGTTTGCCCATGTTTCAACATTGTTGATAATGGTTGGTTTTCCCCATAAACCTGATTGAGCTGGGAAAGGTGGCTTAGGTGTTGGCATACCACGAAGACCTTCAATTGAACGTAAAAGAGCTGTTTCTTCACCACAAACGAAGGCACCAGCACCAAGACGTATTTCAATATCAAAGTCAAAACCTGAACCAAGAATATTTTGGCCTAAAAGACCATTTTCTTGTGCTTGTTCCATAGCAATTTTCAAGCGGTCAATTGCAAGAGGGTATTCTGCACGAATGTATACAAAACCTTTGTTTGCCCCGATCGCTTTACCACAAATAGTCATAGCTTCGATTACGGAATGCGGATCTCCCTCAATTGTTGAACGATCCATATATGCACCTGGATCACCTTCATCGGCATTACATACAACGTATTTTACGTCTCCTGGAGCTTTGTAGCAAGCATCCCATTTAAAACCAGTAGGGAAACCTCCACCGCCACGGCCTTTAAGCCCTGATTTTAGGATTTCTTGAATAATATCGTCTTGACTCATTTCAAAAAGGGCTTTTTCTAAGCCAAGATAACCGTCACGAGCAATGTACTCTGTAATATCTTCTGGGTTAATAAGACCACAGTTTCTTAAAACGATACGAAGTTGTTTTTGGTAAAATTCAATTTCATGATTTTCTGCAGCAGACTTTTTCTCTTTGCTATATAAAAGACGTTCAACTTCACGCCCTTTTACAATTTGTTCTGCAATAATATCTTTTGCATCTTCAGGTTTAACTTCTACATAAAAGGAATCTTCAGGTAAAACTTTTACAATGGGACCCTTTTCGCAAAAACCGAAACAACCTGTTTTAACAATTTGAACCTTGTCCTCTACGCCAAAGTTTTTTGCTTCTGCGTGAAGGTTGTTATAAATTGCATCTGCACTGGTGGACTCACAAGCTGTACCACCGCAAACTAAAATATAGTGTGTATAAGCCATGTGCTTCTCCTAGTTTTTTACAATATCAATTGACGGCCTGTCAATTATATGTTTATCTAACATACTTTTATTTATTATGTGTTGTTCTACAATGCGCTCAACAACGTCAGCTTTTACATCGCCATAAATAACAGACGGCATATCAGGTACAATAATTTCTACTGTGGGCTCTTTTGCACAAGCACCCATACATCCTGTTTGTCTAATATTTGCATTGTCACTAATACCTTTTTTTTGTAGCTCACTAATAAAAGCATCAAGGGTATCTTTTGCGCCTGCCGCTATTCCACAAGTTCCCATCCCAACAATAATCTGAACAGTTTTTCCATCTGTGTCACGACGGTTAATTTCAACTTGTTTTTCTCCACGAAGTTTTCGTAATTCTTCAAGAGACATCTTTGCCATACTTCTCTCCTTATAATATTAATTGTCTTTATTCATATTCTTCTTGACTTTCTAGGTAATCTCCCAATAAAGCCAAATCGGAAACCGTTTCCATTCCGCCTAAAACGTCAAGTAATTCGGTTTTTACTACAGTATAATCAAGGACTCCTTCAGTAGTTTGTTTTTTTCTGGTAATTATTAGTTCGTGATCACCTGAAAACATTAAAACCTGTCTAAATAATCCTTGTATGTTTCCTATGGGGGGGGTATCAATATTGGTTAAGTCAAAGTTCATGGCAAGTGTAGTACCATGACCTTCCTTAGATTGTATATCCCAGCTCCCGTTCGTACTCATTGCTGTTTGCATTAAAAAAGGAATCCCTAAACCAACCTTTCGGTTAGGGTGTTTAATTCCATCGGTATAAAAGGGATCTTTTACCCTGTTTAATGTTTCAGCATTCATACCTTTACCGTTATCTTTTATAATAACGTCTAAGGCATCCTCTGTTTCTAAAAAGCTTAGTTCAATCAATGAAGAACTTGCTTCAACGGCATTTTGCGTTAAATCAGCAATTAAATCACAGAGTGTATAATGCATTAGGCTGTTTTATATTTATCTAAGATTTCAGACATTTGACCTTTTACAAGTTTACCATAAACATCGCCATTTACAGTAAGCACAGGAGCAAGCCCGCAACAACCAATACAGCGTACTGGTTCTACAGAAAACAAGCCATCTGCAGTAGCTGCATCTTCAGGATCTAAACCTAAGAGCTCTCTTGACTCATCAATAAGATCCTGTCCACCTTTAAGGTAGCAAGCTGTTCCTAAGCAAACACTGATTCTGTTTTTTCCAGGTTTTTTTGTCTTAAAGAAATGATAAAATGACATAACTCCGTACACTCTTGCCAAGTGACTTCCTGTTCTGTCAGCGACAGCTTGTGCTGCCTCTTTAGAAATGTACCCTTGTTCTTCTTGAACTTTATGTAAAACCATAATTAGGTTTCCGGGTTTTTCATTCCATTCATCTATAAATGCTTCGAGTTCCTTTGAAAACCCTGCATCTGTTTTTTGCGCCATGCACGCCTCCTTTCCATTATATATTTTTTTATCTTTATTAAGAAGTATAGCTTATAGAAGGGATTTTAGTCAAGGTTTCAAAGCATGGATACAGCGAAATACTCTAGTCTTTTACCAAGTAATATTTAAGGTTATTTCTGAGGTATTTGCTAAAAAATCAGTAAGCGAAATACTCACAACGGCTTCGTTATCTATAAAGCTGATATCTCCAACATTAGAAGGTTTTAAATCTGCTCCTTTTATCTTGTTTGGAACAGATAGGATAAAAGTAATATTACTTGTTTCTAGCTCTTCTAGCATCGTTTGCCCGTATAAAGCACCAATAAAAGAAAGGTATTCTTCTGTTGTCATTTCAAAGCCTGTAAAAATAGGTGCTTGCAAAAGATCTAGATAAATCAAATTCTCTTGCCCTAAAAGTGAAAACAGAGAAGCCATTGTGGCAGTGTTAATATGTAAAGAAAGCTCACCGTCTGTGTTGCTGTTTTTAAAAATAATAAGTTGTTCGCCACCGGGAACAAGGGTGTTAATGTTTTTTGTGCTGCCGGAAATAGCTATAGAAGCATTACCTGTTGTATCAAAAGACAGAAGTGTCAAATCAGCTTTCTTAAAGCTATTTTCTATGAGGGCTTTATCAAAAACATTAACAGACTGGTCTGCCCCTGTAAAAGATCGAATTATTCCTTCAACACTTTCGCTTGCTCCAGTTTCAAAGGTAAATACTCCGCTTGAATCTTCGTCAACTTCAATAATGGCATTCGTTGTACAAGAAAAAAAGGAAGTACCCAAAACAAGAATTAGTGCACATTGTATTAAATTTAAAAACTTTTTCATGATAATATTCTAGCGTATGAAGTGAGAACCGTCAATACTAACTCGAACCCCTGTAGAAAAAACGAGCCCTGCAACAAAGGCGTTCCCTATATGCAAGGCAGAATTATCGGTTTTATTAAAAACCGTCCATGCTATATCCTGCACAAAGGATATTTCTGTTGGCCCCGCAGAAATTCCAGGACTTTGCCATGAAAGCCCCAAAATTCCAGGAAAAACAGAAGCACTTATTGCTTCTTCGCTTCCTATTAAAACAGGGTCGCCTAGTGTTAAAACGGGCCCTGCATACACTCTAAAACCATACGGAACAGAAATTGAAAATTGTAAAGGAATTTGCACAATATTCATACTTGGCTCAAAACGAAACTCTATACCAAATCCTGGCTCTACATCCCAGTCTGTATATTTTATGTGAGCTTGAATAGTTCCTCCTCTCACGTTAAAGAAAAAACTATCTGTACTGTAAAAGTTCCAAATCATTGTTCCCGTAAAATCAATAACGGTGTTGTCTAGAAAACTCAAACCTCTATTCATGGTTGGTGCAGTAGAATTGTTTTGCTCGGCCGAAGAGTCTTTGTCCTTTTCTGTGCTAGGAACTTCAGAACTCATCGCAGATGGCAAAAACTGGCCAACGCCTGCATAGGTGTTTTTCCACGTTGCTTGATTTAAAGAAGAAACAATAACACCGGTATTTGGTCCATCGCTTGCAGAATGAATAAACTGTTCATTACCTATGTAGATTCCTGCATGAGAGATAGAGTCTCCGACAGTCTTAAAAAAAAGAACATCTCCTATTTCTTTTTTAGAGTCGGGTACAATACGCATAAAGCCGTACATAGCCTGTGTTGTTCTTGGAAGTTGAACCCCAACAGAATTACGACTTGCGGTATAAATGAAGCCTGAACAATCCATTCCTGCTGTGGTTGTACCTCCCCAAGCATAGGGGACACCAACATATTGTTTTGCTTGAGCCACCAATGCTTCTCTAAGAGCTAGCGCTTCTTCTTCTGTTTGAGCTAATAAAAATGCTGGAAAAAACAGCAGCAAAAAGAAAACTGCTATTCTATGTTTTATGATTTTCATATCGTTTTCTTATTATCGTCCATTTTTAAGAATGTCACAAGTATTAAAACTACATTTCTGCTGCAATCTGCGCCGCCAGTTTTGCATTATTAAAAACAAGTTGTATGTTTGTTTTTAAACTTTTTCCCTCAGTAATAAGTTGTATTTCATTTAGCAAATATGGAGTTGAGTCTTTTCCCTTTATTCCAAGCCCATCCATTCTGTCCAAGGCATCTTGTATAGCTTTATGTATGATGGATTCATCCATTGCATATTCTTGCGGTACGGGATTTGCAACAACCATGCCTCCTAAAAGACCAAGATCAAGCTTTGAAACAAAAGCGTCGGCAATTTCTTTTGGGCTATCCATCCTATAATCAACTTTAAACCCACTTGTACGTGTGTAAAAGGCTGGAAGTTCTTCTGTTTTATATCCAATAACAGGAACCCCTTTTGTTTCAAGATATTCTAAGGTTAATCCTATATCCAATATTGACTTTGCTCCCGCACAAACAACAAGAACTTTTGTTTGCCCAAATTCTTCAAGGTCTGCAGAAATATCCATTGTTGTTTCAGCACCCCTATGAACACCTCCGATTCCACCCGTTGCGAAAACCTTTATGCCAGCAAGTTGTGCAATAATCATTGTTGCTGCAACGGTAGTGGAGCCATCCATTTTTCTGGCAACCAAAACACCTAGGTCTCGACGGCTTGCTTTGGTAACTTCCAAGCCTTTTTTTCCCAAATAATCTATTTCTTCTGTTGAAAGACCGGCTTTGAGGCGGCCTTGAAGAACGGCAATTGTTGCAGGAACTGCACCGTTTTCTCTCACTATGCGCTCAACTTCTAAGGCTGTTTCTACATTTTGTGGATATGGCATTCCGTGTGAAATTATGGTCGATTCAAGTGCAACAATCGGCTTACCTTCTTGTAATGCTTTTTGCACCTCCGGTGAAATATCAATGTACTTTGTGTATTCGGTCATGTAAAACTCCTTCGTTTAATTGTGTATTTATTGCTTCATCAACTTCCATGCAAATAGAAGCGATGGCGATTGCAGCCTTTGCGCTTTGTTGTAAATCTTCACCGTGTAAAAAACTCCAAATAATGGCAGCCATTTGGCTGTCTCCTGCTCCTGTCGTGTTTCCGCTTCCTGTTCGGTATGATAAAATTTGTATTGCTTGCCCGTGAGCAGCAGCATAAAGTCCATCTTTTCCAAGAGAAATATATACGCTATGGATTCCTTGGGCAAGGAACATCTCTGCCAGCTTTTTTACATCTTCACCTTTTTTCTCTAGCTGTGGACACAGAATGCGTGCTTCCAAAACATTTGGTGTAAAAGTATGCAAAAAAGGCAAAATATTTTGTAGTTTTTGTGCTTTTATTGTTGAAACAGGGTCTGCAAAAAGAGGAACGGTACAGTTTTTTGCTAAAAACTCTATTGTTTTTTTGGGAATATTGGTATCAAAAACGCAAAGAGAACAATTGTTTATATCATCAATTATTGTTTGCACGTATTCCGATGTTAGGTTTTCATAAATGTCCATATCGTTTATGGCAACAAGCATGTCGTCATCAACATCGTTTATACAAACATAGGTTGAACTTCTTTCGTTTTCTAAAAAAAGCGATTTTGTAATGTCTAAATTGTAATCGCTGCAGGAAGCTTTTAATATTGTTGATTGAGAATCATCCCCAAAGACACTAATAAACATAACATCAAGGGAGAGCAAAGAAAGGTTTCTTGCAATATTAAACGCAACACCACCTGCAGAAAAAGATACCTTTCCTATATTTGAGTCTTGCATTGCGATTTCTTTTCCGAGAGCTTTGGCACTTATATCTAAGTTGACAGCCCCAATGACACAAACCTTTTGCATACTGTTATAGTAACACAAATAAGGTTTCATTACAAGGATTCAAAAGTTTAGAGTGTTAATGCAAGAATCTCTTCTTCAGAAAGACCTGACAGTTTTGAAATCATAGTAATCTCCAGTCCTTCTTTCAAGGCAGCCTTTGCAATTTCAATCTTTGCCTCGCGCGCACCCTCTGCATGACCCTCTGCATG
>CAYJMR010000100.1:0-6644 GCA_964371375.1 uncultured Treponemataceae bacterium
GAAAGGAGCAAACACGAAGTTTGCGACTGAAAAGCGAGTCCTACTCCTGCTAAAAAGTAAAATAAGCTAAACAGTTCATGTTTAGCTTATTTTTAAAACTGGATAGATGTAGGACTCGAGCCTACGAAAGGACTTTTAAGAAAATTTGCCAGGCATTTGCCAGGGATGGCAAACAAAATGAAACAGAGACTGCATCAGGACGATGCAGTTTTTTTGCGCTAGGGGGCGCCACGGAAATACTTTTGGCAACGCCAAAAGATTGCAGTAAGCACCCGACCCTATTTTGCTTTTGCAAAATAGGGTAGCGCCCAAAACCTTTTTTCAACCTTGTCCCTTTTGATTTTTTTTTGTATACTTATCTTATGACTATTTGGGAGGCGAGAAGCCTCGGGGTGAAACAATTACAGAAATCTCAAAAAAATTCGAATGGGCGATTAACCTTTTCTAGTCCCTCACTCGATTGTGATTGTTTACTTTCTTTTATTTTAGATAAAGACCGTTCTTTTTTGCTTGCTCATAACCAGGATTTTTTAGACAGCGATGATGAGAGCGCTTTTTTTGAACTTCTTGAGCACCGGATGAAGGGGAGGCCTATTGCGTATCTTGTAGGCAAAAAAGAGTTTTATGGTTTTGATTTTGCTGTAACGGATGATGTTTTGATTCCAAAGGCCGATACCGAAATATTAGTTGAAACGGCCGTTAAACTAGTTGAGCAAAATTATTCTTCAGTTTCTGCCTCCTTTTCTTTTGCTGATATCTGTACCGGTAGCGGGTGTATTGCTATTTCTATTTTGAAAACACTTTTTCAAAGGGAACATAATTTCATAGAAGCTGGAAAATTACGGTGTCATTGTACAGACATTTCAAAAGGGGCTCTTGGAGTTGCAAAAAATAATGCACAGTCTCTTTTATCATTTGAAGAACAAGGCTCTATCCATTTTTTTGAAGGTGACTTACTCAAGCCTTTACAAAACTTCGAAAAATATGATTTGATAGTTTCAAACCCTCCCTATGTTCCGTCGTGTATTGTTGATGAGCTCTTGCAAGACGGTCGAGGAGAGCCGAGGATAGCCCTAGATGGTGATGTAGATGATGAGGCGAGTTGTAATGGGCTTTCAATTATAGAGCGTTTAATTCCACAAGTGTGGAATACTCTAAAAGCTGGTGGATGGTTTTTAATTGAAACCGGCGAATATAATGCCGAAGAAACCTTAAAAATAATGAAAAATATTGGTTTTGAAGATTGTAAAACTTATAACGATTTATCGGGCCAGCCACGGGTGAGCTATGGGAGAAAGCCATGAGTCAGTTTCAATTCAATACAGCGATTAGCGATTCAGCAGAAATAGAAGCACAGTTTTTTTCTGCCTATAGTGATTACACCGAGCAAGAACGATTGCTTTTTTCAAAGGCTTTGGGCTATCTTATTTCGCTTTGTCCAGAAAAAAAACAAGAATGGGGGGAAGACTTTTTTTTGCACCCTGTTCGTGTAGCATCCATTTTAGCAGAAAATAATTTTGATATTGAAACAATTTTAGCGGGACTCTTACACAATACAACGCTCTTTGATTCTGTGAGTGAAGAGTATATAGAGAGTAATTTTGGAAAAGAAGTTTTATCACTTATACTTTCTATAAAACGTATTACTGGCTTAAATCTAAACTGTGAGACCCTTAAAGAGGCCGATTCTAAGCGAAAAATGGTATTTGCCCTTGTTGATGATATTCGTGTTATTTTTATTAAGCTTGCTGACCGCTTAGATTTTATTCGCATTGCAACAAATTTTGATCCATCTTTTCAAAAGGATTTAGCTTCTGAGGTTATTTATATTTGGACTCCATTAGCAAATCGGCTTGGGATGGCAAACTTAAAGATAGAGCTTGAAGACTTATCACTAAAGTATTTAAACCCTGATGTATTCGCCCAATTAAAACAACTTGTTTCGCTTAAAAAAAATGAACGCGAAGAATTTCTAGAATCTGTTCAGAAGGAGCTTTACAAAGCAGCAAATAGACTAGAGCTTGATATTGATGTTCATACACGGGCAAAGCATTTTTATTCTATTTATCAAAAAATGAAAAAAAAGAATAGGAGCGCAGAAGAACTCTTAGATTTATTTGCTGTTCGTATTTTATGTAAAACAGAAGCAGATTGTTATACTATGATTGGGCTTGTGCATAGTTTGTGGAAACCTTTAGATGGTCGCTTTAAGGATTATATTGCGAGCCCAAAATTAAATGGTTATCAGAGTATTCACACAACGGTCATTAGGAACGATTCCCCTCTTGAAATACAGATTCGAACCCATCAAATGCATTCAATTGCCGAGTTTGGCGTTGCAAGTCACTGGCTCTATAAAAAAGGGTTTAATAAAGATTCTGTAAGTGAAACAGACTTAAATATTGTAAACGACTTAAAGAATCTTAAAAATCATCATAGCGAGGATGCAGAATTTTTTAAAAGAGTTAAAGAAGAACTTTTGCGCGATGCCATCTTTGTGTTCACACCTTTGGGAGATGTTCGTGAGCTTCGAGCTGGATCTACGGCAATAGATTTTGCCTACTCCATTCACACAACTATTGGTCAAACTATTGTAGGCGCAAAGGCTAACGGAAAAATTATACCGTTGTCTCGTTCGTTAGAAAATACAGAAGTAATAGAGATTTTAACTAATCCTCAAGCACACCCAAATGTAAATCAACTTGAAATGGTTGTTTCAAACAGGGCTCGAAGCAAAATTCGTTCTTGGATCAATGAGCATGAAACTATTTTTGAAACAGAAAAAGTAAGCTCAAAAGATAATGAGGAAGAGGGCTCTCTGCAAGGGAAGGCTGTTCATAAAAAAGCTGGAGGAACTTTAGTTGAAAGCAGTAGCCTACAGGAAGCAGTTTCGGCCCATTCTGTTAAAATAAAAGTTGATGAAAACTCAAAGTATATGGTACGTCTAGCGAACTGCTGCCTGCCAACAAAAGAAGATGAAATTGTAGGGTATGTTTCGAGAGGAAGGGGCATAATTATACACAGGCAGGGGTGCCCGAATTTGAAAAACATTCAAAATATTACTGAGAGAATAATTGCGGTTGAGTGGCACAATGTAGAGGGTATTGAAGGCAACAAAAAAAAGAAAAAATAGTTTTATTTTTTTGAGTATTCCTGCTTTTCTTCGTCATGGGCGTCTAAGTGTTCACTTTCGTGACTTACGTAGTGCCAAAACTTTTTACCTACATCTTTTTTATTAGTATCACTAATTCTATCCCACTGATAACCTTTAAAAAGGTCACGTAGGATAAATTTTTGACCGGAGTTTAATAAGTGAGATTCATGTTTTGCCATATCAAGTAAGTTGTCTACATCTTCATGTTCTAAAGTCATAATTTTCTCCTATATATCTATTGTACTACGAGAATATGAATAAGGCAAGATGATTTTATGAAGAATTATGAATAGTTTTTTTGTAATACTATTCATAATTCGGAGTTTGTATAAAGAGATATAGATACCGATTAAATCTTACGTTGGTTATATAGTTAAAATAAATGCAGTTCCTACACCTTTTGATGACTTTATTTTTACTTTTCCGCCGTATTTCTTTACTTTGTCTACAACCAAACTTAAGCCAACGCCCCTGCCGGCATACTGAGTAACAGACCCTGAAGTAGAAAAGGTAGGTGATGTAAGAAGCTTCATAAGAGTTTTTTTATCATTAACGGTAACGGAGTCTGATAGTATATTTAATTCCTTTCCTTTTTGAAGGACTTTTTCATAGTCTATTCCTTTTCCATCATCACCACACTGTACTATTAAGTGGCTTCCTTCTTTTACAATGGAAAGGTGAATGGTTGCTTTTTCGTCTTTGTTACTACGTTTTCTTTCTTGTGCTGTTTCTATACCATGTACACAGCTATTTCTGATAAGCTGCAAAATAATATCTTTGATATCTCTTTTTTTATCTGAAGAAATTTCTTCCCATTCTAGCTGCTGCACATCTAGTTCAACTAGCTTGTGCATACCATCATCAGTGCTTCCGTTTACTTTTTCAATTGTATTTAAAATTGACTTAATAAAAACACCCCGACTGTCATTTGCAATAATGTCCGTAGAAAATTGTTGCATTTTTTTTATTATTGCATTAATGCTATCAATATCATGCATGACATTTTCAAGCTCAAAAATCAAAGACAGTATATCTTCATATAAGCCGCCGTTTGCAATTTTTTCATTTATACCGGTTTCAATATCATGTAATTTATTTGCAATTGTTTGTAAACCAATTATGAGTGCATTTGATTTTATTGCATGCACTCCTTGATATACTTGTTTCAAAGTATCAAGATGAGATACTCCCTTAGCTTTTAGTATATTATTTATTTCCCCAAATTCGTATTCACTATCGGCAATAAATTCTCCAAGAGTCTCAGGACTTGCATGCATAATTTCTGAGACTACCTTCATCTCGTTTTGACGTTTTGCCTCGTCTTCTTCAATTTGTTTTTGTAAGTCAATTTCTATACTTATATCCTTTACTGTTCCTAATAGCAATGGATGACCTTGTTTTTCAATCCGTGAGACAGAAATTGAAAGATGCTTTGTACCGGTTTTTCCTTGCCATTTTGTTTGTTTTAAAGGATTAATATTTTCAAGTAGTGAGGTATCAGGTGTTGTAAACATCATTTCTAAATAGTCTTCAAGGATGTTAACTTCATTTGGTAAGAGCGTTTTTCTAAAAAGGGAAAGAAAACTTGCCCCTGCAAGTGTCTCTTCTTCAAAAATCGTGCTTAGATGTTTTGAATGCAGTGGTTGTAAAATATAATCTTTGTCTAATAGAAATATACCTAGATCAATATTGTCTCTCATCGCATTCAGCTCATCTGTTTCTTCTTCAAGCAATACAGAACTTTCAACAGCGCGTGCTGTTAACGAGTCTAACCACGAGCTAATTACTTTCCCAAATGCAAAAAGTATTACAAAAACGCCAAAGTATCGTGCACCTAAAGCGACTTCATATGTTGTTGTAAAAAAGAAAACATATGAAGCAAGGGAAAGTGTGCATATAAAAGCAATTAAAGAAAGCTTCTTTGGCATAAGATAAATAATTACTGTTGGAACAAGCATTGTCCAAATGGGAGAGCTGTTACCAGAAGAAGCGCTAAAAAGCATATAGCAGGCAAATATAGTAAAAAATGAAGCAGCAAGGCTTGAAGGTATCCATAAGTTTATTTGGGTGCGGGTTATAAGAAATATGATCAAAAGAAAAAAGAAAAGTATTGCATCAATATAGAGTACCACGGTATCTACATTTTGTGCTGTTATGTTTATAATAAAAAAAGCTATAACGCCAATCATTCCGGTTAACATTAAGCCGTTAAAGAGGGCATAGGTGGTACTCTCTCTTGCTTCGCGCACGCTATTTCCACCAAGATGTCTGTATTTTCCTGAAAAAATAAGATTTATAAAAAAGGCCTTTAGTACTATCATGCATCTCCTCTAAGAGCAACTGATAGTATAAAATTATATTTCTTTTCAATATTGAACGGGATGCATATAGCACGGGAATTTTGGGTTGTCCAAAATGTTTCGTGGTTTTCCCCTCTTACGATAGTAGGCAGAGAAATTACAAGTCTAAACATTTCTTCCAAGTCTTTTTTAACATTGCCAGCTATGATGTTTATGATTTCACCCACTGCATCTACAACAAGATCATCCAAACTATCATGGTCCGAATCGGTTAATTTACTAGCAATATACAAGGCAAAGTCTTTTTTCATAGAAATTGCAACTGCTCCCTGAGCTTCCCCTGTAAGGCCGATTAATCCTGAAATATCCCATATTTCACTTTCAGTTCGCTCAATAAAATATGGGTTTCCGGGAATTGCATTTAATTCCAAAAAACTTTGAAAAACATTTTGACAAGTGGTTATAAAGGGTTGAACATATTTTTCCATAATTAATCCTTAAATTGTATTGCAGAAATGGTTTTAGAAAAAGCAGCTTGGTTTAAAGGTTTTATGAGGTACCCTGTTATACCATTTTTGACTGCTTCCACAACATTATAGTGTGCTGCCTCACTGGTTATCATAACGATGGGCAGGTCTTTAATTTCGGGGGTGGAACGAACTTTTTTTAGAAAATCTAAGCCTGAAAGTATTGGCATATTCCAATCAAGTAGTACTAAATCAATTCTATCGTTTGTAACTATATGCAATGCTTCAGAGCCATTTCGGGCTTCTCTAAATTCACATGGTATGTTTAGTGCTAAAAAAGAGTTTTTTACAATATTGCGCATGATGTGCGAATCATCTACAACCAGTATTGTCTTCATAAGACCTCCGGAAAAATATTAAATACGAAAAAAGCAAAATTTTTGCTGTTCTCTTAATCACCATAATGCACAAATATCTTTCTACAGGAGCAAATTTGTGCCCATAAATTCACAATTATAACTGATTTTTAAATATTTTTTACCTTGTGTAAAGGTTTCCTCAATGCGGTGTCGTTTATTTCACCGCCCAGTCTTAACTTTATAGTTGTTGTCTATATGTAGCCGATTTTTTAAGTGTTCAAAATAAGCTATTTACTATCCTGCAACCATTATTAATCTTATCAAAAATGTATAGATTATTCAAGTATGCAAAATGCTTTATAAG
>CAYJMR010000101.1:0-6643 GCA_964371375.1 uncultured Treponemataceae bacterium
AAATCATACAATACCCAAGTAAGTGATTTTTCTGAGCCAACAGCCATAGCTTTTGCTTCTTCACCTGTTAGAGCGAAGATTTCTGCTTCTTGTGAAGCTGCGTATGCTTTGATTTCGTCTGTAGACATTACTTTTTCAAATGCAGCTGTTAATGTTTCAATAACATTAGCTGGTGTGTCTGCAGGTACTTTGAAGCCTAACCATTGGCGAAGTGGGAAGTAAGGTGCTAATTCAGGTAGAGAATCAGTTACAGCAGGAATATCTCCATAAGCGCCTGTATCCATGTTTGCAAGAGCAATAAATTGTCCTGAAGCAAGGTAATCTTTTACTTCACCTGCAGAAGCAACTACGATAGAAGCATCTACACCACCTGCAACAGCTTTAATAGCATCAGCTGAGCCTGGGAAAGATACGAATGTAAAACCTTGGTTTCCGTAAGCAGGTTCAATCAATAGTGATGAAAGAGCAAACCATAAACCACCTGAAGTACCAGCAACATTTAAAGAATCCTTGTTACCGTAAGCAACTAAGTCATCCATTGTTTCAATTCCTAAGTCAGCTGCAATTTCTGCGTTCATACATACAAGACCTGGTGAACCAGCAGCGATAAAATATTCATAATCTTCTGCTGTTCTGTCAATTGGAGTCATTACAGGAATTGTAAGAGGAGTTTCACTTGTACCGGTTAATGTGTAACCATCGTGAGCTGCTTTCCAAGCTGTGTCAACACCAACTGAACCTGCAGAACCACCTGTTACGTTTGTTGGAGTTACATTAACGCCAAGTTCTTCAGCTAAACCTGCTCCTACTTGTCGTGCCCAAACGTCTGTTCCTCCACCTGCTCCAAAGGGAATAATCATTGTGATGTCACGTGCTGGATAAGCTTCTTCTGAACCGCCAGCAGCGAATACAGAACCAATTAATAATAAAGACATTAATACTGTCAATACGATAGATTTTTTCATAAAATCTCTCCTTTCGCATCGCATTATTGCGATATTACGTTAAAGGTGTATCCATTTGATACAAAATAATATGTAATAGCAACGCAACTACAATACTATTTTGATAAAAGAAAACTTTTATCACCCCTACTTATATATACTATGTGCATGACACATTGTATTCAAATTATTCATCATACGTAGGATGTTTAATCCACAAATAATTCTTTCTTCTTTAAACCCTCACCTTTGTTTTTTCAAAGGTATTATTTTCGACACGAGATTTCCAACTAGATAATGAGTCTGATACAACTTGTGAAATATTTTGAAAATCACTATGTATAATACATTCGAGCATTTGTTTATGGTATATATGAGCTTTTGATTCTGTTTTTTCAGCTTTTACAGTATCACCAATAGATTGGTAAAAAATACTATACACACCCTTTACAAGCCTCGAAAAGAAGGTGTTTTTACATGCTTCAATGAGCATCATATGAAAATCGTAATCGTATTCACGAGCAAGTTCCATATCACCTTCAAGAAAAGCCTTTTGCATTTTTTCTATATTATCTTCTAATAGTTCAATTTCTTCTTGACTAATTTTCGTTGTAGCCATTCGCACCGTTGATTCATCTAATACTTGTCGTAGCTCTAAAAGTTCACTTCCCGTGCTCATACCCGAAATCATGCTGTAAAGAACTCTGTCAAATGAAGAAGGATTTACTTGCGAACATACATAGGTACCATCACCTCTTTTTATCTCAAGAATGCCCATAGCTACAAGTATTTTTATTGCTTCTCTGATTGAATTTCTACTTATTCCTAGTTCAGACATAAGCTCATATTCGTTTGGAAGTTTTGATCCAGGTGAGTATGTTTTATTAATAATATTCGCAATGATACGGTCAATAACTTGATCAACAATTGACTTTTTGTCTATTGGCCCTTCTATCGAAACTCCCGTTTGTAGCATGAATACTCCAAGAAAATAATCACCCAACGTAGTATGATTAATCATTATACGTAGGATGTATTATGATTGTAACCCGACTTTTTTAATCTGTCAAGTTTAAAATATTACAAATAGTGAAATTTCATTAAATTTTTATCATTTTTTTAAAGTATTACAACTTTGAACCTCATCGGAATACACACAATACCCACTTTTTCCTGCTTCTTTTACTTTATACAAAGCTTCATCAGCGGCCCTGTATAATTCCTCACAATTTACACCATGATTAGGATACAAAGAAATTCCAACACTAAATGTTATTTCAACTTTTGCCCCATTTAGCTCGTAGGTTTTTCGCAAATCACTACACAAACTTTGAGCTTTTTTTAGTACGAGTGAAAGTGTGCCATAATTTAATAATAGTACGAAAAACTCATCCCCACCTACCCTTCCAACAATATCTGATTGCCGAAATAGCATTTTTATTTTTTGTGAAAGCTCTTTTAAAGCTTCATCCCCTACAGTATGCCCAAACTTATCATTAAGTGTTTTAAAGTTATCAAAATCAATTATAAAAAGAGCATTTACTTCTTCAGGTGAATCTTTTATCCTATTTTTTATTAATCGTTCCGTTGTCATTTTATTATAAAGACCTGTTAGTAAATCGAGTTCTGCAGTTTTCTTTAATTCTTCTGTTTCTTCTACAATTGATTGAATATTTTCTATAAATCCTAGGGCTTTAATAATTGCACCTTTTTTATTGCGGATAAACACAACCGATATTTTACACCAAATATATTCACCTGAAGTTTTTTTTAAGCGAACACTCACATCTTGAACTGTACCACGTTTTTGTACGATATTGAGCGCTTCTGTAAATGTAGGAATATCATCCTCATGTATAAAGTCCATTTTTTTTATATCCCATAGTTTTCCTTTTACCGAAAAGCTTTCACCAAGCATGGTTTTGAAATCTGAATGCGGAATAACAGTTTTATTTCTATAGTCCCATTCAATTATTATCTTATTTGTTTGTTGAGAAAGTGTTTCAAGACACTCTTGAAGTGTTCTATTGTTATTGAGCATCTTTCTCATGTACATAACTATAACTAGTGCAAATGATGCTAGAAAAAAAGTATTTCGTATAACCATCAGATAAGAAATATCTCTATACATAATAGTATCTGCCTCTGCAGTTTCTGCAGTAATTATTGTTGTTAACATCCAATCATTAATACCTATGGGCTCATAGTACATATACCGTTTTTCTACTTTCATTGAGTAGCTAATCATACCGGTTTCTTTATTCTGAAAATCAGTGTACAAATCATCAGATGAAAAGTCCCCATGTATATCAACAAGCTCACCAACCGAGAAAAATGGAATTTGACTGTTAAGGGTAAAACTATTTTCAGTGGTTGCTACATAGGAGCCGTTTCCGTCTATTATATGAAAATAACGCCCATAATCGGTAAAGTTATTTTCAAAAAGAGCATTTAAATGATCTGCAGATAAGTTTCCAACTAAATAGTATCCTTTGCCATTATCCGGCAATGGAACTCCAATACTGATTATGTTCTCTTTTATGAACTCATCGTAATATATATCAGTAATTACAACTTCTGAAGAATTTTCAAAGTCAAACAATGCAATATCGGTAAAGATGCTCTCTTGGCCATCAGATGAATAGGAGTATCCATCTTCACCGATAAGTTCAACACTAATGAAATTGCCCGTAATTTTTAAATCATTTAGTACAATTTTCAGTTCATCAACAGTAGTAATGTCGTATGCAGTACCCATGCTATTCGCCATTAAGCTAATAGGTTTTAAATATTCATCAAAAATTAGATTAATAGTAGATATATTACTTTGGGAGTCTATAGCAAGCTCATTTTTTACCGCTTGTAACTCAATCACAGAAAGTTGATTTAAAAAATCTGCATTTGAAATTATAACAAATGCAACAATAATACTTACACTAACAATACCTATAAATGAGTGTCTTTTCATATTAGCTCCTAAAGCTAAGTATCTAGCTATATAAAATATAACATATATTTGTTTGTTTTTCAACACTTGTTTGTTATTAAAATGAAATTATTACAAAAATTATCTCTTGAAACATGTTCTCTCTTATGATATTATCTATATATTATGAATAAAGCACTAGAAAACTTAAAAAACCGAGGGTTTTTTCAACAATGCACAAATGAAGAATCCTTGTCAAAATTAATGGATAAAGGTCCTGTTACGTTTTATGTTGGTACAGACCCAACAGCAGGAAGCTTACATATTGGGCACTTGGTTCCTCAGTTTGCTCTTCGACACCTACGTGACGCAGGCCACATTGGAATTGCGCTTATCGGTGGCGGAACAGGGCGAATTGGTGACCCATCTGGAAAAACTGAAATGCGAAAAATGCTTACCTACGATGACCTTGATGCTAATGTTGATAAGATTATTGCACAACTTGATAACTTTGTAGGATTCGATGGAAAAACGGCTTTTACCGATAACAATAAACACTGGCTTGCTGACCTTAACTACATTGACTTTTTGAGAGACATTGGCTCATGCTTTTCTGTAAACAGAATGCTCACCTTTGAAGCATACAAAAAAAGAATGGAAACTGGCCTTTCATTTTTAGAGTTCAACTACCAACTTTTACAAAGCTACGACTTTTTAATGCTCAACGAACGTCACAACTGTACGCTTCAAATTGGTGGAGATGACCAATGGGGAAACATTGTAGCAGGTGTTGACCTTATTAGACGTAAAACCGGAAAAGAAGTATACGGCCTCACCTTCCCTCTCGTTACAAGAAGCGATGGTAAAAAAATGGGAAAAAGTGAAAAAGGTGCATTATTCTTAGATAAAGAAATGACACCGGTATTTGAATTTTTCCAATACTGGCGAAATGTTACAGATGCAGACGTTGAAAAGTTTATGCTTTTATTTACATTTTTACCGATTGAAGAAATTAAAGAAATTTGCAGTGGAGACATAAATGCTGCAAAAGAAAAACTTGCATACGAAGTTACAAAAGAGATTCACGGTAAAGAGGAGGCTGATACAGCATTAGCAGGCGCAAAAGCTGCCTTTGGTGTTGGTGGAGATAAATCCTCTATGCCAACTGCCGAAGTTGAAAAAGCAAAGATTGAAGCAGGTATTGGTATTATTGATTTATTCTTTGATGCTAAACTTGGCGGTTCAAAAAGTGATATCAGACGCTTAGTAGAACAAGGCGGAGCTTTTGTAAATGATATTGCCATAAAAGATGTGAAAGCCATTATTAATACTTCAAATCTTGACGATGACGCCGAATTTATTTTGAGAGCAGGTAAAAAGAAATTTGCCCGAATTATTTTGGTGTAAATGAAATGACAGATTAAATAAATACAAAAAACTGCCTTAGTACTATAAGGCAGTTTTTTTATGCAATGAAAAGTAAAGAATGATAAATATCTAAACGCTAAAATTTACAGCTACTTTCTTTCAATACCCCTACAAAATCGAATAAAGAAAAAGATACCTATAACGATTATAACAAACGACATAATATTAAAAATACTTAAAAGCACTTCACTAATATACTCATTTTTGTGGAGTATACCACTCACAACTAAAAAAATAAAACCACTAGGTGCTAAAAGTGAAAGTTTTGCATTTTTACGTTTTTTTTCAGCTTTGATTGCTTCTTTTTTATCGAAAAACCATGCAAAAAAATCAGCAATGGCTAAAAATATTTTTCTAAGACCCTTCGGATTTTTATACCGATCTAATGCTGCAATTCCTTCAAGAATTTCATCATCGGTAAAATCAAGTCTTTGTAAATTTTCTTCAAGCTCTAATTCAATTTTTGTTTTTTTAGCTTTAGCCTGTACAACCGTAGCAGGAATTGTTTCCCATCCTAAACTTTTAGCAGCTGTAAAACGTCTAAAACCTGCAATAAGCTCGTATTTTTCATTTATGACAATTGGATTCATGAGTCCGTGCTTTGTTAAGCTTTCCATAAGGGACTCAATGTCTCCATTTTCCTTTCGAATGCGCTTTCTTATCTTTATCTCTGAAATATCTACATTCATCAAAAGAGCCCTTTATCCTTGATATTCCATAATTAATCCAGTAAAGAGTTTCTGGAAGGTAAAACGTTTTCTACAACTTCATCATCATCGACAGAATCTTCAGCTTCAGATGTAGAAGTATTTCCTATTTGCCTGAGCGTTACAGAATCTAAGAAGGATAAATCAAGTTGTAAGCCTTCAGATTCAGGAATAATAGCAGATGTATCCACACCAGCGGTTAAATAACTTTGCCGTAATACTTCTACAGCCCGAATTTGTTCTCTTTGTCTTGAAGTATGATATTCACACAAAGCAGTTGGCTGAGTTCCCGTTAAGAAAGCTCTATGAGTTATGCCATCATTACAAGCTGCAGTTGGTATTTGACCCGAAACTCTACACACTTCGGCATATTCTATACCTGTTGCAGGCACAGGGAAAGTTTTATATGGAACATCTTCATTTGCGACTTTCATATATTCAGCCCATGCCCAACCCGCAAGTGTTGAGCCTGTGATTGATGGACCTAAAGATTGTCCTCTAGTATCAAATCCAAACCAAAATGCTGCTGTGTAGTATGGAGAAAAACCAACTGTCCATGCATCATCAGAGTTTTGAGTTGTCCCCGTTTTACCCGCCATTGGTAGCATATATTCATCACCATTATCGTTTAAATATGT
>CAYJMR010000102.1:0-6623 GCA_964371375.1 uncultured Treponemataceae bacterium
TCTTCGTACCATCAGGTGGTGGACAATGGGCAGTACAAGCTCCTGTTATGATGCCTGCTGGACAAGCTCTTGGTGTAGATCCTTCAACAACAGCTATGGCTATTGCTTGGGGTGATGCATGGACAAACATGGTTCAACCATTCTGGGCTCTACCAGTACTTGCTATTGCAAAATTATCTGCTAGAGATATTATGGGATACTGTGTAATAACATTGCTTGTTAGTGGAGTTGTTATTTGTGGTGCGTTCCTCGTAAACGGATTGTTCTAGACCGACGAATTACAATTGTGTAATAACTAGCATATTGTGCCAAAGTGCTTTATGGCTTTCCATTATTTTGGGCCTAGCACTTTGGCATTATTTTTAGTAAACTATGTAAAAAAAATATTTGGAGAAAAAAATGAAAGAAGTAGTAATAGTTAGTGCTGTTCGTACACCTATCGGATCTTTTTTAGGCGCTTTATCTTCTGTAAGTCCTGCAGATTTGGCAACAGCTGCGATAAAAGAAGCTTTAAATAGAACAAACGGTGTAAAGCCAGAAGATGTTGATGAAACAGTAATGGGAAATGTTTTACAGGCAGGGCAAGGGCAAGGTATTGTTCGTCAAGCCGCAGTAAATGCAGGTATTCCAGTTGAAAAACCAGCATACGGCATAAATATACTTTGTGGTTCAGGACTCCGCTCTGTTATAAGTTGTGCCCAGGCGATTAAAGCAGGGGATGCCGAAATCATGGTTTGTGGTGGAACAGAAAGCATGAGTCAATCGCCTTTTTTATTAGGGGATTTGCGAAACGGAAAAAAAATGGGAGACGCAAGCTTAGTTGATTCTGTTATTTTAGATGGACTTACCGATGCTTTTAATAAGTACCATATGGGTATAACTGCTGAAAATGTTGCAGAAAAACATGGTATAAGTCGCCAAGAACAAGATGAATTCGCTGTAAACAGTCAAAATAAAGCAGAAAAGGCACAAAAAGAAGGAAAATTTACTGACGAAATTGTACCTGTTGTAATAAAAAGTCGCAAAGGCGAAACAATAGTAAGTGAAGATGAATATCCAAAACATGGAACAACGATTGAAAAAGTTTCAGGCCTAAGAGCAGCTTTTAAAGCCGATGGTACAGTTACTGCTGGTAATGCGTCAGGTATAAATGATGGTGCTGCAGCCTTAGTTGTTATGGCTAAAGAAAAAGCAGAAGCTATGGGTATAGAAATTTTGGCAACAATTAAAGGCTATGGTACAACAGGTTTAGATCCTGCAATTATGGGACTTGGTCCTGTAGAAGCTTCAAAGAAAGCTCTTAAACAAGCAGGCTTAACTATTGCAGATATGGACCTTATTGAATCAAATGAAGCCTTTGCTGCTCAATCTTTGGGTGTTGCAAAAGAACTTGGTTTTGATATGGAAAAAGTAAATGTAAACGGTGGAGCTATTGCGCTGGGTCACCCAATTGGGGCTTCGGGGGCAAGAATTCTTGTTACACTATTACACGAAATGAAAAAGCGAAAGTCAAAATATGGACTTGCAACACTTTGTATTGGTGGTGGTATGGGAACTGCCGTTGTAGTTGAAATGTAAGAGAACTAGCATAGGGTAGCCGAAAGGCTACCTTTTCTTATACTTTTATCCCAATCATTTCTAAATCTTTTTCGGCTTGTGTTGCATCGGTAAATAGAAGTGCCTTTATTCCAAGGCTTAAAGCAGCATCAATATTCTCTTTCATATCATCAAAAAATATCATTTGTCCAAATGAAAAAGGTGTTTGATTATTTTCACTTCTAATCTTATTCTCCGCATCTAAAATGTATTGCCAAAAAGCAGCATCTGGTTTTGCCTCTCTCATGAGGTGCGAGGCATAAACTTTAGAAAAACTTTTATACTCGCCTTTTTGGATGTGGTAGTCGTAATGTTCTTTTAAAGTATTTGTACCTGCTACTACTCGAAAACCACTGCTTTGCAATTTTTCCACAAAAGCTTCCGTTTCAGTGTCTAATGTCGGGGAAAAAAAAGTTGCCCAGTAATTTTCTTTGGGAGGAACAACTCCTTCGTTATGGGCTAGGTATCGAAGGAAGTCCATTGAAGATATGTGTCCCCTGTGCATGTCTTGAAACATAGCCCATGCTTCTGTTCCATCCTTTGGCAAACCTCTTTCCATTTCGATTGATTGTAATTCCATTTTGTCTTTAATGCAATTCCATACTGAAAAACCACGCACTATTACACCACCAATATCAAATACAAACAAATATTCCATTATTTAAACCTCTATACATAAAATACCTCGACAGATAGTCAGGATGATAACTGATTAAGAAAATGGTTCGACACAAAAGCCGAACCATCGTGTAGTATTCAATAGGATATTATACTTTTTCTAGAGCTTGTGTAATATCGGCTATAATGTCATCTGCATTTTCAAGACCGCAAGAAAAGCGCACCAGGCCTTCATGACAGCCCGCTGCAATAAGTTGCTCAGGGGTTAATTGGCGGTGCGTACATGATGCTGGATGCAATACACAGGTTCGAATATCTGCAACGTGTACAACGTTAGTTGCAAGTTTTAATGCGTCAATAAATCTTACTGCGGCTTGTCTTCCGCCTTTGATAATTACGCCAATTACTCCGCTTGCACCATTTGGCAAATATTTCTGGGTAAGTGAATAGTATTTATTGCTTTTAAGGCCTGGGTAATTCACCGATTCAATTTTAGCAGAATTTTCAAAAAATTCTGCAACTTTTAGTGCATTTTGAGAAACTTGTTTCATCCGTAATGGAAGGGTTTCGAGTCCTAAATTTGTGTAAAAGGCAGCCTGAGGGCTCATATAACAACCAAAGTCACGAATCAGGGTCATTCTTGCTTTACATAAAAAAGCATTATTTCCAAAGGCTTCAGTAAAAATTAAACCGTGGTAACTTGCATCTGGCTCTACAAAGTCTGCGAAAAAACCTGTTTCTTTATTTGCCTTTACCCAATCAAAGTTTCCCGAGTCTACGATAACGCCACCCACTTGTACAGCGTGGCCTTCCATATACTTTGTGGTTGAGTGAACTGCAATATCAACCCCCCATTCAAAAGGTTTACACAAAACAGGAGTTGCGAATGTATTATCTACAATTAATGGGACGTTGTTTTTATGAGCTACTTTTGATAATTTTTCAAAATCTGCTACGGCAAGTGCTGGGTTTGCAATTGTCTCGCAAAAAAATGCTCTTGTGTTAGGCTTAAAAGCTTTTTGTATTTCTTCTTCTGATGCATCACCATCTACCATGATGCATTCAATCCCAAATCGTTTTAATCCAACACAAAAAAGGTTGACTGTTCCACCATAAATTGCAGAGGTAGAGATAAAACTATCCCCTGCAGAACAAAGGTTTAATATTGATAAAAGTGTTGCGGCCTGACCACTTGCAGTAAGCATTGCTCCAACACCACCTTCAAGCTCTGCAATCTTTTTTTCGACCGCATCACACGTTGGGTTTGAAAGGCGAGAATAAATATGTTCTGTAGGCATATTAAAGAGGTCTGCCATGTGTTCTGCAGAATCAAATCTGTATGTCGTACTTTGTACAATAGGAACAACCTGTGCTCCTCCATTTTCAGGCTTATAGCCAGCATGCAAACATTGTGTTTCAATTTTCATGTAAAGACCTCTTTTTTATATTGGGCGTTCCCCGCACGGCGGGTCGCGCTTTGCGCACTTTCGCTATCGCTCCATTCCTCGCGTTGCTCGGAACGCTACGCGGTGCTACAATCGCTAACGCAAAATTGCGATACCGTGTCATTCTGAGCTTGTCGAAGAATCTTGATGGCAAACAATCATAGCTTTTTAACCCCTTCGACTTCTCTATATAATGCCACTTATTTCTTAGTATAGTGTGTAGTAGGAACAAAAGTCAAGTATACTTTTCCGCGTTCTTTAAGCGTCTCCATGGCATCTTTTGTAAGAGAAAGAACACCAAAGTCACTAGATTTTCTTAAAAACCCTTCTTCTATTAAAAGGCGAGACAATTCTATCCAATCACTTTTAGAAAGTTCTTTTCCAATTCCCCACGTTGATATTTTATGGTGGTTGTTTTCTTTTACACGAAGTTGCTTTGAGCCCAAAAGAACATCTACAACGTAACCAACGCCGTAGCGCTCTCCTGTTCGAATAATGCATGATAAAAGTTTTTGCACCAAAATGGTAACATCTTTAGCCTCTACCGCTCCCCTAGAACAAATGTCGCAACATGTAGAAGTTTCCTCTTTCGATAAAACTGGAGAAACGTATCGCTCTCCAAAATAGGCAAGCAAGGCTTCTCTTCTGCATGTTCTGTTATCGGCAAAGTTTACCATAGCTAAAAGTTGATCTTCTGCAGCAGCTAAGTCTTCGCCCACTTTTTCATCAAAAAAATACCTAATTTTACGAGTATCTGCATAGGAATAAAGAAGAAGGGCTCTTGATGCCATCCCATCGCGCCCAGCCCTGCCTATTTCCTGGTAGTATTGTTCAATGCTTTTGGGAAGGTCAAAGTGGACAACAAAGCGCACATTAGGTTTATCTATCCCCATGCCAAATGCCACCGTTGCGACAATTATTTTTGTTTTATCAATTAAAAATGAGTGTTGGTTTTTTGTTCGTTGTACATCTGTAAGTCCTGCATGGTAGGGAAGTACGCTAAATCCACGAGACTTTAAAAATGTTGTAAGTAAATCAACTTGTTTTCGTGAAAAACAAAATATTATTCCGCTTTCATTTTTGCGCTCGGCTAAAAACTCTAATACTTGTGTTTCAGGGCCGCCTTGTTTTGCTAACCTCTTTGGGTGAACTTCTAAAAAAATATTTTCACGGTTAAAGGAGGAAATAAATTCTTTGCAAGACTTTAATTTAAGAGCTTTTTTTATGTCTTCTCGTACCTGCTTTGTAGCTGTTGCGGTAAGGGCAAGGCACACTGCATCTGGGTATCGTCTTCGTAAAGTTGAAATCATTCTGTATTCAGGCCTAAAATCGTGCCCCCACTGCGAAATACAGTGCGCTTCGTCGATGGTAATGCAGTCAACTTGAATGTCACTTAAAAGGTCTTGAACACGCTCTGTTAAAAGTGTTTCAGGGGCACAATATAAAAGCTTAATAACGCCACTTCGCACCTGAGCCATGTTCGCCTTATATGTGTCCCAGTCTAGTGACGAGTTTAGAAAAAGGGCTTCTATTCCTATTTTGTGAAGGGCTGTAACTTGGTCTTGCATAAGAGAAATGAGAGGAGAAACAACTATTGTTAAACCTTCAAACATAAGTGCAGGTAGTTGATAACAAAGCGACTTTCCCCCTCCCGTAGGCATTACCACAAGCGTATCTTGTTTTGAAACAACTGTTTCTATTATCTCTTTTTGGCCTTTTCTAAAAGAGGAAAACCCAAAATATTGTTTAAGCACTTTTTCCATATGTTTATTGTAGTGCGAAAGAGAATGTTGTGCAAGGTGTTAATGTTACATTGGAATAGTGATATTGTTGCAGACAATAATTACTATAAAAAGTATTATTACTATATGAAAACGAATTACGATGTTATTATAATTGGAAAAGGGCCTGCGGGTATTTCAGCCTCTTTGTATATAGCACGAGCAAAAATGAGTGTGCTTGTGCTGGGTAAAGATTTTGGTGCATTAGAAAAGGCGCACCTAATTGAAAATTATTATGGTCTTGAAAAGCCTATCTCGGGACTTGAGCTGGCGCAAAAAAGTGTTATGCAAGCACAGGCATTGGGAGTTCATGTTGAAACCGCAGAGGTTACCGGCCTATCACCATATATGCCAATTCATGTAGATGAAAATGCAGAAACAAAAAAGCCTATTCGCTTTGAAATAACGACGGCAGAAGGAGATACTTATTTTTCAACGAGTGTTCTCTTGGCAGTGGGACGTCAGCGAAAGGGTTTAAAAGTAAAAGGTTTTGATGAATACCAGGGGCACGGCATAAGTTTTTGTGCTGTATGTGATGGATTTTTTTATAAAAATAAGACTGTTGGTGTAGTTGGAAGCGGTGCGTATGCAGCCTCTGAGGTGCAGCACTTAAGCCACATAACACAAGAAGTCATATTATTTACCGATGGAAAGGACTTGGAAGCTGGTGTAAAAGAAATGCTTCCAAGTGGCATTTCCATCATAACTGAAAAAATTACCGAAATTGAAGGGACAGGCCCAGGTGAAGAGGGCGGTGTTATAAAGGCTGTAAAAACTGAAAAGGGTGAAACCAATGTGCAAGGTTTATTTGTTGCTATAGGAACAGCCGGTTCTTCAGACTTTGCAGCAAAGTTAGGTCTTCCGCTCGGCTCGGGAAGTGATAGTGATGTCCTTTTAACACAAGAAAATGGGTCAACTGGTGTTCCTGGCATTTTTAGTGCGGGAGACTCAATTGGTGGTTATATGCAAGTTGCAAAGGCTGTTTCCGACGGTGCTCACGCTTCTAAGGCAATAATAACAGAGTTGCGTGCAAGTTAATTTAAAGGCTGTCTAAAAAGTTTAATAACTTGGTAGACAGCCTTTTATTTACATAAATCGTAAAATTTCTTCAACTTCATGCCTTTTTGGTGCTGTTGGCTCTTGGTCAGCAATGCCATACACAATAAGGGCTGCAACACTTTCA
>CAYJMR010000103.1:0-6589 GCA_964371375.1 uncultured Treponemataceae bacterium
CAACTTCTCCTGTTATCCACATGCTCACAATTTCGCCAGAACCTTCAATATCACACAGTGTTCCAGTAGACTTGGCAGCCACAGTAATAAAAGGACGACATTTCCAACCTTTACCAAGAAGTTCAGCTGCTACGCAATCTGGTTCGCTCATTGCAGCCATGCCTTTTCCACCTGTAGGGTTTTCGCCACAAATTGATCTACTTTTACTATTTTGTAATGTGTATAATTTATTCATATTATTTTTCCTCTCTTCTTTTACCCTTTTACAGCACCTGCTGCTAAACCACTTTGAAATTGCCTTTGTAAACATAAGTATAAAATAAGTATTGGCAATGCTGACAGAATTACTGCAGCAAAAACGGTATCCCATGCTGTTGAATATTGTCCAATTGCTCTATATACCCCTGTTGTTATTGTATTTCCTCTTCTTGGATCAAGTAAGTACAGTGGGGGTAAAAAGTCGTTCCAAATCCACATTCCAGAAAAGATAATAACTGTAGAAGTACAAGGCTTTAATACAGGAAGAAGTATTTTATAGTAGATCGTAAATTTATTTGCACCATCCATAAAGGCACTTTCTTCCAATTCTTTTGGTAAAGTTTTAAAGAACTCCGAATACAAAAAGAAAGATGTAGAAAAATATACCGCACAATTAAACAATATCATACCTGCCATAGTATGAAATAAATTAAAAAACTGCATTGTCTTAATACTCGGAATTAAAATCATTTGTACTGGAACCATAAAGCCGAGCAAAAAAAACATTTGTAAAAATACAATTGACTTGTGTTTACTTCGAGCAACAACATATGCCGCCATTGATGTAACCAATACTAATAGTAGAAGTGAGCCTCCAGTAATCAGCATACTATTCAAATAAAGCTGAATGGCATCAATATTTTTCCAGGTTGTGATAAAGTTGTCAAAGGTAGGATTTGCGGGAAGTGCAAGTGGATTTGTAATGATTTCTGAGTACGGCTTAAATGCATTTACAATTGCAATATACAAAGGTACAGCATACATGAATACAATAAGCAATAGCCCTACTTGAGACACAAGAGTCTTTGTCGTTCTTTTTTGTTTAATTAAATTATTCATTAGTAACTAACCTCTTTTTTTCTAAATAATACCCTTTGAGACACACTTATAAGTGCAATAAACAAAAACAGGACAATAACAATTGCAACAGAATAACCAAACATATTGTATTCAGTCATTCGCGATATGGCATTAACCGAAATAGTTTCAATAGTTAAAGGAGTCATAATTTTTACAAAGTCATACTGCCTAAGGCCTGCTATAAGTGAAAAAATTGTACAAATTATTATTCCAGGTGTGAGAAGGGGAAGTGTTATATTCTTAAACTTTTGAAAACTACCAGCGCCATCAATTTCTGCAGCTTCATACAGAGTTTCTGGTATTGTTTTTAAAGTTGCATCATAAACAGTTATGTAAAATCCTAATGCAGCCCAGGATATTACAAACGTTACAGTCAACGTCGTAATAAATTTTGTTGAATAAAAATCAAACCCTGCAATAGAAAAAAGTGATAAAACGGTATTTATAATTCCACCATCACCCTGAGTCATGTATGACCAAATAAAAGATACTACCACGCTTGAGAGAATTGCTGGGATAAACATAATAGTTTTGCTAAAACCGTATACTCTTCCCCTGTTATCCAACCAAACAGCAAACAAAATTCCAAAGACATTTTGCAAGATGGTACTTACAGATGTAAGAATTATCGTTACTGTAAATGCATCCCAAAAGCTAGCATCAGTAAAAATATTTTTAAAATTTCTTAGTCCGATAAATTTATAATTAGGACCTATCCCATCCCAGTTTGTTAACGCAAAATAAAAACATAGCAAAATTGGTACAATCATAAATAAGACATATATGATAGTGCCAGGTGCTAAAAGTAATAAATTAGACCGAAGGTCCTTAGATTTTAAACTCATGTAAGTAAGTCCTTTGAAAAAAAGCTGTGTTGCAAACTATTGCAACACAGCTATAAAGTTTTTATTAGTCAGCGTAGTTTTCTAGTAATCTATCAAACTCTCTATCTAAATTTTCAATTGTTTCATCAATATCTTCACCAGAAGCTATATCTAATGTTGCTCGTGAAAGAAGATCACTTCCGCCTGCAACCCAAGCATTGTCTCCTACTTGGTCAAAGAAGTTAGGAATTCCTCGCCCTGTTGCAACAGTTTCTACAACTTCATCATGCAAACGTGTTGCATCATATAATACTGGATCTTTTAGAGGTGAAAAAAGTTGTTCTGAAGCTAAGAATTGGGCTGCCCAAACTTCATCTTCTAGGAAGAATCTAACAAAGTCCTTTGCCACTTCTGGATATTTTGTTTTTGAACTAATAGAAAGCCCTTCATTTACCCAAAGAGGAATAATGATTTCGCCATTATCTGTAGGAATTGGGAAGTATCCAACTTCAAAGTCGTGTTCTGTTGTCATTTCTGCACCCTGAACCCAAGATCCCATAATGAACATAGCAGCTTCTTGGTTAAAGAACTTTTCGTTATTTTGTGCATAAGTCATACTTGATTTATCTTGAGCATTATAGTCATTCATTAATAAAGCAAATTTTTCTACACCATCCATGAAGTCAGCGTTGTCTGCGAAAGAACCTTGTCCAGCCATTCGTTTTGAAGGCCAGTCTTGATCATCTTGGAGTACTTCTGTTGCTTGGATACAGCCAAATGGAACAACATGTGCCCAACCATCTCTAAGACCTAATACATTAGCGGTAACACCGTTTCTTTCAAAACCATCACAAATCGCTACAAATTCATCCCAGGTGGTAGGAACTTCATATCCGTATTGTTCAAATAAATCTTTATTATACCAAACACCACCCACTTGAATTTTATAAGGTACTACATAGATTCCACCATCTATTTTGTGAATATATTCTGGATCAATCATGTCTACATCTGCATCATCTAATTTTAATAATGCTCCTGATGGTACATAATCACTTGGGGTTGTCATTACGGTGATATCAGGAAATTGGCCTGTAGCTAAAAGTGTTTTAGCATGCTCGTTAACACTGATGTTTGATGCTGGTTGATACAACATTTCAACTGTTACATTTGGGTTTTCTGCATGATATCTATCTGCAACAGTTTGCCAAAACTCACGAGGTAAGATAGGGGTTTCATTTGCTAAAAATTGAAGTGTAATTTCAGAATCAGATGAGCTACCTGAATCACTACCACCACCAGCAAAAACCATTGAACCACATATCAGCATTAAAACTGATACCAACAAGATAATTTTTTTCATTTTCATGTCCTCCGAAAATTTTTTTGAATTCCAATAAATAAGACTCACTGAATTTTAATCATTCAAGTTTTATTGTTCATTCTTAATATTAGCTCCCCTTAGGGATAAAAGCATTATAGGGGATAGCAAAAAATTGAAAAAGAGGACAAAGTATAAAAATTACATGCCAAATTACAACATTTTATGATTATGCATGATAAAAATATTATAACTGGGGCTATTTTCTAATACTTCCTGGAGTTTTACCTGTATACTTTTTAAAAAGGCGCAAAAAATAATTTTTATCTAAAAACCCCACTTTTTCTACAATTTCATATACCCGCAGTGTTGTACTATCGAGAAGCACTACAGCATATTCAATGCGTTTTTTATTGACATATTCCGTAAAATGCATGTCCATTTCTTTTTTAAAAAGGGTTCCTAAATATGAAGGACTAATTAAAAACTCATCAGCAATTTGTTTAATTGTAAGAGCTTCTGCAAGGTGTTCATTTACATATGAAATAACATCACGAATAATTTTTGAGCGAGTTGAAGTTCCTCCATCATTGTTTTCTGACAATGAATTATAAGAAAAAGCAATACTTTCAACATCTTCTACAAGCAACCCAAATTTACATGTAAGCGAATAAGAATGCTCCAACTGTGCTTTTTTTACAATGTTTTGTAAAACATGTTTTTTTGCCAATTCATCATTTGTGCCATCAAGAATACATACAATTCTTCCTGTTGGATGAAAAAAAGCATTTCCACAATGATTGTATTGCATTTCGTCGTTAACCCAAATAGCTAAATTATATTTTTGTGTTTGAGATAATGCAAGATATGCTTCAATTTCTGCAACTAAAAAAGTTCCAGCAAGGTTCTCTATCCCAATAGTACTGCTTTTTTCCTGTAGTTCACGGTTACTTATGTTGCCTTCAACTAAACGGAAAAGAGTACTTTCGCGTAATTGGGTATTAGTAGTTACTGTTGTATTTTCGGAAAAGCTATGTTGTTCTAAAAGAGTTCTTAGTATATCTTTCAATTCAATTGGATTTATAGGTTTTAAAAGGTAATCGTTTACCCCATAGCGAATTGCTTGCCTGAGAAAATCAAAGTCATTAAAACCACTTATAATTATCATAGGCAAATTTGTATTTATTTTTTTTATTTCTTTTACTAAACCTACACCATCTAATTTTGGCATTTTTATATCAGTAATAATGAGATCAATATCTGGAGTTGTTTTAAACAGTTCAAGAGCTTGTTCTCCATTTTCAGCTTCCAGAATAGAGTCAATGCCTAAATCTTCCTTGTCAATTTCTGCAATTATCCCTTGGCGAACAACGGCATCATCATCTACTATCAAAATATTATATGTTTTCATTACGCACCGTTTTATTTGGAATTGCAATTTGAATAGTTGTCCCTACTCCTACTTTGCTTGTAGCAATTTGCAATCCAAATTCTACCCCATATTTTAGTTTAATTCTGTTATGTACATTGGCAAGCCCAATATGATAATTTGGGTTTGTATTCAGTGAACTGTGTATATTTTTTTCTAATTTTTGAATCTGCTCCTTGCTCATGCCTATACCCTCATCAGTAATTGAAATCACAATAGCAGAATCGTTATTTTCTTGCGTATTAATAGATATGACATAATCGTTGGCAGAGTTTTCATAGCCATGAATAAGACTGTTTTCTACAATTGGTTGTAACGATAACTTTGGTATTAATACTTGCAAATGCTCAACTGCGATATTTGTGTTTAGCTCAATATCAACGCCCTTATTTATTTCAAAAAGTGTAAGATACTCTTCAATATAAGCTAATTCATCTTTTATGGTAACAGTATCATTATTTCTCAAATTCCAACGATACATTTGCCCCAAAAGCGTTATCATCCTTGATGTCTTGGAAGCTTTCTCTATAGATGCGGTACTTCGTATGGTCTCTAGTGTATTAAACATAAAATGAGGATTTATTTGCACTTGTAAAGCTTGTAATCTTGCTTGTGCAATTTGCAAAGTTGAAATATATTCTTTTTCTATATGCCTCTGGAGGCGCTCAGTCATTTTGTTTAAGCCCTTTTCAACTATCGAAAGCTCATCATCCGAAATAATTTTCAAATCAGTACTAAAATTACCTGTTTCTAAAACACTCATATGGTTTACAATTTTGTTTATCCGTTTTGAGAATATACGAGTACTTATAGCTGAAATAAAAAGGCAGAACAACAATATTATAGCCATAATGGGGAGAGTTCTAATTAAAAGGTCTCTAAAACTATTTTGATAAATTGCATTTGTATCAATAATATTACGACATAACAAACCACTCCATGAAAGGAGTGCCATTTGTGATATTTCATATAAAGAATTATTTTCGTAAACCTCTCTAGTAATAATTTCATTGGTAAACTCTTGATAAATTGTTTCCCCATTTGAATCTACTACTATAAAGTTTTCATTATATTGAGATATTCCTATAGAGCTCGTAGTAAAAAGATCATGAGGCTTTACATTTACAAGAATAACTGCATACTGCTCACCACTATCAATTACTTCTTGATTTTGAATATTATGGGCAAATGAATACACTTCTTCATTAACGTTTGAACCATACGATTCGTGAAGTCCTCGCATTTGAATACCAGATCCTCGTGAAACTTCTTGAATAAAGGGATCATTTTTCCAGTTGTAGTCTTGATAGAACTTCTTTATAAATCTTTTAGACCTTGAATAAACCATCTCACTTTTTAAATCAATTATTAAAATGTCATTAATATAAATATTGCTTCTAATAACTGATTCTAAAAATAAGTCAATTAACGTTTCGTCAATATTCTCATAGTTTTCTGCAAACTCGCTTACAACACTATTACCCTGGTCATCAGGGAGGTAAGCGTTCGAAAATACACTTCCTATATGAGTGAGTCGCTCATTTATTTCGCTACCACGCTTACTAATAATCTCCCTTTCATATTGTTTTTGAAGCTCTACCGTAGTTTGGGCAAAATTCCTAGAAATAGTCCAAGAGAAAAATAAAAACCCAGCTACCATAGTTAGAGAAAAGAGTACATACATTTTTACAATGAGCTTTATTCGCATGTGATACTATAACACTATTGCTTTTATAAGACAAGAGAACTAAGGCCATAGTATAAATATTTCATAAAATGTATTGAGTAATAAGGTTATACACTTTCCTCTAATCGTTACTTAATCATCCTTTGCATTCAAGCCTGCAGGCACTACACCCGCTGCAAGCGCATCTTTATACGTTGCATAAACTACAA
>CAYJMR010000104.1:0-6555 GCA_964371375.1 uncultured Treponemataceae bacterium
AACTTAAAAATAATATCATTACTGCAACAATACCAAAGGTATATTTTTTCATGTATTTACTCCACAAAAATAACTGATGCTAAAAAAACGAGAACTTCCTTATTATATTATATAGTAAAAACTGCAAAATAACAAGATTTTGTGACTTTTTTTTACTAATTTGCTATACTGCACTTATGAAACATTGCACTTTTCAAGATTTACCAATGCCAAAAAAAGGCGATACTGTTATTGTCGGAATGTCGGGTGGAGTTGACTCCACGCTAACTGCCCTCTTACTACGCGACGCAGGTTGCAAAGTTATTGGCGTTACCATGTCTAGCTGGAACGAAGACTTACCAATACCGCCTTCAACAAAGGGCTTTCGCTTTTCATGCTACGGGCCCGATGAGCAAATTGACATAAACCAATGCAAGGTTTTTTGCAAAGAGAACAATATTGAATACCATGTAATTGATGTTAGAGAAGCATATCAGAAGTATGTTTTAGGCTATTTTAGAAAAGAATATCGAGATGGAAGAACCCCAAACCCATGCGTACACTGTAACCAAAATGTTAAATTTGGAGCCCTTTTAGAAGGCGTACGCGCCTTAGGTATTGATTTTGATTATTTTTGCACGGGTCATTATGCAAGAATTGTTGTCCCAGAAATTGCAATCTCTAAAATACATTCTAGCAGCAAAACTGCTAATATTGACGTTGATGATTTTCCTGCAATGGTTGCATGCGGAACAGACACCTTAAAAGACCAAGCCTATTTTTTACATAGAATTCCCAGTGACATTTTAAAAAAGGTTCGTTTTCCTTTAGGAACTTCTACAAAGGCAGAAACCAAAACAATGGCCCAAGAGATGGGTCTTTTTGCAGCCTCCAGAGCAGAAAGTCAAGACTTTATTCCACCTGAATATTTTGATATTGTGTTTTCAGATAAAGAATCTATCCCAGGTGACATCATTGATATTGACGGAAAGAAGCTCGGAACCCATAAGGGCATTGAACACTACACCATTGGGCAGCGTCGCGGCTTGGGTGTAAGCTCTACAAAACCTTTATATGTACATGCCATAAATAAAGAAAACAACACCGTTGTCTTAGCAGGAAGCGATGATATACTTGCAAGAGAGCTTACAGCAGACAACTGGATATGGGCAGGAAATTTTGCCCCGCAAACAGAGTTTAGTGCAATGGTAAAAATACGGCTTGCATCAAAACCTTGCATGGCAACCATTATTCCGCTCGATGCAGAAAAAGGAAACGCAGCAGAGGCACGTTACAAGGTTGTTTTTGAAACGCCACAAAGTGCCATTGCACCAGGACAGTCTTGTGTTGCATACGTAGACGGCGTTGTATTGGGTGGCGGAGTTATAGTTAATTAATAATTAATAATGCATAATTAATAATTGAAACAAAAATTTATGAAAACGGTATCAACCACCACAAGATTTTTAGAGGTACATGAACCTTTTTTTTCATACATAAAACGGTCCTATTAATTATTAATTGTTAATTATACATTATACATTAATTTACGCTTATCCTATACCTAACAAAGGTTTCTGTGCCACCGACATTGGTGAGCGTTACTTCAATCGTATTATTTCCTCGAGCGAGTAAAATTTCTGAAAGCCGCATAACATTGTTGTCAGGGTATATTTCTGCATAATCGTAACTCTTATTCCCATAAACAGCCAAGGTATTACCAACTTGTTCTAGGGTGTCGTAATTAATAGTTTCTTTTACCTCTCCATTCAGCGCAACACTGGCACTATGAATCATACCATTTTCAGGTCTGTCCATATACAGGGTATACGCTCCTGCAGTAAAGATTGCTCCATTGTAAAGGGGAAAGCTCTCTGAACTTCTGTTTATTGCATTTACCCCAACAACCGAAACCCTTTGACTTTGCAGTGAACCCTGCATTAATACCACGGGATTTATAAGACGCTGCATTTTTGTATCCATTATTTGAAATCCAGCACCTTCATCCTCGTCATTCCATGCAGATTCACCACTTATTCCAATAACATCACCAATTGCTAGGTTTCGTTTTGTATCAGTTACCTTAATATTTACAAGATTTGAATACACTGACATCATGTCGTTTCGATGGGCCACAACAACTGCATTCCCTAAAGGAGACTCAAACCACCCCATATTCGATTGGTCGCTTGTGAACATCATTATAACAGTTCCTTCTTCGGCTGCGACCACTTCCCCTGGATTAGCAAAAACAATGCCATTATTAAAAGTGTCTCCTCGTATATCAGAAAACAAAGCACTTGCACGAACAGGGCTCTGCGGCCATTCAAAAGCAATTAAAAAAGAGCCACTTACAAACAAAACAAAAACCACGTTAAACAAATGCATCAATATCTTTTTTTTCATAAACAACCTCACACCTACCTTTAGTTAACAGACAGTTTTGAAATTGTCATGTCGTTTCCAATATACACGTATTCGTTATCTGAATCTAAAAAAGTATTTTTTTCTTCAAATGAAAAAGAGCCAACCTTGTACATATGGGAATTAAAAATACTTACCGTACTTTCATCTCTGTTTTTACTCAATACAAAATAGTAGTCACCACCTTGAACCTCTTTTATGGTAACAACTTTTCCCACAACTGAAATCATTTTACTTTCTTTTTCATCTAAATCTACAACAACCAAAGAATTTTCTATATTTACAAAAGCATATTGTTCATTTTTACTAAAATGGACAAAGCTTTGCTCAAGTACAGCATCTTCAACATATGTGTGAAAAATGATTTTACTTGTATTCCCTTCAATATCTGATATAATAATTCTCTGCCTTTCCAAACCTGCTAAACATGCAACATACCTTCCACTATTTGAAAGTGCAGCACCAAAAATTATTTCATATTCACTTCCACCAGGATAAAACTCTTGGCGAACAATTCCATCTTCAGAGAAAACAATAACTTTCCCATCTGCAAACCCTGCAACAACTCCCATGTCATTTGAATGAAAAGTTGTTATTGGGGCATAATCTTCATAAAACCATCTTTCACTTCCGTCATCATTGTGCGCCGAAAAGGCATTTCCCGTTGGAGAAAACAAAAAGATCCTATTTTCTTCAAAAAATGGAAAGCCTGCTTTTTCAATTACTCCACTTTGTTCTCCTTGTGGTGTAAAAAAAGGTGTTTGCCGTGCACTTGATGAAAACGAAGCAACATAATTGGATGAAATTACCCCTCGTTCAGCAAGCTCTAAAATAGATACTATTTTTCCTTCTGGAGTATAATAGCCAACAAACTGTCCTAGCTTAAAGGGTAGGACTTCAGAAGCACTTGTTGTAGCGGCGCTTTCGCTAATAGAAATAGTCCACTGGGGTTCTAATTGCAACGAATTTTTAGGTGGTTTTACCGCAAAAAAAACGTACAAAATGGAAAAGAGAATTAATATTCCTACTAAAGAAAAATTATTTTTGTTTATTTTCATGTTGTTATATGGTATAATAGAGTAGGGTCTCTAGTCAAGAGGCAAGTCAGGAGGCATTCTAATGGACATACTAGAATTATATGATATTGCATACGAGATATCAAAAAACTCGTATTCGCCGTACTCAAATTTTCCTGTGGGAGCTGCTTTTTTAATGGAAGATGGAACTGTTATTACGGGAGTAAATGTTGAGAATAGATCTTTTGGCGTAACAAATTGCGCAGAAAGAACAGGTATGTTTACGGCCATCACAAAAGGCTATAAAACATTTAAAGCCCTCGCTGTTGCAACGCCAACGGCTAGCTACCCGGTAAGCCCTTGTGGTATTTGCCGCCAAATGCTTTCAGAATTTGCACCCCCTGAAACGCCGGTCTGCTTTGGAAACACAAAGGAAAACATTATACATACAACAGTGGGAGAGCTATTCCCCCATGATGCACTTCATGAACTTGCAAAAAACACATAGTATACTGTAGTACTTGCGATACTTGACAAAGAATCGCAAAACATGCAAAATATGCTTTACGCCTCAATACGATGGAATAGATTGTTAATCAAACACATATATTGCAAAATAGAATAGGAGCAAAGATGGAAGAAGATATTCTTACAATCGAAGAAGTTGCAAAATATCTAAGAGTTTCTGAAAGAACCGTTTATGAGTGGGCCCAAAAAGGAGACATACCCTCAGGCAAAATTGGTACTGTATGGAGATTCAAAAAATGTGAAATTGAAAAATGGGTAAATGACCGGCTTTCAACCCCCGCAAAAACAAATGCCATTTCGCATCAAATACATTTAAATAATATTTTATCTCCTGATAGGATAGTATTCTTAAATCACTCGACAAAACATGACGCACTTATAGCTTTAGCAAACACTTTAGGCACCGCCCCACAAGTAAAAAATACTGAAGAATTATCCAACGAAATAATAAAGCGAGAATCGCTCATGTCTACCGCAATCGGGCGAGGAATAGCTATTCCCCATGTTCGCCTTTCGTCTGTTACCGACTTAGTAATGGCAGTTGGCATTAGCAAGGTAGATATTATTGACTTTCAAACAATAGATGACGAACCGGTTAAATTACTTTTTATGATTGCTGCAGCATACAACCAACATGCATACTATTTACAAACCCTATCGTTTTTTAGCTCTCGGCTAAAGAATAAAGAGTTGCGAGAAGCACTTCTTAATGCGCAAACACCCCAAGATGTGTATACTGCGCTAATCAACGTAGATAATATTTCACTGTAAACCTTCAATAGCTATCCAGTTTGATATTTCACTCATTCCTTGAGGAACAAGCCCCAGCGAAACAGGGGCTGTTGTTTCTCCAAGCAGATATGAAACCCCATCGTGCTCAAGTCGTGCTCCCTCTCCTTCAATGGCTATTCCAAATAAAGCATGACTATATTCCCTTGAAATAAAGAGCATAGTTTTGTAACGCATTTGATCCATTAGCACAGCCAAAAGAAGAGCCCTTGAATCACAATCAGAACCTTTTCCGGAAACTACTGAAGGAAGGGGAACAAAATCTGTACCTAGAGGTATTCTTAAGTACTCAAAGTCTTGCACCCATGTTAATAAGGTTTGTGCAAACACAGTATCTGGATCGTCAGGATGGTCCCTTTTTATATCAAAGTACAAATCATTGTATAACGTAAAGGCAACCCTCTGTAGCCGTTTATACGAATCTCTGTAAATAATCCTGTAAAAACGTTGCCACGCCTCTTTCCATAGTGGGGTGCTTGAAAAAAACACAAGGATATCGTATTCTCGTTGCACCACAAATTCACTCGCTATTTCATCTACCAAATCAATTTTTGCATCTATTGTCTGCCCGGCTATTTCTAAGGTTATTTGCTTATCCCCTTCAGGTGGGTATGCATACCGAGTTATAATTCCTGTTTCTAAAATGCTTCCCCTTACCAGATTTATAGAATCGAGTGTAGAAATAATAATTTGTTCGCACTGTGCAAATTGAGAACTTGGCGCATATGCTAAGAAAACACTCGTACCTTTGTCTTCTGTAAGTAACACAGAAACGGCCCATCCTAAATACTCTTCTCCATTTATGTTTAAGGTAAAAGTACCTATAGCATTTTCCTCATTTAACCAACGCACCTTTTCCATATCTCCTTGAAGAGAGAGACTTTTATATACATTCTCAAGGGCCATAAATGCATCTTCATATCTTTCCTGCCCATACGAAGCTATCATAAAGGTAATAGGTAGCATTGAGTGGTTAAATTGATAACGATCGCCATTTTGACTTGAAGCTAATTCATAACCTTCAGGTAAGTCTAAAGTGTATCCCCACTTTGTTGACTGCAATTGCTCTGCAGTAATGGTACTTATTGTAAAAAAAAGTATTAGCGTTAGTGATATTCTTATGTGTAATTTCATTTTAACCTGCTTTTTCCATACTTGCGCGAATGGTAATTATATGTTATATAATATATCGGATGAAAACACTTCCCATTATATATGAAAACGATGATATTTACATAATTCACAAGCCTTCAGGCTTAGCTAGCCAAGGTGGCCAAGGCATTACACACAGCGTTGATACCCTTTTGGCAAGCCAAGTGGGAAACAAAATATATTTAGTACATCGATTAGACAAAGACACAGAAGGCCTATTGATTGTTGCAAAAAAATCGAGTGCAGCAAACACATGGACAGATTTAATTGCAAGCAAAGAAATAAAAAAAGAATATTATGCCGTCTGCACAGGCGACTTTTCAAAACAAGAAGGTACTATCACAGACTCTATTACTCACAAAGGCCTTACAAAACATGCACTCACCCATTATAGCGTTGAAAAAACCGCTTCCGTTTTACTTGAAACACCAGAAGGGGCACAAACGCACACTCTAAATTTAGTACGCTTACAACTGTCTACAGGTAGAATGCACCAAATTAGAATACATTTGGCAAAGGTTGGATGTCCCATTGCAGGCGACGACAAATATGGAAACTTTAAGCTCAACAAACTATTAAAAAAACACTTGGGTATAAAGCGCTTACAACTTGCCGCCGTACAACTTACCATACCCAAAAAGCACCTCGGCTTTTTGGACAGTAGCGA
>CAYJMR010000105.1:0-1833 GCA_964371375.1 uncultured Treponemataceae bacterium
GATAAGATAAAAACATGTAAATTCCATCTGAATACGTAAGAATATTCTGGTTTTCTAATTTGATGTTTACATTTTTTGACTTGCAATAGTAGTGGAAAATTCCTTTATCTTTACTACCGACTCTTTCGATTCTACCTGTTGCTAAAGATAATCCTTCAGGCATTTGAAAGATTTGAAATTTTAAGGAAGTACTTCCTGCGTTACATATTAATATTTTCATTTGTTATTTCTCCATCCTTGTTTTTAATAGTTTAAGCTAATTACACTATGATAGTATATCATACTAAACTATAACTTTTTATTGTGTCAAGAGTTTTTACGTAAAGTTTTAACTATTTTTGATTTTCAGACACAATACATGACTATTTATATAATACTGCAAACAGTATAATTATTATATCTGACAAATTATGTTCGACATAGTTTTCATTTCTAACACCATGCACTTTTTTAAGCTTTTTTTCATTCCTCTGTTTCGATAACTCTAACTTACTCTATACAGCGCGCTTGTTGTGACAGTCCTTTCTATTGTAAACTATGCTATAATCTGCTATACTGGCTCTTACACATGAAAAATCAACATAACAACATAACTGAAACAATACTACCAAATAATATTACCCTCATTACAGAATCAATCGACACGGTTAAAACTGTGGCAATAGGTTTTTGGTTTCAATGTGGATCACGTTATGAGCAAAAAAATGAAAAGGGCATCAGCCATTTTGTAGAGCACATGCTTTTTAAAGGTACTAAAACACGGACAGCATTTGACATAGCTTCAAGCTTTGATAAAATTGGTGGCTATGTAAATGCCTTTACAGAAAGAGAACAAGTATGCTTGCACTGCGTAGTTCCAGCAATACATGCACACACAGCTCTAGAAGTGCTTTGTGATATGATTGAAAACTCTGTATTCAACGAAGAAGAAATAGAAAGAGAGAGAAAGGTTATAATTAGCGAAATAATTTCATCTCTTGATGATCCTGAAGAAACTGCTCTAGATGCATCAATTGAAGCTATTTGGCCAAACAACCCTATTTCAACTTCAATACTTTCAACAAAAAAAGGTATAAAAAAAATTACTAAGCAGTCTCTTATGGATTGGTATGCAAAATATTTTGTCACTGGTTCTTTACTAGTAAGTGTATCTGGGAATATTGGCGAAACTACGTTTCTAGAATTCTTAGAGACGCTTTCAGTGAAAAAATCGTTGAATGACCATGAACACAAATTCTTACTTCCTACATGGAATAAGGGTACCCACTTTATTGAAGCTGACTTTCAACAAGAGCAAATATTTGCTCTTTATCCTGTTATCGTACCACTTTCATACATTGACTATTTTGCTTTAGCAATAGTTAATGCGTTAGTAGGAGATACAATGAGTTCAAGACTTTTTCAGTCTTTACGCGAAAAAAGTGGTTCTTGTTACAGTGTCTATAGTTTTGTTTCTATGTATTCAGACTGTGCATATTGGTGTGCCTATGCAAGTGCTTCCCCAAAAAATATTTTACCTGTTGTGAGTTTGCTCCGAAGTGAGCTTAAAAGTATATTAAGTGATGGGTTTTTAGATGATGAAATACTAGCTGCAAAAGAGCATATAATTGGTGAAGAAATAATTGCCAGTGAAGACATGGAGCAAAGAATGAAGTTTTTGTCAAAAAACTATTTTCTTAAGTTTGACCAATGCTCATTAGAAGAAACTATTCAGCACATCCGTTCAATCACTATTGATGATATTTATAAAGTATTGCATTCACTTTTTGAAAAAGATGGAGCGCTATTAGTGTACGGTCCAAAGGTTAGCTCTAAGATACGAAAAGGTTTAGA
>CAYJMR010000105.1:1843-6521 GCA_964371375.1 uncultured Treponemataceae bacterium
TTTTCTTTTTGGTCTTTGGAACAGCAGTAATAGGTTCTAGGATATTTATAATTTCTTTTGAAAACTCTGTATCTTCAATGTCCAGGATGTAATGTTCTTTTGCACCTTTATAAGGAAAACCTAATTCAGAGTTTTTCATTTTTTCAGATAGAGCATCGAGCTTTTTTATAAACACAGTATCATTACAAACTAATAATACCGGCTTGTCATTAACATAAATCATGTATTCACCAAACATTTTTTTATACCGAACGATTCCTGTTCCATTAATTTGGTCTACAACATATTCAATAAAATCAACACTCGATGCCATTTCTATTCCTATGTAACAGATGTTCCTGGTTCTACATCTGCTTCAGGCTTCAATAAAACACAAGTTTCGCCGTCTTCAGTTTCAACACATAAAAGCATGCCTTGAGACTCAATACCGCGCATTTTTCTAGGTTTTAAGTTTACAAGAACAATAATGCGTTTTCCTACCAATTCCTCTGCAGTGTAATAGTCTACAAGGCTTGAAACAATTTGGCGTGGATTTTCTTCGCCGGTGTTTACCATAATTTTATACAGTTTTTCGGCGTTTTCAACTTTTTCACAACTAAGAACAGTACCTGCTCTCATATCAAGTTTTGCAAAGTCATCGTATTCAATAAAATCCTTCATATTTACTCCTATTTATAATTTACAATTTACAATTTACAATTAATTTGACTTATTCAATAGCTAATAACCAATAAAATTTACTATAGCTAGTAGCTTGCATTGCATAGAATTACGATTGTAATTTTTTAAAGCACAATTGGTTTATTGCTGTCCCCATTTAGTTTTCTATATTACAACTTGTAATATTAATTATACATTATAAATTATTAATTACCATCTACTCCCAGCCAAATGTTGCAGGCGGTTTATTTGTTATGTCATAATAAAGTGCATCAACAAAGCCTAGGTTTTTAATTCTAACAACTATTTTTTCTAATACTTTAGAATCTAAATGTGCAAACCGCGCAGTCATAACATCTTCAGAAACAACTGGCCTTAGTACAATTGAGCAGGTATTTTTGGCTGTGCTATATGGTATTGTAATTGTTAAATGTTGAAAAATTACTTCGTACAGATTACTTTTTTTAAGTTCATCTAAAACAATTGCATCAACGGCACGAGTCATATCGAGTCTGTCTTTTGTGCAATAGCCTACTTGTAAAGTACAGTGTTCTTTTTCATAAAAGCAGAGTACCGTTCTGTTTACACCGGTGAGGGCATTAGTAACATATGATGAAGCTTTTTCCAAGTATTCCCATTCAGTTTTGCTTGGGAATACTTCTTTTCCAAATTCTATCACAGCTGGGAATCTATATGTTCTAAAATCGCCTTGAACTCCTACTGACTTAACAGGAAGTACTCTCTTTGATACACTTCCAAGGTTCAGACTGCTTATATCAAGGTTACTGTATTCACGTATTGCATCATCAAAATCAGCACTTCCATTTTTACCTGTTTTTTCATCATTTGTAATTTTTCCATCAGAACATAGTACGTTTATACTTAAGCCTGGGCCTGGAAAGGGATGCCTAAACACAAGCTCATCACTGAGGCCAAGTATTTTACCTACTACTCTTACTTCATCCTTGTATAAATCTTTTAATGGTTCAATTATTAAACCTTTTTCAATTAAGGCTTGGATACCTTCAACTCTGTTGTGATGGGTTTTTATTACATGTGAGTTCTTTGTCCCGCCAGATTCAATAATATCGGGATAAAGTGTGCCTTGTCCTAAAAGCCATTCGTCTTCATTTAAGTCAAGCTTTTTTATTACCTCATCTCTCACCGTGATAAAAGTTTCTCCAACAGCATGACGTTTTTCTTGTGGGTCTATCAACCCTTCTACTGCTTTTAAGAACGTAGCCGATGCATCTTCTACAATAAAGTTATTAAAGCCAAAATCTTTATACCTTTTGGCAATTATTGCACTTTCGTCTTGTCTCATAAAGCCATTATCAATATGGAGACCCAAGACTCTATCTTGACCGAGAGTATTATTTAATAAAGCAAAAGCTACAGTTGAGTCGACTCCCCCAGATAAAAAGAGTAAAACCTTTTTACCTTCTGCCGTTTTTTTTATATCGTCACTAATAGCTTTTAATACTTGGTCTTGACTCCAGTTTTTTTTCATACCACAATACTTTGCAAAATTATCAAATATTGTATCTCCGCATGGGCTATCTTTTACTTCTGCATGAAATTGTAAACTAAAGCGTTTCCTTTTTAAATCTTGTAATGCTGCATATTCGCAATCTTTTGTAAAACCTATTTTTTCAAAGCCTTCTGCTAAACTAGTAACGGCATCTTGGTGACTCATCCATACTTGTTCATTTTCTTTTAAACCGTCAAATAAAGGGCTTTTTGCACAATCCTTATTAATAACTTGAGCAAAGCCAAATTCACCAACTTCTGCTTTTTCAACTTTTGAGCCATAGTGCTTTGCCATGAGCTGATGTCCATAGCAGGTTCCTAAAATGGGAATAGGTAAATCAAGTATTTTATCGTTAAAATCGGGAATATTTTTTTCATATACAGAGGATGGCCCCCCAGATAAGACAATACCCTGCGCTCCCTGCAAGCTTTCTAGATCACATGAGGGTAGGGCTATCTCAGAGTAATAGCCCATAAGGCGAAAACGCTTTGCAATAAGGTGGGCATATTGACTTCCAAAATCGAGTATTACTATTTTTTGTCTGTGTTCCATATTTTCTCCAGTTTATTACTCTAAAAATGCGATGTAGATGTTATTATGAAAAAAACGCTACAGCGTTTATTTTAATGTAGCGCCCACAAAATCTTTGAATAAGGCTTGTGGCTTATTTGGTCGGGACTTAAACTCAGGGTGAAACTGTCCTGCTACCATCCATGGATGTTCTTTTTTATCTATCTCAACAATTTCTACTAAATCCCTTTCAGGGTTCAATCCGCTTATTTTAAGGGATGATTTTGCAAAAATATCTCTGTAGTCATTATTAAACTCATAGCGGTGGCGATGCCGTTCCCATACAAGCTCTTTGCCATAGGCTTTGAGAGCAAGGCTGCCTTTTGAAAGTTTACATTCGTATTTACCGAGCCTTAATGTTCCGCCGAGTTGTTTACCTTTTTGATCTGGCATAAGGTCAATTACAGGATGTTGTGTGTCGGCGTCCATTTCTGTTGAATGTGCACCCTTGAGCCCAAGTACATTTCTGGCATATTCTATTACGACAATTTGCATTCCTAAGCATATACCAAAATATGGTATCTTTTTTTCTCGAGCGTACTTTGCCGTTAAAATCATCCCTTCAATACCACGTGTGCCAAATCCACCAGGTACAATAATGCCATCAACATCTTTTAATGTTTGTCTAACCGTTTTATTATCTACTAATAATTCAGAATCTACCCAATCTATTTCAACTTTTGCATTATGGTAAATTCCTGCATGTATTAATGATTCTGCAACCGATAAGTAGGCATCGTGCAATTCAACATATTTTCCAACAAGCGCTATTTTTACCGTTTTCTTTGGGTTATAGAGCTTGTCTACAAGCTTTTCCCATTCCTTTAAATCAACAGGTTTACAGTCTAGCTCAAGTGTTTTGCACAAAGCTTCTCCCAAGCCTTCTTTTTCCATCATTAACGGAACTTCATAAATTGATTCCGCATTTAAGTTTTGAATAATGGATTCAACTGGGACGTTACAAAAAATTGCTAATTTTTCCCTAGTTGCATCATCAATAGGAACTTCGCTTCTAAGCATTATAACATCAGGTTGAATACCAAGACTAGATAAATCTTTTACACTGTGTTGTGTTGGTTTTGTTTTAAGTTCTTGTGCATTTTCAATGTAGGGAATAAGAGTTAAGTGAACATATGCACAGTTTTCAAACCCTACCTCATATCGTATTTGTCTGATAGCTTCAACAAAAGGCAGTGATTCAATGTCTCCTACCGTTCCACCTACTTCAGTAATTATTACATCCGGAGCAGGATTTTCTTCTGTTGCTTCTGTTTCAGGAAGCATTAAACGACGTCTAAGTTCATCGGTAATATTTGGAATAACTTGTACGGTTTTTCCATTGTATCCACCCTCACGCTCTTTGTTTAAAACTGCTAGGTATACACGTCCTGCAGTGGTGGAAGAGTTTTTTGAGAGGCTTACATCGGTAAAGCGCTCGTAATGTCCAAGGTCGAGGTCTGTTTCTCCACCATCATCTGTAACAAACACTTCACCGTGCTCGTATGGGTTTAAAGTACCTGGGTCAATGTTTAAATAGGGGTCGAATTTTTGGTTTAAAACGGTTAGGCCTCGGCTTTTTAGTAGAAGCCCAATTGATGCCGCTGCTATTCCTTTTCCTAGTCCCGAAACAACACCGCCTGTAATAAAAATGTACTTAGACATAAAACCCCCAAATGTGTATAGGCTGAGTGTATCATAAGTGAGAGTATTTTTCAAGTAAAATTATAGAAAAAGAATGGTGGTGTTATGAGTCGCGACATGGACGTCGCTTAGGCAAAAAAAGTATGAGTTTTGAACTAATCACTTAACTTCTTTAGAAAATTACGTATGCTCTTTACAGCTTATACTCTCTACCTCTACCATATACACGCACGTTTGTTCCAGCATCTTATCAGGATAGGTCCAGTCTGTTTTACC
>CAYJMR010000106.1:0-6487 GCA_964371375.1 uncultured Treponemataceae bacterium
CGATGTAAAACAAATTTCATATTGTTATGGTTGTGATGATGAAGAGAAAAAGGAAGGTTATATAAGCAAGCTAGTTGATGTTTCATCTCGTTTAGATTTGCTTGGCTATGATTTAGTATCTATAAAAAAAATGTATTTAGAGAATATAACACGATGCAAGCTTGAGGATGTTTATATTCTGTTGTCTTATGAATTGTTTTTTGAAATTATTAAAAATATTAATCTGGAATATTGTAAGAAAGATATTTTTGATTACAAATTATATGAAAAGTATGAGCATGGTTTTAGTTTTGGTGAGTTTATACTAGATTGTATTTTCGAAAAAATTGAAGGTGAGATAAAGAATTATGTTGAATACAAGGGTGATAGTATTTATACAACTCATAAAGATGAATTTAAGTTATTTTATGAACGGTTAGATTATTATGCAATAATTAGAATCCTAGCTGAAAATCCAGTTAATTATAATATTGAAATACAATGGAATTATATTGATTTAGTAGATAACGGATGGGCGGACTATGATGAAATTGTAAAAGATTTAGGTGATAAAAAGAAAATTTTAATTGTAACAGAAGGTAGCAGTGATTCATTTATATTGAAAAAATCTATTGATATGCTTTTTCCTAGAATTTCAGATTTTTTTACTTTTATTGATATGAAGAGTAATTATCCGTTTACAGGAGTTGGAAATTTATTGAATTTTTGTAAAGGGCTATGTAGTATAGGTATTCAAAATAACGTTATTATTTTATTTGACAATGATACTGCGGGCATAGAAAAATATAATGAAGCTATGAAACTAAAAAAGCCTTCTACGATGTTAATAACAAAACTACCAGATTGCTTAGATTTTGAAAAAATTATGACAGTAGGTGCACAAGGTGAAACTGTTGAGAATATAAATGGTAGAGCTGTTGCTATAGAATGCTTTCTTGATTTTAGGACTGTTTCTAATGAGCCGAAAGTTAAATGGACAGCTTATAATAATGTTGTAAAGCAGTATCAAGGAGAACTTGAAAATAAAGATTACTATGTCAAAAAATTCAGGAATATTTCAAAGCAAGACTATGATAGTACAAAATTAAAATTTCTTATTGAATATTTACTTAAAGAATTGATTCATAGGAATGAGAAAAAATAAATACAATTATAGAGCGTGTAAAATATGTTATTTGGTTATTCATAAACAGAAAAGAGACCTTCGGTTTTCTTGTCCGCAGGTCTTAAATGAAAATATATACAGAAAATATACAGAAAAAAGTACAGAAAGATTATAAAAATAATAAAAAGCTATGTAAATAGTATAAAATCATGGAATATATTGACAAATTTGCGAATTTTTGCTAAAATTGGTTTACATTACTTGTTATTGATTTGTATAAATATACATAAATTTAACTTCTAACCGCTTCGAATCCGCAGGTCGCACGTTCGAATCGTGTTGGAGGCAAGGAAAAGCTAAATCATGTAGATTTAGCTTTTTTTTTATTTAACAATCCCCTCTATGTTAATTGCTTTTTTTTCAATCGCTCATTCACACTTTCTCTTAAAAGTGCATAGGCTACTGATGCCAAAGGAATAAAGAGTAAAATTCCTGCAACGCCCATAAATGTACCACCAATGCTAACCGCTGCAAGAACCCACATTGCGGGAAGTCCAATAGAGTCTCCAACAACCTTCGGGTAAATGAGGTTTCCTTCTAGCTGCTGAATAACAATAAAAATAATTAAAAAATATACTGCTTGGATGGGGTTTTCAATAAGAAGTAAAAATGCACTTATTCCAGCGCCAAAAAAGGCACCCATGATAGGTATAATTGAACTAAAGCCAACGATAACGCCAATGAGCATCGCAAAGGGAATTTGAAATAAAGTTAAGGTTACTACCATAAGAGTTCCTAATATAACAGCTTCTATGCATTGCCCTGTAATAAAGCGAGAAAAAGCGTGTTCGCACATTGAAAAAAATCGCACCAAATTGTGAGCTTTTATAGTTTCTACAAAGGCAAAGATAACTTTTGTAAACTGTCGTGTAAGAACTTCTTTTTGAAGTAAAATATAGATTGCAAATACTATTGCTACAAAAAGACTTACGATAATTGATATAAAACTCGAAGCTACGCTAAGGGTACTATCAAATATGCTTACAATACCTGTTCTTAAAAAATCTATAACTGAGTCTCTAATTTGAGTATAATCAATTGAATTAAGAAAGCCTGTAATTTCAGGATTATTGTTAAATAGTGCTATAACATACTCTCTAGCCTCGGGCAAAAAGGTTTCGAGCCTTACTGCTAGAGTTCTTGCCGTATCTTGTACTTGGGGAACAACCACTACAATTGCAAACGCAAAAATAAGTGCAATAAACACAAGGGCAAGGACTAAACTTATAGGGCGAGCAACCTTGAGAGAAACTTCTTTTTTTTGCTTTTTTCTTCTTTTATAGAAAAGATTCTTTTCTATAAAGCTCATAGGAACATTTATAACAAAGGCTATCGCTCCTGCCAGCAAAAAGGGTGAAAAGATTGTGAGAATGCCTGAAAGTGTTTGCAAGACTATGTCAGTTTGCCAGAAAAACAGTATCAGAAAAACTGCTATAAGTACAAAGGGGAGTATTTTTTTATTAGTAAACATATTATTATCCATATGCATAAGTGTACACTGCTTTTTGTTTTTTTGCAATGTCTTTTTACCGCTTGTCAATGTGTTAATATGAGAGTATACTGTAAGTAATGAAAGTAGTTTTTATTGCATTATGTATGTTCCTCGTATCATGTGCTTCAAACACACCCACTTCTCTTGACGATAATTCAAATATTACTGCTGAAAACACCGTTTATGCACCAAGACAAAATCCTTTAAAGCTTACCTTTGCAGGAGACATAATGGCGCATTCAGTGAATTATCAAATGAAAAACTATAACCTTATTTATGAAGATGTAGCGAGCCTTTTACACGCAGATGATATAAGTTTCGCAAACTTTGAAACACCGGTAACTGACTCTCTACCATATGAAACCTATCCAACCTTTAACGTGCAAAGTCCTTATGCTATTGCTGCAATAGATGGTGGCTTTGATGCTTTTTCTCTTTCAAATAATCATACAAACGACCAAGGTTTGATTGGCATAACAAGTACGAGAGATTTTTTTGATAGTCTGCGTCGTGATGGCGTATATAGCGCAGGAATAAAACGAAGTGACGATTTGAGCTATGAAGTGATTACAATTCAGGGATGGACAATACTCTTTGCTGCTGTTACAGAGATTGTAAATAGCTACGAGCATGTAGATGCGTTTGATGTGTATTCATACACTGAGAAAAGAAGACAAGATTTAAAAAATGATATTGTTGCACTACAAAATGTGCACCCCCATGATATGTTTATTTTAAGCGTTCATGTACAAGAAAAAGAATATGTATCCGAGGTTTCAGAAAACCGTAAACGATGGTTTTACGAGCTTCTTGATGCAGGTGTTGATATTGTGTGGGGAAATCATCCACATGTAACGCAAGAGTGGGAGTTGGTAAAATCAAACGAAGGTGATAAGCTTATAATGTACTCAATAGGAAATACCATATCTGGCCAAAATTATTATCCAAATTATGATGATCCTCTACATCGATATGAAGACACTGGAACGAGTATTTTACTACATGTAGATATACGAAATAAAAAAGCGGGATCTACCTTTGCTTTTTCGGAAGTGGGAGATGTAATTCTGAACATGACTTTTGATACAACAATTATTGCAACTCATAAAGATGAGCATAACAATACACTTATTAAAAGGCTTACCCCCGCCTTTATTTCTAAGCAGAGTCAAAAAAATCGAGAATACTATACTATAAGGCTACAAGATATGGAAACAATTACAGGAACAACAATATGGCGATAAATTATAAAGAATTACCCGTATACGAGCAAAAACAGCTTATTTTAGATGCACTGGATCACAATAGGGCTGTTGTTGTTCAAAGCCCAACGGGCTCTGGGAAAACTACTCAAATTCCAATAATCTTACATGAAGCGGGTTATTCAAATACTGGAATGATTGCAGTTACGCAACCGCGTAGAATTGCGGCTTTATCGGTGAGTGAATTTATAGCAAAACAGCTTAACACTACATACCCTGGTTTAGTTGGGTATAAAATGCGCTTTGAAGACAAAACAGACCTTTCTACAAAAATAAAAATTATGACAGATGGGATACTCTTGCAAGAAATGAAACTAGATCCTTGGCTTTCAAAGTATTCTGTCATCATGGTTGATGAAGCACACGAAAGGAGTCTAAATATAGACTTTGTGCTTGGTTTATTGAAGCGTGTACTACAAGAAAGAAGCGATTTTAAGGTAATTGTTTCCTCTGCCACCATGAACGCAGAAGTGTTTTCAGAATATTTTGGAAACTGCCCTATTGTAAACATCGATACCATTACCTATCCGGTCACAACAATATATGACCCACCAAAGGGGCAAACAACAACTTTAAATTTGGCAGCACAAGATGCGCTATTAGAAAAAATAGAACAAACAATCGAGCGAGTGTTGGCAAATAAGGTAGACGGAGATATTCTCTGTTTTTTACCTGGTGAAAAAATAATAAAAGATTGTATGCAACGTTTATATAAATCGAACTTTTCAAGAAGACTTCATCTAGTACCCTTGTATGGAAGGTTAGCAAAAGAAGAGCAAGAACGTGTATTTGAAAGTGCCCCATTTGGAAAAAAGAAAGTTATTATTTCTACCAATATTGCAGAAACAAGTATTACAATTGCAGGTATTACAACCGTTATAGATTCAGGTCTTGCGAAACTTAATTACTATAACCCCAGAACTTTTACATCGAGCTTAAACGAAACAGAAGTGTCTAAGGCCTCATGTAACCAGAGAAAGGGACGGGCAGGGCGTACACAACCGGGAACCTGCTACCGTCTTTTTGGAAGAAAAAACTTTGAAACAAGAGCCCTGTATACGCTAGAAGAAATATACCGGACTGACCTTTGCGAAGTTGTTTTGCGCATGGCGGAACTTGGCATAAGCGAATTTGAAAAATTCGATTTTATTGCGCCTCCTGGGCAAGAGGGAATTATTGGAGGCATAGAAACACTTGAAATGCTCGGTGCATTGAACAAAGACAGAACTCTTACCGCAATTGGTAGATACATGATAGCCTTTCCTCTTTCCCCACGCGAAAGTAGAATTATCGTAGAATCAATAACAAGATATCCTGATGTAATGGATGAAGTACTAACTGCAGTTGCCTTTTTATCAACTAATTCACCATTTATTCTTCCACCTGGAGAAGAAATGAATGCAAGGCGCGCCCATCACAGTTTTAGAGATATGTACGGAGACTTTGTAACATATGTAAAAATATATAAAGCGTATAGTGACGCTAAAGATAAGACTAGTTTTTGTAAGCAAAATTATTTTGATGAAAGAGTTCTATATGAAATAAATAATATTAAAGAACAGTTATCTCAAATAGTTAGTGCACTTGGTCTTCCTATTATTGGAGGCGGTAGCAAGGAAGATTATTTAACGTGCGTAGCTTCTGGAATGGTTCAGTTTATTTGTGTGCGCGAAAAAAGAGAAGTATACCGCAGTTTGACGGCAGAGCACATTCAAATACATCCAGGTTCTAGTATGTTTAAAGCAGACCCACTTTTTATTGTTGCAGGTGAAATTGTAAGAACATCTCGCATGTTTGCAATGTCGGTGTCTCCTCTTACAAAGGCAATCCTTAATAGAATTGATGACACCATAGAAAGCCGTCTCGTAAGTGGAAGCGCTAAAAAAGGCAAAAAAGCTGATAGGCTCGTTAAGCAAGATAGAGATTCTGAAAAAGCTCGTGTAGCAGAAACAAAGGATGTAAACGCAATTACACTCGGTGGAGAAACTTTCACCATTAAAACCATTAAAGGCAAAAAGTATGTAATGCTTCCATTAGAAAGTTTACAAAAGGCAAACATGGAAGAAGAAAAGCCTGAGCGCCTTATGCAAGCAGGCAAGCTACGTGCAAAAGTTTCAATTGGCGAATATACACTGCTACAAGGAGAAAAACTTTCTCTTGTGCTGCTTCTAGCAAAAGAACTCGACCTCTACCCAATGAAAGAATCAGATTGGAAGCGCCAGTTAAACGTAAGTTTTGTTGAACAAGGCGATGTTCTTATTGCATCATTAAAATGGATTTTACGCACTGTTGTTGCCAAACAAAAAAGTAAAGAGCTCGGATTTGTAGGACTCTTTACCGACGAACGAGGAAACTATTGGTATTCAGTTTCAAGAGGTTTTACGACATCACTTAATGAAAGCTTGTCCAGTTTAGAAAGCCTTATAGATGAATGTGCCGACAGTGCAAATGACGAGCAGATAGAGATAATAAATACGGTGTATAGAAAGTTGAGTAATTTGTATCAATAGGATAATGTACAATTGTGTGGTGGGTAGAGTCCCTCGTCATCCTGAGCGAAGTCGAAGG
>CAYJMR010000107.1:0-6431 GCA_964371375.1 uncultured Treponemataceae bacterium
TAATAAATTAATCAAAAATCTTAAGAAAGTAAAAAAAAATGCTTGACAAGTAAGAATGTGTGTGTTATCATAGGTAAACTAGTTTACTAATAAGGTTGGGTTTTCTTGAATATTTCGAAATTTGCCACAAAAGTGGGTGTATCAAAATCAACTATCTCAAATTACCTAAATGGCAAAACAGCAAAAATGTCTGAAAAGACAGAGCTAAAAATAAAAAAAGCAATAGAAGAATATGGATATGTTCCGAATTTGGGTGCTCGTCACCTAAATAATACAACAAAATCTAAAACCATAGGTATAGTTTTAGAAAAAACAACTCTTGGCTCTATGTTCTATACCTCGTTTTTTTCACATGTCCATCAAGGTATTAATGAAGTCTTAAATGAATACGGTTACAGAGCTTTAATAATACCTGAGCAAGATGAAGATCAAAATGCATCTAGTCTCGATTATATAAAAGGTTTGGGCTGTGGGCTTGTAGATGGCTTTCTTTTATTTAATATTCAGGAAAATGATAAGTATATTGTAAATTTTGAAAAAATGAAAATACCATTTATGTGTTTTGGGCAAATAGAACAATTAGGCATAAATAATTATGTAGGATCAGAGCATATGAATGGAATAAAAATCGCTTTAAACCATTTTTATGAGCAGGGAATCAGTAACATTGTAGCTGTTGTTGGTCATGAAACATCAATAGTTTCAACACAATTAAAAAAAGGATATGTAGATTTTTTTATTGAAAAAGAGGTTCCTATAAACGATGAATTAATACTATCAAAAAATGATAATGTATCAGAATCAATCTATGAAGACTGTAAAAAACTATTTAGTCTAGCTGATTTTCCTCGTGCTTTTATCTTGCCTCGTCTTCATTTGGATGCATTACTAAAGGCTGCAAAAGAGGTTGGAAGAAAGCCCTATATAGATTTCTACTTCATACTTCTTGATTATTTTCCCTTTGATGAAAAAGAAAATGCCTATTCTTATATAAAAGCACCAGTTTATGACTTAGGTAAAGCTGCTGCAAAAAAGTTAGTTGAACAAATTAATGGGACTCATATTACATCGCAAATGTTCCCTATGGAATTGATTTGCAGATTATCTTGTGGTTGCAAGAACATGTAAAGAGGCATGTTTCGCAATAAATTTTTAAGGAGGTATGTTATGAAAAAACTTACCACATTTTTATTAGTTCTTGTTTTAGCCTCTCTAGTATTTGCTGGAGGATCTGGAGACAAGAATACTTTGGTTGTCTGGGATAAATCTGAATATGTCCAGGCTTATAATAAGCTATCTGAAGCACGTTTCAAAGATTTTGCTGAAAGCAATGGCATTGAGTTAGAATATGTTGTTGTTCCACCAAATGATTTAAAACCAAAGCTTTTAGCTGCAATAGAGGCAAAGAATCCGCCTGATATTGTAGTTACAGATGACTTCTTAGCAAAGCAGTTTGCAGGAATGGGTCAACTTGCGGATCTTTCAGAGATAATGGATACCGTCAATTTTACACAATCAGGCAGAAATATTGCGTTTACTGATAGTGGGGAATTTCTTGCACCTGTATCTATTTTAGCTCCCGGAATGTACTTAAGAAAAGATAAATGGGATGCAATTGGTGCAGATTACCCTGAAACTTGGGAAGACTTATATCAAGCAGCGAAAAAAATTAATAATCCCTCTGACAATTTTTATGCTCTTGGTTATCCTATGGGTGCTTCTGGCGGTGGAGACGCAGAAGGTATGTGTCGTAGTGTAATTTTAGCTTACGGTGGTGTTCCTGTAGATAGTACTGGAAAAGTAACAGTAAACTCTCCTGAAACTCTTGAAGCTCTAAAATTCATTGCTAAGCTTTATGAAGAAGGCCTTACCCCTCCTTCTGCAATTACTTGGGATGATATGGGCAATAATACAGCTTATATTGCTGGCTCTGTCGGTGTTATTCAAAATTCACCTAGCGTTTTTGCACAAATGCAAACAGATGGTAACACAGACTTATTAGAAAATACTGTAATCTTACCTTTTCCTGGTGGGCCAGAAGGAAGTTATATCCCAACTGGCGGAAATGTATTCATTGTATTTAACAATGGAAATCAAACTGATTTAGCAAAAAAGTATATTTCTGAATTTTATGAAATGGATTTTTATAAAAATCTAGTAGTATCTATGGGCGGTATGTGGCAACCAATTATTGAGGGTGCTGAAAATGACCCATTCTGGCAAAAACCTGAAAATATTGGTTGGTTGAAGGCATCTCAAAGTGGTGTACCTAATACATATCCAGCACCATCGAATGATTTAACAAACAGAGCCTTTGCTGAACAACTTTGTGTAAAAGCCGTTCAAAAAATTGTGTTAAATGATGTTGATCCACAAGAAGCTCTTGATGAGTTGGAACTAGAATTCAAACGAATCATGGAGTAAAATTATAGCCACTTGGTAAACTAGTTTACCAAGTGGTAAAGAGGGTTTATGAAAAATTCACTAATGCAGACAGAAAAGTATCTCGGAAATATTTTTACAATTCCAATTTTCATATTGATATTTATAATTATTGGTTTTCCATTTGCATACACTATCTTCCTCAGTTTGACCGACAAACAGATTGGTTATCCTGAAACATTTATTGGGTTAGAAAACTACAAGAATATCTTGCTAGATTCACAATATTGGCTAGTTTTGAAAAATACTTTTATTTATACAGTATTTTGCATTATTTTAAAATTGGTATTCGGCACTGTTTTTGCTCTAGTTGTCAACGAAAAATTTGCAGGGCGTAATATAGTAAGAGTCTGTTTATTATTACCATGGGCAATCCCAGGGATGGTAGCTGCTCATACTTGGCGTTGGATGTATAATGATCAATACGGAATTATAAATGAATTATTGGTACGTTTTAACATTGTTAATGCACCTGTGCCTTTTTTGAGCTCTGTTGATTTAACACTACTTTCAGTTATGATTGTTAATGTGTGGAGAGGAATACCGTTTTTTTTATTTAGCATATTAGGAGCTTTGCAGGTAATTGATGGGCAATTGTATGATGCAGGAAAAGTAGATGGAGCAAATATTTTTCAAAGGTTTATTCATATTACATTACCTTCAATTATGCCAGTTATAACAATAACAACTATATTGTCAACAATCTGGACTTTTAATGATTTTGACAATATCTGGCTAATTACAGGTGGAGGACCATTAAACTCCTCAAGTGTAATTGCAACATATACATATGAAACAGCATTTATAAATAATGAGATGGGTGCATCATTGGCTATTGCCGTCTCGGTAGTTCCAATAATATTACTTTTGATCGTATTTGCTGCTCGTAAATTAAATACTAGTAAGGGATGATTTTATGATAAAGTCAAATAAAACCACTTCAATAATTAAAAATATTGTAATTGGGTTATTTTCAATAATAGCAGTAGTATGGTCTGTTTTTCCTATATATTGGATGATTAAGTCATCTTTAACTCCAAATGTGGAAATGTATCAACTAAATCCGTCTTTATTGCCGTCAAGATTAGTGCTAGATCACTTTATAGAACTTTTTAGAGAAACTACTTTCGTGAACTATTTTTTTAATAGTGTTTATGTCTCACTATTTTCAACTATTGTTGCACTAGTTTTAAGCGTCTTAGGCTCATATGCCATGACCCGATTACGATTTCGTACGAGAAAATTTATGCAAAAAAGTATACTATTAGCGTATTTATTACCGGCCGCAGTTCTGTTCATACCCATGTATGTATTAATTAGTAGGATTGGATTGGGAAATAATAAAAATAGTTTAATTCTAGTATATCAAACTATAATAATTCCCTATTGCTGTTATATGCTAATGAATTATTTTACAGCAATTCCAAAGTCAATGGAAGAAGCCGCCTTTATTGATGGTTGTAGTCATATTCAAGCTTTATTAAAGGTGATTTTACCAATAGCTGCACCAAGTATTGCCGTTGTTGCTGTTTTTGCTTTTACTTTGTCATGGAATGAATATTTGTATGCACTTGTTTTGACAACGAGTCCAAGTCAACAAACTGTAACGATAGGTATTTCAGGATTTAGATATTCAGATAATTTTATTTGGGGGCGGATAATGAGTGCTTCAGTTGTATCATCTCTGCCTGTAGTAATATTATATATGGGTGCACAAAGATTTATGCGAACTGGCTTAGCTGCTGGTGGTGTAAAACAATAAAAATAAGGAGAATATATGTCAACAATGACTAAAGAGGAAAGTGTTTTGAGTAATAGTGTAAATACTTATTCAAAGCCGTCAGACTTGCGAATTACAGATATTCGCTTTGCAAAAATTACAGGAGCACCTATGGATTGTGTGCTTGTAAAAATACTCACTAACTCTGAACTAGAAGGTTATGGTGAAGTTCGGGATTGGGGCTCAGAAACATATGCTGCAATGCTAAAGAGTCGTTTAATAGGCGAAAATCCATGTGATATCGACAGATTATTCAGAAGGATTAAACAATTTGGATATCATGCACGCCAAGGGGGTGGTGTGAGTGGGATAGAACTTGCATTGTGGGATTTAGCAGGGAAAGCATATGGTGTTCCCGTGTATCAGATGCTCGGGGGTAAATTTCGGGATAAGGTACGAATGTATTCTGATACAGACTGTGACGGTAAACCAGATGGAATAAAGATGGGAAAGGCCCTTAAGAAGCGGATGGATTTAGGATTTACCTTTCTAAAAATGGACTGGGGGATAGAGCAAATTATTCATGAACCAGGCACAGTTTGTGCGCCGCTTGGTTTTACAAAAGACTTAGAGGACTACGCAGCTTACATTCAAGATCAAACTGAGTCAAATCGCACGAAACAAAGAAGGGCCTATTCTCTATATAATACCCCGCACCCTTTTACAAATCTACAAATCACAGAAAAAGGTTACGATATGCTTGAAAAATATCTTAAAGATGTTAGAAGTATTATTGGCTACGAAATTCCACTTGCAATCGACCACTGCGGACATATAGGAATGACGGAGTGTATAAAATTAGCACGACGCGCGGAAAAATATAATATAGCATGGTTGGAAGACTTACTCCCATGGCAATTAACGGAACAATATTCAAGACTTGCAGATCAATGTGCAGTACCACTTTGTACAGGTGAAGACATATATCTCAAGGAAAATTTTGAACCATTACTAAAAACTCGTGCACTTTCTATTGTACACCCTGATATTTTAACTACTGGTGGTATTCTTGAAACAAAAAAAATTGGAGATATGGCTCAAGACTATGGAGCTGCAATGGCTATTCATATGGCAGAGTCTCCAATTGCCTGTCTAGCGGCAGCGCATATTGCAACTGCAACTGAAAATTTTTTAGCACTTGAATTCCATTCGGTTGATGTACCGTGGTGGAATGATGTTGTAAATACTCCCCAAGGTACAATTATAAAGAATGGATTTATAGAGCTTACAGATGCTCCTGGGTTGGGTATTACTTCGCTTAACGATGATGTAATTAAAGAGCATCTTCACCCACGATCTACCGGCATCTGGGAATCAACTGAAAAATGGAATAATGAATGGTCTTATGACCGTCTATGGAGTTAACAAAGGAGGATTATATGGAAAAAAATTATAAAAAAATTGTTGAATTACAAAAACGTTGGATAAAGATACGTAGTGCTAACTTATATGATACACTTGATGCTATGGGGTATCCTAATCAATGCCTAAGCTTATCAATTAAACCAATTATACCTGGTTCTCGGATTGCTGGTCAAGTTGTTACAATGCGTGGTAGAAGAGCGCCTTTTACTGAAGAAGAACTAGAGAATAATCCTGCATTAAACCCGAGCTTTGAAGATGTGCAACATAATGCGCATCCTGGGTGTGTGGTTGTGGTTGAAAGTGGGGGAGAACCTGTTTCCGGAAAATTTGGAGAAATGACAAGCTGGGCGCTTAAACAAAATGGAGCAATGGGCATTGTAGTAGATGGTTATATTCGTGATTATGAAGGATTGATTGAAATTCCAGATTATACTGTCTGTTCATGTGGAACTGCTCCAATTGAATCAAAGCATCGGTGGTCTCTTTGTGATTTCAATAGCATTATTTCAATGCCAGGAAGTCTTACTTCTGGTGTTCGAGTTGAAAATGGTGACTGGATTGTTGGTGATACAGATGGCGTTATTGTAATTCCTCAAGCCATAATGCTGGAAGCGTTAGAAAAGGCAGAAGACATTGAAAATCGCGAAGAAGGTATGAGGAAAGATATGCGTCACGGAATGACATTTGAAGAGGCATTTAAAAAATGGGGCAGGGCATAGAAAGTAAATAGAAAGTATTTTCCAATGGGGTTGTATTGTAATGCAATCCCATTGTTATCTCCAGCTTACTATGTCGTCTATATTTTTTCTTTTTTTATCTCTTAGCATATCGCCTTCTTTTGCAT
>CAYJMR010000108.1:0-6415 GCA_964371375.1 uncultured Treponemataceae bacterium
CATTTCCTTCTGTAGAAATTGATTTAAGAATTTCTGCAGTTCTAGGGTTTAGATAAGATGCAAATAATTCTGCTACAGCTTCTGATGAGAAGTCATAATATGCTGAACCATCTTTTGTTCCTATTCTAAAACCTGCAGAAAGTGAGTCATCTGCTTTTACAGTAACACCCTTTGCAACTTCTGCTTTTAAAGCTGAAAGTAAACCACTTTCAAGTGTTTTAAGATCTTTTTCAGATAGCAAAACAGTAAGTGAATCGGCTTCTGTTTTTGATGCCCAGTTTTTTACAGTTTCAGGGATAAGTGTTTTTAACATATCGGCTGAGTAGGCTTTATCTGTTTCTGCATTAATCAGATTGGATAACTCTGCAGTTAATCCATCTCTAAAAGAAATAAGAAGATTTCTTCCTGCTTGTTTTATTGCATCGACGCTAGCTTTTTCGAGTCTTTCTGTTTCTGCTTTTGCAGATTTTAATACAGATTCGGCTTTAGTTTCAGCATCGGAAACAATGGTTGCAGCTTTTTTTTCTGCTTCGGCAATTATTGTTGCAGCAGTTGATTCAGCACTCGCAACACCATCTTTTTTGATTTTATCAATTAACTCTTGCAATTGGACGTCCATAGAACCTCTCAAAATTTTATACTTACTTTTATTGTAAACCTATGAGAGAAAAAATGCAACTGTAAATGTAGGGATTTTTGAAAAAAATATGTAAAAAAATAACGAATTATTGACAACGTAAAAGCAAGCATAAAAAAAAGCTAAATTGTAAACACAATTTAGCTTCTCTGGCTTTCGCTCCCCCGGTTGGGCTTGAACCAACGACCCACAGATTAACAGTCTGTTGCTCTGCCAGCTGAGCTACAGGGGAATGTGAAACACTTGTTCAACACGTAAAATATTTTATAAAAAAATGATTATTTTGTCAATAGAGAAGTGAGAAAAATAATCTTTTTTTTAGTTTTTATTGTTCTTTTTTCTTAAAATAAATTTAATAAAGTGATACCCAATATACAATATACCACAGACTATCGCGATATAAAACATTGTAGCTACAATAATATTTTGTATATTTTCTGAATGACTTGTGTTATAGAGCAACGAAAGTTCCCATATACCATATTTTGTTCTAAAAGCCTTTGTTATATATTCTTCATCTAAGTTAAAACCTTCTGATACTAAAATCTCAGCAGGCTCATCATTATGATAATATGTTAGCCTATATTCATAATTAAACATTTCTAAGCTACTAATATCTGAGTGTATAATGAGTCCATTTGATGTGTGCATTGCAATAGCAGCAAAACCCCAAAACTCGAGTATTCCATCTTTTTCAATAAACACAGGGTCACGCACAACAGCTGCCACTCCTCCTTGTTTTAAAGCATAGGGTTTTGAAAGCGTTGGAACTCCTGTTTCTTTTGCTCGTATGGCGTCATCTCTTACATTGGGATCTTCTAAAAGCCTGTGACCAATAGCAGCTTCGTTTCCTGCAACTGGATACGAATATTCAATGACCCCATTAGGGGCGTAGCTCAAATTTATGTGTACTTCTTCATCAAAGAGAACCGAGCACAACCTTATAACCTCATCCAAGGGAGGATTTCCATTATGCAATATAATAAGTTCTTTTAAGATTTCAGTTACTAGAATTGTGCCATCAATAATATCGCTAAGCCTACTTACATATACATCAAGTAGCATTGCAGTCTCTTTTTCTTGTTCATTTTTTTCATCAAGCACTTGCCGTAACGAAAATACCGAAGCTATGAGAATTACTAGAATAAGCAAGGGCTGAGAATACTTCATTTTGTACTCCTTTCCTACTTATAGTGTAGGGCATGGAAGGACACATGTCAAGTAAAAAACAGCGTAAAATCAAGCGTAAATTGCTTATCACATACTTGGTATTTTTCTTTTAACTGAGGCCCGCAGCTACCCGACCCTATTCCTGACATTTTTGCATCTAAACAAAGCACTGTGTAGTCACTTTCAACAAGCTCAAAGTTATGCTTTTTTAATCCGAGTTCTTCTTGTGTAAAATGGGAAGCATTAAAGCTAAAGTCATCGCCTTGTGCGGTCAACACAAAGTCATTGGAATTTCTTAATGACACTTCTTCGCATCCCCAATGGCTTCCATTTTCTTGTGGCTTTATATAATCTTCATGCAGGTCTTTTACTTTTGATTCAAAACTTCCGTAATAGGAACTTCTTCGCTTATCAATGTAACTTTCGTTTGGACCATAGCCAAAGTATATACAGGTATCAAAATCTTTTGGTAAAAAGAATCTAAGGCCAAAGCGTGGCAAAAATGGAAGGTCTGTATTACGGTTGACATCCATGTGTATATTGATTGTTCCATCATTGTGAATGGTAAAACAAGCCTTTATTTCGAGTATTCGTTGTATAAAAATTGCCGACACGCTAAACTCTGTAAAGATTTTTACGCACGTTTCTTCATTTTGAAGACTTGTTTTGTATACCTTAACTGTTTTTCTGTCATAGCCTGCTTTTTCCCAGTCTAAGCGCACTACTCTATCGTTATCGGTTGGGGCTCTCCAGATGTTAACTTCCATTGGTTTTTCAAGAACTGATACGTTGTCTTTTACGAGAGAGTCAAACATACCGGTAAGGCGGTTAAAGGTATATTTAAATTTTGCTGTCTGTATACAATACTCAGTTTCATTTTCATATACTTTTACTTTTGTTTTTGCATTTGATATGTATTTTTGAAATTTTTCTTTTCGCAACAAAAACTCATCAAACCCAAGTTCTGTGTCTTCAGACACAAAAACTGTTTCATATTTTTGAAAGCTTACTATACGAAGATAACATGTCCCTGTTTTGGAAATTGTGTATGGAATTGTAATTTCCTTTTCACCATGGGGTACAATATTTAAATCTTCAATTTCACCACTTTCTATTATTTCACCATCGCTGCTTATTACATACATTACTGTTACAGCATCTTGGAGATTTTGAAAGTCTAGTGTATTTATTAGTTTTACTTTTCCTTTTTTTAAGTCGACTTCTTTTACACGCATTGGGCGGGCACAATTTTTCCATTCTAAAAGTCCTGTATGAGGTGTTCTGTCGGGATAGACTAAACCATCCATGCAAAAATTTCCATCATGAGGAAACTCTCCAAAGTCGCCCCCATAAAAATATTTTTCTTTTCCTGTAACAGTTTTTCCCATATAGATTGCATGGTCACACCACTCCCATACAAAGCCTCCAATAAATGCATCATACTTGTAGATTTGTTCAAAGTAATCTTCTATGTCACCAGGCCCATTTCCCATTGCATGCACAAATTCACACTGAATAAAGGGTTTATCCAAAAAGGTATTCATTATTATATCTATATCTTCTGTTGGTGCATACATGTGGCTAAACACATCTATATTGCTTACATCATTTGTGTAACCTTCCATTTGATGAATGCTTCCTTCGTAATGCACAAGCATACAACTATCAAAAGACTTTATCCATGCAGCAGCCTTTTCCATGTTTGGCCCATAACCTGATTCATTTCCAAGTGACCACAGCACAACGCATGTATTATTTTTATCTCGAATTACATTTCTTTGCACGCGGTCAAGTATTGCATTTTCAAATCGCTTATCATGACATAACATTCCATATGTTCTATCATTTCTAAATGGTTTATCATATATCCAACCATCCCCACCTCCGTTATAAATGGTGGTGGTGCCATGTATTTCAATATCACTTTCTGCTATTACGTAAAAGCCCCAACTTGCAAAAGCTTGCGTTGCCCAAGGGGCATTTGGGTAATGGCTCGTGCGAATTGCATTAAAGTTGTGTTGCTTCATGAGTGCTAAATCTGTAATGAGCTGGGATCTAGTAATTGTATAGCCTGTTACCGGGTCAGAGTCATGACGGTTGACGCCCTTAAACTTAACACTCTCCCCATTTACATAAAATACCTTTCCTTTTATTTCAAATTTTCTTATTCCAATATCTTGGATGATTTCTTCATCATCGGCTTGTATAATTACCCTGTATTGAAATGGAAATTCTGCATTCCAAAGAAGTGCATCTTTTACACTAAACTCTACGTTGGTTCCTTTTGAGACTTTTTTTTCTACTTCAGCTCCTACAGGATTAAGAAGTGTAACTGTAAACTCTTTTTCCTTTCCTATCCAATCAAAATCTATTGAAATGGTTGCATTTTTATATGTTTTATCGAGGTCTGTTGTAACGTAATAGTCGCGTATGTGATTGTGAGGGCGATGCATTATGTATACATCTCTAAAAATACCCGACATTCGAAATTTATCTTGATCTTCTAAATAGCTTCCATCTGACCATTTTAATACTGCTACATACAGTAGATTGGCTCCTTCACTTACATATTTGCTTATATCAAATTCGCTTGTTGAATGTGATACTTGGCTATATCCTACAAATAGGCCGTTTACCCATACATAAAAACACGAGTCTACCCCTTCAAAATTGAGATAGTTTTTCATTGATGCTTGTTCATCGCTTAGAATAAAGGGCTTTATGTATACGCCTGTAGGATTTTCAGCCGGCACATAAGGAGGGTCAAAGGGGAATGGATAGGCAACATTAGTATATTGATGCGTATCATAACCTTGTGTTTGCCAACAACTCGGTACCGTGTGTACTGTATAGCTAGTTGGTCTAAAATTGGGACTTAAGAAATCTTCTACCTTATAAGGATTATCGTATAGTTTAAAAAGCCAATCGTTACCAGAAAGCATAGTTACCCTATCGGAGTTTTCCATGTAATATTCAGAGCTTCCAACTGAGGCAGGAACATAATATGAGCGATTTTCACATGTTCCTACATGCAATATAGATGGGTCTTCAAAATAGCGTTCGATAATCATTTTAGCATTCTCCTTATATCAAATAATTATAGGCTTAGAAGGGTGCGATGTCAAGAACTATCTTCTTGACATGTTTTGATTTCCAATATATACTATACATATGTCTAGTTGCATTTTGTATAGTATTTAATGGAATTGTATGGAACGAATTATTTTACACATCGACATGAACAATTTTTATGCCTCAGTTGAATGTATGCTTAACCCAAGCCTTCGAGATAAGTGCGTTGCCGTTTGTGGCTCTGTAGAAGACAGAAGCGGTATAGTGTTAGCAAAGAATTACGGCGCAAAAGATTTAGGGGTAAAAACGGGGGAACCAATTTGGCAAGCAAAAATAAAATGTCCTCATTTAGTTGTTGTTCCACCAACATACGAGCAGTACATAAAATTTTCGAGACTCGCAAAAGGCATTTATTCTCGCTACACCGATTTAATTGAAAGCTACGGAATGGATGAGTGTTGGCTTGATGTTACAAAGAGTGGAATTTTTGGAAATGGGTTTGAAATTGCAGAAAAAATTAGAAAAGAAATAACATTCGAGCTTGGACTTACAGTTTCAATTGGGGTTAGCTTTAATAAGATTTTTGCAAAGCTTGGAAGCGATATGAAAAAGCCCGATGCCATCACCTGTATTACTCGAGAATCTTTTAAAACGCAAGTATGGCCACTCGAAGCTTCTGAACTTTTAGGCGTTGGGCGCGCTACGAAAAAAGTTTTAGCAACTTACGGTATTAATACCATTGGCGAGATAGCAAAGGCTTCGGATACTCTATTAAAAAGTAAGCTTGGCAAAAATGGTCTTACATTAAAAACATATGCAAACGGTGAAGATAATTCAATTGTTACACATGAAAGTTTTATTATTCCTGCCAAGAGTATTGGCCACGGAATTACCACCATGCAAGACTTAGAAAACAATGTTGATGTTTGGAAAGTACTGCTGGAGCTTGTACAAGATGTGTCCAAAAAGCTTCGCCTTTGCAAGCAAAAAGCGAACGGCATTTCGGTTTCTATAAAAAACAACCAATTATATACGAGGGGTTGGCAATGCAAGCTCCCCTATCCTACCATGAATGCATCCACCCTTGCAGAACAAGCCTTTGAACTTTTTTGCAAAAATTATCTCTGGGAATATGATGTTAGGGCCGTGAGCATCTGTGCAATAGATTTAGTTGATGAGTCCATCCCTATTCAGCATAGCTTATTTACCGATGTTACATCTATTGCAAAAAGAGAAAAGCTAGAAAGGGCCACATCAAAAATTAGGGAGCGCTTTGGAAAGCATGCCATTCGAAATGCAGTATTATTGCAAGATATGAAAGTTACAAAAGAAACCGAGTGTATGATAACTATGCCAACAGGTATGGTAAAACAGGAAGTATAATATGGCAGAGAGGCGAAAGGTATATGTTGATGTATTATTAAAAAATGATAAAAAAGGTCTCATTAAGCCATTGCAAATAACGTGGGAAGATGGAAGCATTTTTGAAGTTGACTCTGTAAAACAAGTTTGCCGTGCAGCCTCTACGCGTGTTGG
>CAYJMR010000109.1:0-6350 GCA_964371375.1 uncultured Treponemataceae bacterium
TTGAACTTTTGGATGTAGATACACCAAAAGAATTAATGACCCTCATACAAGATAATAATAAAAAAGCCCCTGCTTTGTAGGCAAGGGCTTTTGTAAAAAATCTTCTTCGCTATATGTCACGACGTTACTGCAAAGATTGGTTTATAACTTCACAGGGGCCTTTGTTAGATGCGATTCATACAAAGCATCAACTATTTTCATAAGCGAAACAGCTTGCTCAGATGTGTTTAAAGGTTCTTCTAACCCTTCAAGTGTACGAGTGAAGTTTGCAATACTTTCAACACGTCCCATGGTTTCATCTTTTTGTGTAATGATATCTCTATTTACTTGGTTTCCATTTTCTTCCGTAAATAACTTGCAAGAATCAATACTTGTTTCATCCAACCCATCTATGCCAAAAATGCGTTCAACTTTTCCTCCTGCTTTTGTTCCTTGGAACACAACAGAAGCAACTTCGCGCTCATTCATTTCTGCCCAAGAAGATCTAACAGTAAGGCATTGCCCTGATTTAAATGTAATAAAAGCATGACATGCAGCTTCAACATTGTTCACCGCATCTTTTGAATCAGGAATTCCCCAAGGACCTTTAAAAGCAGGATTATCCATGAAGGTATCAAACGTTCTAGAAAGCACAAAGTCTGCTTCAGGATAGCCCATAAAGTGTAAGGCCAAATCGAGCATATGGATGAGATCAATTACAGGACCTCCACCAGAAAGCTCTTTATTGGTAAACCAGCCTCCAAAACCAGGTATACCCGCTCGGCGAATCCAAGAGGCTTGTGCTGAATTTATACTTCCAACAAGGCCTTGTTTTATATATTGCATCATGGCCTTAGATTCTGGACGTGCCCTATTATTAAAGTTAAACATCAATGTTTTTCCCATATTGAGAGCTGTTTCATGCATTTCTTTAATCTGAGTGGCATTTAAAGCAGGTGGTTTTTCACACATCACATGTAATCCTGCATTTAAGGCTTCCATTACAACACTGTGATGAAATTTATTTGGAGTTATTACTGACACGGCTTCTATGTCTGGGCTTCCTGCCATCATTTCAGCTACGCTACTGTATGCTTTTTCGATATTATGTTCTTTTGCAAATTTTTGTGCTCTTTCTAAAGCTACATCGCACATTGCAACCACTTCAGCACCTGCCAAACGATATCCTTCTAAGTGGTAGTAGGCCATACCTCCAGCGCCAATTATTGCTACTTTTTTCATTGACTCCTCCTAGTGTTTGCTAGCTTTTTTACTTTGTGCTAAAACTGCAATGATAATAACAATTCCTGTTACCAAGCCGTTTAGGAACGGTGGAACATTTGCCATAATCAATACAGTATTAATTATACGAAGCATTAAAATACCAAGAAAGGTTCCAATAATTTTACCCCGTCCACCATCCATGGCCGTACCACCAATTGCAACAGCTGCAATTGCATCCATTTCATATGATGTTCCTGCACTCGCAGCTTGTATAGAAGTTAGTCTACTTGCAAGTAAAAACGCAGAAAGTCCGTACAAAGTTCCTGCATACATAAAAATAAGTGTTTTTATTTTATCAACATTAATACCGCTCAAACGAGCTGCTTGTTGGTTTGAACCAATTGCATACACATATGTTCCAAATTTTGTTTTACCCATTAATAGTGCAGTAATTATTGTAATAGCTATTAAAAAAAGCATAAGATTGGGTATCCCTAATACATATCCTGCAGAAATTTCTCTAAAGGAATCATACATATCGGAACTAATTGTGAAAGGACCACCCTGTCCTAATTGATTAATAATTGAACGCCATGCGGACATTGTGGCAAGAGTCACAATAAAGGGCGCTATTTTTCCTTTTGTAACTAATAGTCCGTTTATTGCACCTGAAATTAGTCCACCGCCTAGGCAAAACAATACTCCTAAAAAAATACTTTGTGTTGAGTTTATCACTGTAACACCAAGTCCCGCAACTAAAGCAACAGTTGACCCTACTGATAAGTCAATCATCCCTGCCGAAATAATTAAGCTCATTCCCATTGCGCAAATACCAATAATTGCACCTTGAATAAAGAGATTTCGAATATTGCTCCACCCCAAGAAAGATGGGTTTATTGCAGTAGCGACAACAATTAAAAGCAAAAAGCTAAGCCAATGCCCATATTTTGTTGTAATTGTTTGCCAAGAAAAACCTTGGTCTTTTATTGATTGTATGCTTGGTATGTTCATTGTACTGCCTCCTTTTTACTACCTGTACTAAATGCCATTACATTTTCTTCTGTTAAATCGTCTCTAGATAGAACCCCGTTTATTCGCCCTTTGTAAAGCACAATTGTTTTGTCTGCAAGCTGTGTAATTTCTGGATATTCGTTACTAAAAACAATAATTGCCTTTCCGCTTTGTGCTAATTCATGAATAAGTTTATATATTTCAAATTTTGCACCAACATCAACTCCCTGTGTTGGGTTATCCATTAAGTATACGTCAGCATCAATATTTAACCACTTTCCAACAATTACCTTTTGTTGGTTTCCACCAGAAAGCGATGTTATAAGATTTAAATCACTAGCAGCCTTTATACTCATTGATTTTCTGTTTTTTTCAAAACGCTCTGCCTCTTCTTTTTTTGAAATAAAGACTTTTTTGTGTTTTGAAGTAAAATAAGCAAGGGAGTGATTGTTCCGGATTGAAAGGTCTGCAAGTATTCCTCTCTCTTTTCTATTTCTTGGAATCATCCCTATACCACTTTTCATAACATCACTCAAATGTTTTGCTTTTAAAGGACCATGTCGGGTTGTAATTGTTCCACTCTTCACAGGATTTGCAGAAAAAAGTCCCATTGCCAAATCAGCGGAACCTGAACCCTGTAAGCCTGTTATCACCAGTATTTCTCCTTTTCTAATATCGAAAGAAACATCATGATAATCAGTTCCGCACAGGTTTTCAACTGAAAGATATACCTCTTCTTGTATGCAAGGAGGATAGCTGTCTTTTAAATTAGTACTTACAAATGTTCGTCCAATAAGTAATTCTGTTGCTTTTGTTTCATCAATATCTGAAATCATGCCGGATTCAATAAATTGACCATCACGTAAAACCGTGTAATAATCACATATTGAAAAAATTTCAGGCATTTTATGAGAAATATATATAAAACTAACCCCTTGTGCTTTAAGTTTTTTCATAATAAAAAAGAGGTTGTCAATTTCCGTATTATTTAAAGCCGTTGTTGGCTCATCCATGATAATTAATTCTGACTGAAAAAGTAGTGCTCGCGCAATTTCAACTAATTGTTTTTGTGCTGTTTCTAGATCTCCAACCAAGCTTGTAGCAGATATGTTCGAATGCATATCATCAAGCACTTTTTGAGCAAGCACAATTTCATCTTTCTTATTTACAGTGCCTACTTTTGTGCGTATTTCGCTTCCCAAAAACATGTTTTGAAAAACAGTTAAGTCATTACATAAATTTAATTCTTGATGAATAAATCGTATTTTTAACTCTGAACTTTCCCTCGGAGTCATTTTTGTAATTTTTTTACTATTAATAATAATATCACCACTATCAGGCGATAAAATTCCTGCAAGAATATTCATAAGCGTCGTTTTGCCTGCACCATTTTCGCCTAAAAGGCCATGAACTGTTCCCTCTGAAACAGTTAAACTTGCATCAGTTAGTGCTTTAACTGCATCAAAACTTTTATAAATATTTTTCATTTGAAGATTCATATTTCCACCATAAAAAAAAGGTTGCCTACCTATAGGCAGGCAACTTAATAAAAAATCTACATACTATAGACTATAGCGAGTTGTGTATAAATCACCTTTCATATAATCTTCGTAGTTTGATTCATCAATGATTTCTGTAGGAACAAGATATTTTTTATCTAGTGTTTCGCCCATCATTGCTTCATATCCTAAATCAACAGCATCACGCACCATTGAAGGAGAGAATGTGCTACTAATAAAATCAATGTCTAAACCTGAATCTTCAATAAGAGCCATAAACTCTTTGTTTGCTGCAACACCATTGATAATTTCAATGTTGATGTCTGCAGGACCATTGTAGTTTCTTAATGCTTCAACAATACCAAAAACGATTTCATCGTCATGTGTCCAAATAGCTTGAATACTTTCAATTTCTGCTACACTGTTTGTGTTAAGGAAGTTTTCCATTTGTTCCATAGCAGTTTGTCTTTGCCAGCCTGTTACAAAAGATTGTACCAAGTTAAAGTTGTCATCTGCTGTTGCTTCAAATCCATCTGTTCTTTCTTGAGGAACTGTTGAAGAGTCCCCTTTAAACTCAAGATAGTTTACTTGCCCACGTGCTAGATCATCAGCAAAATATTCATTGTAGTAATTTCCTGTGTCTACACCAATTTGTACGTTATCACCTGAAATTTCAGCAGTAGGAACGAATCCAGGAATAAATCTGTCATAAACGATGAGAGGGATACCTGCATCTGAAATTGTTTGTGCAGCGCTTCTCATTTCATCGCCGTTTACTGGCCAAAGCACAAATGCATCAGGACCCATTGCCATAATTGTATCAACAGCGTTACTTTGTTCTCCTGATTCTGCAGCAGTCATAAAACGATAGTCAAAACCATGTTCTTCTGCTAAAGCTTTTACTTGTGCTTCACAATGTTGCACTGATTCACCTGTGAACCCGTGTGTTGCTGAAGGAGTAACTACAGCAAGAAGCTTATCACTATCTCCTGATCCCCCTGCAAAAACCATAGTAGCCATAAGAATTACTAAAGCTACTGTTACAATTTTCTTCATTTATTGCCTCCTAAGAATGAAGTTTCCTTATAAAGGGATACTATCTCTTTTTCTGAAATATGTCAAGCAAAATCATTGTTTTTCTGAATATTTTCATAGTTTTTCATGTTTTTTTCAGAAAATACTTTACTTTTTTTCTGAAAAAATATATACTTCAATTGATTTTACACAAAAAGGTTTTCATCATGGCACTAGACACAAAAAAAGCTACATATTCTGAAATTTCTCGATTATCGGGTATTTCTATGTCCACAATATCACGTATTCTCAACAACACAACCTCTGTAACAAGTGATACAAAGGAAAAGGTTTTTTCAGCTATGACCGAGTTAGGCTTCGATATCAGTGAATATTTAACCGCTACAGCTCCTAAGTCGAGTGATTTAATTATCTTTAATATTCCAACCTTGGACAATCCTTTTTATAGTCATATCGTTCAGGGAGCAAAAGCCTCTAGTACGCGACATAAATATAATCTGCTTATAAATGAAATGGAAATTACAGACAAAACAATTGAAGCCTTTTTAGAATTGTTGCACACTACACGTGCTGCAGGTATAATCATTTCAAACTATGTTGAACCATCCCTTTTACAAAAGATTGCAGATACAACATCTATTATTCAATGTTGTGAATGCGATAAAACTCTCGGTATACCTTTTGTTACTGTAGATGATGTCTTAGCAGCTAAATCTGCAGTTCGGCATTTGATTTCTTTAGGCAAGAAAAAGATATCATTTATTAACGGCCCTATACATTATAAATACGCTAAGGATCGTCTTACAGGTTACAGAGAGGCTTTGGAACAATCTCAAACACCAGTGGACCCTAGTTTGATAATTCAATTAAATGAAGTTAATTATGATATGGCCGTTTCTGCTGTAATGCAGATTCTAAGTTCTCAAAATCGACCGGAGGCTTTCTTTTGTGCTTCAGATGTATATGCGGCAGCCGTTATAAAAGCAACGAGAAAATTTGGCCTAAAAGTTCCAGAAGACATCAAAGTTGTAGGATTTGATAACGTTGAAATCTCAACTATGTGTAACCCTTCGATTACTACAATAAACCAACCTCGTTATCAATTGGGCTTTTTAAGCTGTGAAATGCTTGTAAACAGTATTACAAACAAAGATAATCCTATGCAAAGTGTTTACCTAGAAACAGAATTACTAATAAGAGAATCAACAACTAATTTATAATTTTTGGAGGAATATATGGCAAGACCAATTACAATTTTTACAGGACAATGGGCAGACCTACCCTTTGAAGATGTCTGTAAAATTATCGGCGAAATGGGATACGATGGGCTAGAACTTTGCTGCTGGGGTGATCACATGAACGTAGAAAAAGCAGCAACAGACCCTAACTATGTAAAACAAAAAAAAGAAACACTTGCAAAATACAACTTGCAATGTTGGGCTCTTGGTAATCACCTAACAGGACAATGCGTAGGTGATGCTCCCGACGAAAGACTTGATGGGTTTGCTCCAAAAGAATATGCAGGAAACCCAGAGAAAATTCGCGAGTGGGGAATTCAACAAATGAAGTATACAGCCCAAGCTGCTAAAAATATGGGTTGTA
>CAYJMR010000110.1:0-6297 GCA_964371375.1 uncultured Treponemataceae bacterium
TAATTATGAATTATTCGCCGATTCTTACTCTTTCCCAAATAGCGTCGTACTTAGCGATGTCTTCTCCAACATCACCTGGTACTTGGTATGCAGAAATATCTTCAATTTCATACATCGGAGCTAGAGTCATGTATTGTTCTGCTTCCATGTTGATAACTGCAGGAAAACGCAAATCATCTAAGAAAAGAGCGTATACTTCTGGGCGGTGAATAAAGTTAATAAATTCGAGTGCTAAATCGTAGTTTTTTGAGCCTTTTAAGATACACATTGAGTCAACATATAAAGGAACGCCTTCAGCTGGAATAAAGTAGTCTACGCTGTCCCAGTTTGCTTCTTCAATTTCACCAAAAATGTTTTCTGCATATCCATGACTTACCCAAAAGTCGCCTGCAGCAAATGATTTTCCAAAACCTTCAGCATCAAACTTTACAAGGTTAGGGGCCCATTGGTTTTTTAAAACTTCTTCAGCTTGTGCAAGTTCTGCTTCGTTTGTGGTGTTTACAGAGTAGCCAAGGTAGAGGAGGGCTCCACTCATAACTTCTCGCATATCATCAAGCATAGACATTCTGTCTTTTAAGTCTTCACGTGCAAAAATATCCCAACTTCTGTCATATCCTGAAAGTTTTTCTTTGTTTACGGCAATACCTGAAATGGTTGTTCCGTAAGGAACAGCGTAATTCATTTCTGAGTCATAATCAAGTTTTTCGAGAATTTCAGGGTTTACATATTGTAAGTTAGGAAGTTTTGATGCATCTAGTTTTTCAAGCATTCCTTGGTTAATCATAATAGATGCATAATCTTGTGAGGGGAATACAATATCGTATCCTGTAGCACCCGCTCTAATTTTGGTGTACATTTCTTCATTTGACGCATAATTATCAATTTTTACTTCTACACCAAATTCTTCTTCGAATTGTTCAATAACAGTATCTGGTGTGTAATAAGTCCAGTTAAAAAGATACAAGGTATTGTCATCTTTTCCTGAACATCCTGTTGTTAAGAGCACTGCAATTAATGCAATAGCTGTTCCACAAAACATTTTTTTCATGTTAGTGTACCCCTTAATTGTATCATCATTGTGATACATACAAATTGAGAATACTACATTACAGTTTTCAAGCAACGCACAGAAAAATTGTAAGCGATAAAATTATTTATCCATTCTCCTCTAAATATGTAAAGAGCGACAAGGCGCCTTTAGCCAATAATTTATACAGCCATTGATGGCACTGTATATGTATTACTTTGACGCTGCAAAGCTCTTTAAGAACTTTCTGAGCGTAAAAGCAATAAGCACGGTTGCAAAAATCATTACACAGGACAGTGCATTTATTACAGGGGAAACTCCAAATCGAATCATAGAGTATACATACAAAGGAAGAGTTGTAGATCCCGGCCCTGAAACGAAAAATGTAATAACAAAGTCTTCTAAAGAAAGTGTTACTGCCATTAAAAAGGATGAAATAATTGCAGGCATAATGGCCGGAATTATAACCCTAAGCATAGCTTGTTTTGATGTTGCTCCAAGGTCATGTGCAGCTTCTACAATAGAATAATCAAACTCGTCTATGCGTGCAAGTATAATTAAAAACACAAAGGGTAAACAAAATGTTGTATGAGCAATAAAAATTGTTACAAGACCTAAGGGAAGTTTAATGCCTGCAAAGAAAATAAGCATACTAACCCCGATAATAACTTCGGGTAATACCATAGGTAAAAAATTTATAGCTTGTATATAAGCTTTACCTTTAAATGTGTACCACCGCACACCAATGGCGGCTAGGGTTCCCAATACCGTTGATAATGCACCCGACGAAAGTGCAACGATGATACTGTTTTGAAATGAAGCCCACAAATCTTCTGAATCAAATATGAGGGCCTTATACCATGTAAGAGAAAAATTAGTAAAGTCTCCACCTTTTGATTCATTAAATGAAAACACTATGGTTACAAAAAGGGGTAAAAATAAAAAGACTAATGTAAACACTAACACAAAAAATGAAAGTGAAAACTTTCCCCTTTGTTTTTTGAATGCTCTATGTGCATGACGTGAAGGTTCTGAAATTGGTTTTTTCGCCCAAGCATTTGTCAAGGAGATTTGCCCTTTCATACCATATCTCCTTCAATAATAATACGCTTTTGCTTTTCTTCTCTTTTACCAGCAAACATAACCCAAATGACTCCCGCTGTACTAAGTATTGTAATAACAAGTGAAAAAGCAGAAGCCAAAGGCCAGTTCCTCGTTTTATTTACCTGGTCTACAATGATGTTTCCAATCATATAGGAATCTTTTCCACCTACCAATAGAGGAACAGTGTAAGAACCAAAAATAGGAATAAAGGTAAAAATTATTGCAGTTGTTACACCACTTTTTACATTTGGAAGAAGGACCTTAAACATTGAATCCATTTTACTTGCACCTAAGTCTCTTGAAGCCTCTAAGAGTGAAAAATCAAATCGGTCAACGGCAGTAAAAATTGGTAAAATGGCATAAGGTAAAAACATGTACACCGAAACGGTCACAACCGCACCAGTATTATATAAAAGTTGGAAATGCTCTGATGTTAAACCGATGGCAATAAAAATGGAATTTAAAACACCATCATTGCCAAGGATTGACATCCATGCAAAAATACGAATAAGAGAATTTGTCCAAAAAGGAACAATGACTAAAATTAAAAATATTGTTTGATGCTTGCTTTTGGCAATTGCATACCCACAAGGAAGGGCTAGTAAGATTGTAATTATTGTACACAGTGTTGCAATCCAAACTGTTCGAATAAAAACCATTCCATAGGCAGGGTTCATCATCTGAACAAAAGCAGTAAGTGAAAATTCAAACTCTACGCCACCATAAAGCCCTTTTGTTAAAAAACTATACAGGATAATAATAAAAAGGGGAGCTACAAAAAATAGTGTAAACCATATACCCATAGGCCATGCATATAAGGGACCCATGTTTATACGGCTATGTTTTTTTTCTGCTAGTTTGGCACTCATTGATCTATATCCTCAACAATATAGCCATCGTCGGCATGCCAAGATATATAAACCTCATCTTTCCATTCAATTTCAAGACCATCATCGAGGTAATTTGAGTGTTGTTTAAAAACCTTTATTAGTGTTCCGTTTTCTAACTGAACATAAAACTTTGATTGAAATCCTGAGTAAACAGGCTCTTCGACCATGCCTTTAAACACGTTTAAGTTCTTTTTTGATGCAGCTGGTGGCTCGTGCGAAATTCTAATTTTTTCGGGACGAACAGTAAAGCATACTCGTTGTCCAACTTCGGTTTCATCGTAGTCGGTAACTTGTATAGTTTTGCCGAGCTCAGGGATGCTAAGTGTACACATGAACTCGTTTTCTCTATCTTTAAGAGGCCACTCTTTACATTCTTCAACAGTAGCATCAAAGATATTCGTTTCACCGATAAATTGAGCAACAAATTCTGTTGCAGGTTGCTCATAAATTTCAAATGGACTTCCAATTTGTAAAACCTTTCCTTTATTCATTACTGCAATTCGGTCTGAAACAGAAAGGGCTTCTGATTGGTCGTGTGTTACATAGATAAAAGTAACACCTACCTTATCATGGATATTGTCTAATTCAACTAAAAGATTTGAGCGAAGTTTTGCATCTAAGGCCGAAAGTGGCTCATCTAAAAGGAGTACACTGGGTTCGCTGATTAAGGCCCTTGCAATGGCAACACGTTGTTTTTGTCCACCTGAAAGTTGATTTGGCTTTTTGTTTATGTGTGCATTAAGTTGTACCAAGTGGAGGTACTCACGAACCTTATTTTCTATTACATCTTTGGGAAGATTTTTAAGCTTTAAAGGGAAGGCTACATTATCAAAAACCGAAAGATGGGGAAATAATGCATAGTTTTGAAATACGGTGTTTGAAGCACGTTTATTAGGCGGAAGAGGTATAACATCTTCGTTGTCAAATAGTACAACACCATTATCAGGAAATTCAAATCCTGCAATAATTCTCAAAAGGGTTGTTTTTCCACAACCAGATGGTCCAAGGAGCGAAAAAAATTCCCCCTTTTTTATTTCAATGCTCACATTGTCGAGAGCACAAAATGATCCAAAATTTTTGGATACCTTTTCAATTGATACTGTACTACCTTTCAATTTTTTTCAATTTCCCCCATAGCCGCATAACACGGCATCCTATATTAAGATTAGTACTAGAATGCATTAAAATGGGATTCTTGTCAATAGGAAAGGGGACGGTAATTAATTATTAATTGCATATCGAGCCAGTTCTTGTGCGTGAATTTCTGCTGTGTCAAAAACAGGAAGGCTGGTATCTGCTTGTTGTATTAGTAAGCCAATTTCTGTGCAGCCAAGAATAACGCCTTGCGCTCCTCTTTCTTGTAAACTTTTAATTACACTACGATAGGCTTGTTTTGATTCTTCTTTTATTTTACCAAGACAAAGTTCTTCGTAAATAATACTGTTTACAATTTCAATTTGCTCAGCATTAGGAATGATAACTTCAATATTGTTATCAATCAATTTCTGCTTATAAAAATCCTGTGTCATAGTGTATTTTGTGCCAAGTAATGCGATAGTTTTAAGCTTCGCATTTTTTATTTCATCTGCAGTGGCTTGAGCTATATGAATAATTGGAATGCTTATTTTTTTTTCGATTTGTGGGGCAATTTTATGCATGGTGTTGGTGCAAATGGCAATACAGTTGGCCCCTGCTTTTTCTAATTTTATTGCAGCATCTGAAAGAATCTCTGCACTTTTATCCCAGTCGCCTTTTGCTTGACACTCTTCAATTTCTGCAAAATCAATGCTGTAAAGCACAATTTTTGCAGAATGTAAACCACCAAGTGTTTTTTTAGCTTCTTCATTTATAATTTTATAGTAGGAAACAGTGCTTTCCCAACTCATCCCACCAAGTAAACCAATAGTTTTCATGTTACCTCCGAAGCAAGTTGTATCATAGTCCTTTTGTGAAAAAAAGTAAATATTCTGTCTTAAAACTTATAAAAAATGGATATAAAATACTATAATATATTTTGTACTACATACATCTCAATTCATACAATAAAAATAAAGAAAAAAAATATAAGTATATACTTGACAGTATATACTTATTATAGTATACTAAAGGAGGTTCAAATGAGAACTGTTGTTAGTAGTGATGGTTATTTTGAATGGGATTGCTTTAAAAGTAAGTGTAACAAAAAAAAGCATGGTTTTGCATTTGATGAAATTCTTGAAGTGTTTGATGACCCATGTTTTTTGTCGGCTTATGATGAAGAGCATTCAAAATTTGAACACCGATTTTATGGAATTGGATGTCTCAGCGGATTGGTGTTGCTTGTGTTTTACACCGAGAGGCATGAACGAATCCGCCTTATTTCTGCTCGTTTAGCAAATAAAACTATTCAGGAGGTTTACTATGATCGAGTCAAAAATACTGACTAAAGAACGTATTGAAGAAATTAAAAAATTCTCAAATCAAAATTCTGACAGCGCTCCACAATTAACACCTGAACAAATTGCCCGCTTAAATCCTGGTCTTTATACGGTAAAGCCAGTAAAAAAGGCTATATCAATTAAAATTGATGCTGATGTTTTGGAGGCATTAAAAGCTTCGGGAAAAGGGTATCAAACTCGGATAAATGCAATACTTAGAGCTGCTGTGTTACCGCACTAATAGTAAAACACGCACCCCACTGGGCAAAAGCTTATTTTTTTGCTATAATCGCACGTGATTATGAAATACTTTTTTGAAACATATGGCTGCCAAATGAATAAGGCAGAGTCTGCATCTATTGAACAAGTGCTTTTACAAAGGGGATGGACCTCTAGTAAAACAGGCGATGCAGCCGACTTAGTAATTATTAATACCTGCTCTGTACGTGCTACAGCTGAAAGCCGAATAGCAGGGAGACTTGGAAAATACACTTCTATTCGCAAGCAACGAAAAAAGAAAGGTGAGTTTTTTACCCTTGTTGTAACGGGCTGCATGGCCGAACGATTAAAAGACGAGCTAAAAAAAGATTTTCCTGTAGTTGATTATGCCATTGGAAATTTTCAAAAACAACATTTTGCAGATATTGCCATAAGCATAGAAAAAGAAAATCTACAAAAGACTCAAAACTTTGCATTAAAGCCAAAACCAATTAAAGACTTTGAAGATGAGCCTGTGTACACCTTTGCACCATATTCTGCAGAACCAGGGGCATTTCAAGCCTTTGTGCCAATTATGCATGGTTGTAATAATTTTTGCACCTACTGTATTGTTCCCTATGTTAGAGGCCGTGAAGTTTCT
>CAYJMR010000111.1:0-6262 GCA_964371375.1 uncultured Treponemataceae bacterium
CCTTGCATCTTGGATATCCCTGAGAAAACATATCAGAGAGAGTTATCAGGGATGGAAAGGATTAATACGGATTATGTTTTTTGAAGCAAGAATCATCCCTTAACATCTTGGATATCTCTGAATAATAAAAACAAACACTTGTTCAATTTTACTATTGACAAAAAGTGCTTTTGAGTGTATTCTCTCAGAATGAAAAGAATTATTATTGGTTTATTATTATTTTTAAGTTCATTCTATCTTAAGGCACAAGATGTAACACTCTCTATTGAGTTTTCAGGATTTATTCCAAATGAGGGGACCGTCAATATTGTCATTGTCAATGAAGAGGATACACAAGAAGAAGATGGAGAACCCTTTCATGTGGCTACCTTTCCTGCTACAACTGCAGATTTAGAATACACTATTCAAGTACCTGAAGGCTACTATTTTATAACAACCTTTCAAGATTTAAACGGAAATGAAGAATTAGATACAAATTTTTTGAAAATACCTAAAGAACCGATTGGTATGAGTAATTATGATTTTAAAGGAATTCCTGGAGGCTTTGATAAACTCAAAGTGTATGTATCTAGCGAGAATAACCGTGTAATAATTCCCGTAAAAGAATTTTAATACAATAAAAAATTATTTTTACTTGACAAGTCAATCTCTTGCTTTTATACTTTAAGTGTATAGTACGTAATAAATCTATCGCTATACAGGAGAAATACATGAAAAAAAACATTATTCTAATTACACTCATACTTTTGTTAAGTGTTTGTACTGTGTATGCACAAGAAACAGAAAAAAGTCCTTGGGATTTTTCTATTGTGGCCGACTTTGCATACTACCCTCAAAGTTTGCCGGTAAAGGCTACTGAGAGCGGAAGCCAATATGCACCTTTTACGGGAGCCTATTCTGCTGTTGAAGCTCGTGTAACAGGATTTGCTGATTATACAATTCCAGTACCTTTTAGCGATAATCCTTTAGTAAGTGGAAACAGAGTTAAAATTTCAGGTATTTTTGAATTAAGCCCTGTTTCAATTGACCCGGCAATTCAAGTGCAATTTTCGCCGATAGCATTTTTAGACTTTACAGCAGGTGCTAGTATTGCTGCCGCATGGCCTTTCACTCCACTCGGTGTACAAGGTATTGCAATATGGAATGATGCAGAAAAAAAATATGAAGATATGGTATTTAATACAGGGCGTATAGAGGCATGGTTTCAAGGTTTATTCCAATTTGATCTTGCTGCTATTGTTCCTGGAGATTGGACGCACATTGTAACAATGGATACATTTAAAATTTATTATGAAGGTTTAACAAGTGGTGCAGATAACGGAACTCCATGGCTATATCAAGGTTCAGGTGGAAAAGCTAATGGTTGGAAATATAATGCAACCTTCTTACTTGGATACCAAATGCCTTTAGTACTACAAACTGTTGCAGTACAGGCAGAACTAGATGGATACCTTAACGGAGAAAAAGCATTCGCATCTCAATACCACGGTATTGACCCCGACTTTATGACCGTATATATTGCACCTATAGCAATACTTGAATTTACCGAAAAGGATGCGCTTACAATACAACTTCGTTTCGCAAGTAGACCAAGTTACGAACAAGAATGGGAAAAAGCTACTGATCGTTTAACAACTGTATCAGAATTAACACCAGTTGGTCGTGAATGGTTTTTTGACCGTATTGCTTTAAGCTATAAACATTCATTTTAAGACTGCATGCTTATAGAAAAAATAGGCCCCTACTGGGAAACGCTTCTTGAGCGCCTGGAAGGGGCTTTTTTACAATCACTACAAAAACAAATACTCATTAGTCCCAACGAAACTCTAGTTTTGGACAGCGAAACAAGTGATCCGCTAGGCGCGAAGTGTCATACTGTGCAGAATGAACAATTACATTCTCGCCTCGTCCATCAGTATAAAAATCGGTGCCTGTTTTTAGCTACAGGTTCGTGCTTTGCTCATTGCCGTTATTGTTTTAGGAGAGAAAGTGATGCTCTTCATTTACCTTTTGCAAGTAATGATGAAATAAGGGCTTTATGTGATTACATTTCAAAAAATGAAGATATAAAAGAAGTACTTGTAACAGGAGGTGACCCTCTCACTGCAAGCGATGAAAAACTGGACCATCTTTTAAATGCTTTAAGAAACGCTAAAGAAGATGTAGTCATTCGACTTGCAACACGTGCTCCAATTTTTGCACCCAGCAGAATTACCGATAGCTTTGTTTCCATGATTCAAAACTACAAACCAATTTGGGTTATTCCGCATATAAATCATATAGCAGAAATACACAAAGGATATGCGAGTGAAGCGCGAGAAGCACTTAAAAAAATAATCAATGCAGGTATTCCAATGCAAAGCCAAACGGTATTGTTGCGCGATGTAAACGACTCTGTTAAAAGCCTAGCAGATCTTTTTAATGAGCTCGTTGTAATAGGTATAAAGCCAGGCTATCTTTTTCAAGGTGATATGGCTGTGGGAACATCTCATTTTAGACTTCCTCTGGATGAAGCCATAAAAATATATGAAGATTTATGTAAAGAGCTTTCAGGCCTTTCTACACCTATTTTTGCGGTTGATCTTCCTGATGGGGGAGGAAAGGTAAATCTAATGAACCTTACAGAAGAGCAGTATAAAACGTTAAAAAATTTATATGGTTAAGTTATTGTAATACCATTTTTTTTAATACATTTATGCAAGCTGTATTTTTTCTTTTATATTCACAAAATATTGCTTTTATTTATAAATTTTGTTATATTGTTACTATCTTAAATGTGTCTTTGAGGTGTGTGAATGAAAAAAAACCATCGAAATATAATCACAATAGTGGTAGTAATTTGTGTTATGCTACTTATTTTGGTGAGTCTTTTTGAATTTAATCGTGGTATTGCTAAACGCCTTGAATCCTCTACTGTAGAAACACTATCAGAAATCTCTTTACAACAACAGTTTACATTTAATGCCGAGCTACAGAATGAGCAAAGCAGTTTGGAAAGCATGGCAGAAACACTTGCAATCATTGGCCATAATGAAGATCAAATTATTTCATATCTAGGTAGTGTTATTAAACATCAGGGCTTTTCAAATCTGATTGTAGCCGATGTTCGCGGTATTGGTCTTCTCAATAATCGTGACATAATCGATGTTTCGCAAAAAACATACTTTGAACAGGTTATGCAAGGCCAATTTATAATGTCAGAACCCGATGTCTCTGTTGTTACAAATGAAATAGTGCTAACTGCGGCTGTTCCGATTTACGTAAATGAGGAAATTGATGGAGTGCTTATTGCAGAGTATACCACCGAACATCTTAGAGCTTTTTTAAGCGAAGCCTTTGGTGGTTTGAGTTATACTGCTGTAGTTAATCAAAATGGTTTTGTTATGCTTGAATCTACTGATCTCTATGGAGTAAAAGCAAATCTTTATGATGTATTTAATATCGTTGCAATTGCAAACAACCGTTCTGCAGATGAAGTACTTGCCGATGTAAATGCAGAGCGTCCTGGATCTATTGAATATACCATTGGTGGATTAACAAAATTTGCAGATTATAGACCTGTAGGTTTTAATAAGTGGTCACTTATTACACTTATTCCAGCAGAAATAATAGAAAACACTGTAAGTAGTATTTTTATCAGTATGATTCTTGTCTCATTAGTAATTCTTTTTGGATTTGTTGTTTTGATTTTATATCTTATGTACCTCGAAAGAACTAACTTAAAAATGGTAGAAAAAACTGCCTATTACGATGAATTAACAGGCCTTTATAATTTGAGCAAATTAAAAATTGAAGCAGAAAAGCAATTAATAAATAACCAAGATACTGAATTTGTAATAATAAAATTTGATTTTGTCAATTTTAAGTCCATAAATGAAATGTATTCATATGAAATTGCAAACAACGCCTTAAAAACAGTAAAGACAGTGAGTGATACGGTACAAGATAAATCCTATATGCATGCACGAGTGGGTGTAGATGAATTTATATTTTTTGGAAAACTGTCTTTGTTTGAAAATTTTGAAGTAGGTCGCTTCCAGTTTGAAGATAGATATAAAAGCCTTCTTAAAGGTATGGAAAGGCATCTACTTACTTTTCGATATGGAAGATACATCATACCAAAAGGTGAAACAAATATCATTGAAGTGATCAATCGTGTTAGTCTTGCTCATACTAGTACAAAAAAAGAAGGCTCAAAGCTCTTTTGTGATTATGACGAGGGATTTAAACAACAAATAGTAATGTCAACTATGCTGAGCAATAAGATGAAAGATGCATTGCTCAAAAATGAATTTAAAGTTTTTCTTCAGTCAAAGCATAACATAAAAACAGGAGAAATTGTTGGTGCCGAAGCTTTAGTACGTTGGATTGAGGATGACGGAAATATGATTTTTCCAAATGATTTTATTCCACTATTTGAATCCAATGGTTTTATTGTGGATTTAGACAAGTATATGCTAGGCAAAGTATGTTCTATTCTTAAGACTTGGAATGAAGAAGGCAAAGGATATCTCCCAATATCGGTTAATTTTTCACGCCGACACTTTGAAAATACTAATTTTGTTGATGAAGTTATTGCCATAACAGATAGTTTTGGAATTCCTCACAAATATATAGAGGTTGAACTTACAGAAACAATCCTTGTAGACAAAGAAAAGGAATTAGAAGTAGTAATTAAAGAACTTCGTAAGCATGGATTTGGAATATCGATTGATGACTTCGGTGCTGGATATTCATCTCTTGGAATGCTTACAAATTTTAATATTGACACTTTAAAAATGGACCGTAGTTTTTTTGTAAACAACAACGACGAAGAACGCGGGAAAAAAGTGGTAAAAACAATTATTGAACTTTCACACAGTTTAAATATGTACACTGTTGCAGAAGGTGTAGAGCAAAAAGAACAAATTGAATTCTTAAGGGATATTGAATGTGAAGCCGCTCAGGGGTATTTTTATTCAAAACCCATACCTGTGGATGATTTTCAAAAACAGAACTGGAATTAGTTCTTTCGCTTTTAAATATAATACAAAGTAATAACATCAAATATTTTCTCTACATAAAACAGGTACAATAAGTTTAAACCCACAAAATAAATTGCAATCAGTCTTGACAAAGCTTTTTTTTTATGCAATAATTTGCGAATAGTTCGCAAATGCGAATGATTCGCAAATTATTATTGTTTAAGGAGAAATGAAAATGTCTGAGTATATGACTCATCAAAGAAAAGTTTTGTATTCTTTTTTTCAAAAAAACCTCGATAAACAATTTGCCGTGCGTGATATTACAGAAGCCTTACAAGAAAGCGACATCAGTTTGAGTGCTGTGTACCGAAACTTAGCCAGTTTAGAAAAAAATGGTTTGATTCGCCGGAGTATCAAAGAGGGAAGCCGCGAGTGTATATATCAATACATCCATCCCGAAGAGTGCCACTCACATATTCACATGGAATGTCAAGATTGTGGAGATTCTTTCCACCTGGACGATTCTATTGCTGAAAAAATGCGAGAAGCAGTGCGCTCTATTAGCGGTTTTACGGTTAGTAATCCTAAAACGGTGTTATATGGTAAATGTAAGGATTGCGGAACAGAAAAATAATGTATACTCTGTCACCTTGAATGAAGACGAGATGTCACAAACTGTGTCATCGCAGATACATAGCCGAGGTTTTTTTTTCACAGTAAGATTCTTCGACTGCGTTCAGAATGACATGATTTATAGGAAGTTAATGAATGCATCGGCAAAATACTGCCTTTGTATTCATTTAAGAGTTTGCGTCTGCAAACTCAATATTGTGCGCCGTTTACGTAAACGGCTTGAAAAAATTCAAGTCTAAAAATCGATATTTTTATCCTCGAATTTTTATAGGAGAGAAAATGAAAAAAACATTGAGTATTGTTTTAATTGGGTTGAGCTTGTTTGCATCTGTTTTTGCAGGTGGTGCACAAGAAGACAGTGGAAAACTAAAAATTATTGCAACTACATTCCCTGTATATGACTGGACACGAGAAATTTTGGGTGACAGAGTTAATGACGTTGAGCTTAAGCTCCTTGTTGATTCTGGTGTAGATTTACACAGTTTCCAGCCGTCTATTCAAGACATAGCAGAAATTTCAACCACAGATATGTTTATCTATGTAGGCGGGCCATCAGACCTTTGGGTGCATGATACTCTTGCGCAAAAGAAAAATGATGACATGATTGTTGTTAATCTTATGGATATACTCGGTGATGATGTCAAAATGGAAGAACTTGTTGAAGG
>CAYJMR010000112.1:0-6228 GCA_964371375.1 uncultured Treponemataceae bacterium
ATCTAGGGTTTAAACCATTGTATGAAGGCTATGATGAAGAACCTGCATCTATGGTATGGATTAATCAATATTCAAATGCAAACTTGATAAAAACCGACTTTTTCGAGGCAAAATCTACTGCTTATGCTAAATCTACTGCTTTGGTTGATGATTTGTAGGGGTTTGCCGAGCGCTACGCAATAAGCGTTCAACACGGATGTTGAACAAAACCAAGCGAGTTCTGCACTAATCTTTTTTCTTCGGAACCGCGGAACTCGATAGTAAAAGTTGACACGACGTCAACTTTTACGTAACTTTTTCGAGGCAAAATCTACTGCTTATGCTAAGAGTACGGCTTTAGTAGATGACCTTTAAGATTATATTAAGGACTCTATCATATTATTTTTCTCAACAATAGCATCAAGTGTGCTATCAGTTATAAGGAGAATAATATGAAAAAAGTAATTGGAACGTGCTTGTTAGCAAGCACTTTTTTTCTGGCGTGTCAAACAACACAGCCCGAAAACATGGATTTAAACTCGGATGAGAGTTTAAAAGAATTAGTAACGTATACCTATCCCTATGTTGCAGGATATAATGCCATAAGCAACTTAACAAGAGTTCCAGTAAGTGGATATGAACCTACTGCAGGCTGGAATAAATTAGACAAAAAAACAGAAATTGCAGACCATAGAATGACGGCTGTTCCTAGACCTAATAATGACACCCTATATCTAATTGCAACCCTTGATGTACGGGAAGAACCAGTAATAATAACCTACCCTGAGTTTGACTCAAACTTTATAGCCCTTGAAGTTTCTTCTTTTGACCATTCTATTAGCGTTCCCTTGGCCACAAAAAATGGTGATTTTAAAAATGAAACATCCGTTCTTTTTTATAGTGACTTAACAAAAAACTACACCGACTTTGATGAAGAGAACTACGATGCTGTTGTAAAGCTTTCTGGCTCATTAGGAACTTCTTTTGTGCGAGCTATGCCCCACCAAGTTGAACCTATTAGATTAGAACAAAATCTTTCAGCAATAAAAAATACAACTATTGAAACATATTCTGAGTATCACAATGTTGAAACACCCAAAACAACGGCTGTTGAGCTACCTGCCTTTGGAACAGATGCAATTGTCTATGGTGGAGATTTATTGGATACAATGCAGTTTATTGTTGACCATTTATCATTTAAGGATAAAAATCACATAGACAAAGAAATGCTTTCAATCGTAAAAAAATATGGTGTTGAGCCAAACAAGCAAAACACCTATGCTACACTTGATACAGAAAAAGTTCTTAAAATTATGCAAGAATTAAAAAGAGACATTGCAATAGGCTATGGTAAACTTAGTGTAGAAGAAACTCTAAATATGTTTAAGCCCAATGCAGAATCGACCATTGAAGAACTACTTACCGCAACTGTATTAGGGCCCCTTGGTTTACCTGCAGAATACGCTGTGTACCCAAAAATCACTACAGAAGATGGGCAAAATATGAACGCAATGTATGACTATAAAATATCAATGTCAAAAGATGACTTGCCTCCCGCAGATGCATTTTGGTCCTTTACCGTGTATGACACAGAAAAGTTTTTGTTTATTCCAAATGAGCAATACAAATACAGTGTAGGCGCTAACGCAGGTATGAGGCTTGATGAGAATGGTGGTATAGATATTTACATCAGTGCAGAACAACCAGAAGGCGTCCCTGCAGAAAATTGGATACCTATCAACAGAGTTAGCCAAGACCTTGGCGTAACACTTAGAATGTATGAAGCAGATATTGAAAAATATAAAACATATCAACTACCAGTTATTGAAAAAATCAGTGAGTAACAAAGCGTAAAGGGCAGTTACAACTTCTACCGCATATTTTACTAATAAAAATCCCTACTCTTTCGAGTAGGGATTTTTTACGTGTTCTCTTAGAACATATAACGATATGTTATACCAAACAATAGGTTGTCATGTCGCAAATCAGATAAATCGGAAGAAACTGCATCTACATCTTCTTCATCGTAGGGAGCCAGTACATTTAAATCATATGCAACCCTAATTCCAATATAGTTCTTCTCTCCGAGTCTAAACTCTTGTCCAATAGCAAAAGCCACATCTAAGACAACTGGAGCAGCATCTATTTCTTGGTCAAAACTAGCACCAGGAATATCGCCTTTATATGTCATATAGCTAGCAAGAGGAATCCCTAGTTTAGTGCCTACTGAAATATATGTAACACCAGCAGATGCTAATCCCAATTGCAATGGATATTCAAAGGATCCTCGAACCATTGTTGGAATAACAATCTCAGTTCTCATAAAATCAGTGTCGACAGTAGCACCCATGATTGAAACTGATTGGGTTTCTTTTGAGCTTAAAAATCCGACTCCTGTCTCTAATGAAAGAAAAGGAATCATTGAAATTACAGCATCAATTTGCGGGTAAAAGGCTATTTTGTCTTCATCCAAATCACCCCCGGCATCTTCAAATGATTCAAGTGTTTTTTGAACATCATCATAATCGCTACCACGCAAGATGGGTAAACCCAGGCCAAAAGAGCCTCCAACAGAGATGTCAATTGCTAACGCAGGCGCTACAACAATTGCCATAAGAATTAATACAAGAACAATTCTTTTCATTTTTTTCTCCTTGTTTTTTTGCACAACATTTTAAAATTGTACATTTATATATTATTATACAATATATTTGTTTTTTGTCAACTTTAAAATAATAAAAAGAATTATTTTTCATTATAAAACCTTGATTTTTTGTTCTCTCATCAGTATAATAGTCAAAATGACAAACTTTGATATTTTGTTTTAATGGAGATAAAAAATGGAAACAGTGAATACAATTCCCAAACTTTTAAGAAACTCAGTTTTAAAATGGCCTAATGTAGTTGCCCAATATGAAAAAAATGAAAAAGGGTTTTTTCTGCCCACCAGCTTTTCAGAACTCTTGCGAAACGTATATGATGTATCAGCAGGACTTTTATCTCTAGGGGTAAAACGAGGTGATCTTGTAGGACTCATCGCAGATAACCGAAAAGAATGGCTTGAATCTAGCTTTGGAATCATGGCAATGGGGGCAGGAGATGTTCCTCGTGGATGCGATGCAACACAACAAGACTTATCGTACATACTTTCAACTACTGAGTGTAACTTCGTAATTGCAGAAAATGAAACTCAAGTAATAAAAATTATTACTTTAAAAAAAGCTGCTCCTTCATTAAAGCATATTATTTCATTTGATGATGTAAGTGATGTTACTATTGCAGAAGCAAAAAAACATAAGATAAAAGTAAGCTCCTTTACAGATTTAAAAAAGGACGGTGCAGCATATAGGGTAAAAAACCCAAACAAAGTTGAAGAAGAGCTTGAAGCAGGAACAAAAGAAGAAATTGCATGTATAATTTTTACTTCAGGAACCACGGGAGAACCAAAAGGGGTTATGCTAACACATGGAAACTTTTTATCCCAGTTTACAGACCTGCCAGAACGTATTTACCTTAATCCTGGCGATAAAGCTCTTTGTGTTCTTCCTGTTTGGCACTCATTTGAGAGGTCTTGTGAATACATGATTTTATTACAAGGTGCAGCTATTTGTTACTCTAAACCAATCGGCAGTATAATGCTTCCTGACTTACAAACGCTTAACCCGCAACTTATGCCAGCAGTTCCCAGAATTTTCGAAGCAGTGTTTGAAGGTGTAGATCGCTCAATGAGAAAAACAGGTGGAATAGTTCTTGCACTTTACAAGTTTTTTGTTACTGTGGGAAATTTACACTCAAAAATGGATAGAAAACTCTTTAATAAAGAAGCTCGCTTTAAGAAAAACAATGCTTTTTTAGATTGGCTAACAATGGGTCTTCCCTGGTTACTTCTTTGCCCTCTAAAAGCTCTTGGAAACGTAATAATTTTCAAAAAAGTACGTGCAAAGCTTGGCACCGGTTTTAGAGGGGCTGTTTCAGGTGGTGGAGCTCTTCCTCCTGCGGTCGATAATTTCTTTTGGACCGTCGGAATTAACCTTGTTGAAGGCTACGGCTTAACAGAAACTTCACCTGTTGTAAGTGTGCGCCCTCTTAGAAAGCCGATTTTTGGCACAATTGGAAAGCCGCTCGATGGTGTTGAAGTAAAAATCGTGGGCGAAGATGGTAAAGAGCTTCCTCCAGGGCAAAAGGGTGTTGTACATATTCGTGGTGGAATCGTTATGAAAGGTTACTATAAACGCCCTGATTTAACAAAGGCAGTTATAGACAAAGACGGTTGGTTTAATTCAGGTGACCTTGGTTTAAAAACAATTGATGGCGAAGTAAGTATACGAGGCCGAATAAAAGACACTATTGTTCTTAGAGGTGGTGAAAACCTTGAACCAGTGCCTATTGAGCAAAAAATGAAGCTTTCTCCATATATTGCGCAAGTAGTTGTTGTTGGACAAGATGAAAAACACCTTGGTGCTTTAATTATCCCTGAGGAATCAGAATTAAAAGCATATGCAAAAGATAAGAACATAGACTTTAAAGACTATGCTGAATTAATGGATAATAAGGAAATTCACACTTTGTTTGAAAATGAAATTCTAGGTCTTGTAAACAGTAAAAATGGCTTTAGATTATTTGAGCGTATTTACCGCTTTGTACTTCTTGCAAAGCCGTTTGAGGTTGGAAAAGAACTTTCTGCAAAGCAAGATGTAATGCGCCATAAGTTGGGTGACTATTACGCAAAAGAAATGAAATATTTATTTAAGTAAGTAACGAGGACTGTCTTTTTGACAGTCCTTTTTTTTTCTGTTATACTTATAAATATGGCAAAACTAGCACAACCAACTCCGATTCACATACTCATAAAACCCGCATCAGGCTTATGCGACATGCGCTGTTCATATTGTTTTTACTGCGATGAAACAGAAAAAAGAGAAGTAAAAAGCTACGGTATGATGAGCAGCGAAACGCTTGAAAATTTGGTTAAGAAACCATTAGAGCAAGGATTTTCTCCCTGCACCTTTGCCTTTCAAGGTGGAGAGCCAACCCTTTGCGGCCTTGATTTTTATAAAAAATTCGTTGCCCTTGTAAAAAAATACAGGCCAGAAGATACACAAGTACATTTTGCAATTCAAACCAATGGGCTTTCCATAAATGATGAATGGGCTGCCTTTTTTGCTCAAAACAAATTTCTAGTCGGCCTTTCAATGGACGGCAACAAAAAAATCCATGACTCTCTTCGCCTTGATGCAGCTCAAAAAGGCACATTCAACCGTGTTCTCCGTGCATCGCAGTTATTCGACAACCACAAAGTTGAATACAACATTTTAACCGTTATTACATCGAATGTTGTAAAAAACATAAAAGATATGTATGCCTTTTTTGAGCGAAACAATTTTACCTACCAACAGTACATTCCCTGCCTTGACCCAATTGGAGAAGAGCGCGGAAAACATCCTTGGTCTCTTACACCACAAATATATGCACAGTTCCTTAAAACACTTTTTGATCTTTGGTACAGAAGTTTTAAGCGTGAAAAGCCAGTTTCTGTTCGCTATTTTGACAACCTTGTAATGATGCTCTTAGGGCATCCACCAGAGTCTTGTGGGATGATGGGAAACTGCACCTTTCAAAATGTTATAGAAGCTGATGGAGGCGTATACCCATGCGATTTTTATGTTTTGGACGATTATAAAATTGGGAACATAAACACTGATACGTTTGAAACAATAAACAAAAATCGTGAAAGCATAGGCTTTATTCAAAAATCACAGTATATTGATGAAGAGTGCAAGGTGTGTAAGTGGTACCCTTTATGTCGTGGTGGCTGCAGACGAGACAGAGACAGTTTTTCCGGTGCCCAACTAGATAAAAATTACTTTTGCCCCGCCTTTAAGCAATTTTTTGAATACGCTATTGGGCGGTTGGAAGAAGTTGCGCAGACGGTTATGCAAAGACAAAGAGGACAATAAAAAAGCTTCAAAGTAGCCATAACCACCCTGAAGCTCTTCTCCTAATTGTAAATTATACTTTGTACATTATAAATTACTTAATTAATTTCTCTACATTTATTTCGCCTGCGACGCACGGTACTGTAATTGCCCAGTTTTCAAGTACTTGTGGATGAACTTCACCAAAAATACCTACAACTTCACCGTTTACCAGAACATTTGCTTGGCGACCTGCAATAAAGCGAGGGTCGTTTGCTTCGGCAACAACATATTCGTGATCTAAAAAGTGTAAAAGAGTTGCAACTTCGCTTGC